>CAYHFK010000019.1:0-25112 GCA_964355895.1 uncultured Bifidobacterium sp. | reverse complement strand
TATTTCAGGGTGCCACGCTCCTTGGCGGTGAGTGGGCGCACGATTTTCGCGGGCGCGCCCAGCACCATCGAGCCGGGCGGGATTTTCATTCCCTGGGTCACGAGCGAGTTCGCGCCGATGAGGGATTGCCGGCCAATGACTGCGCCGTCCAGAATCACCGCACCCATGCCGATGAGCACTTCGTCACCGACCTTGCACGCGTGAACAATCGCCGAGTGCCCCACCGTCACGTAGTTGCCGACGACGCACGCGAAGTCGTCCGAGATATGCAACACGGCGTTGTCCTGAATGTTCGTGTGGTGGCCCACGACGATGCGGTTGATGTCGCCGCGCAGAACGACGTTGTACCAAATGCTCGAATGGTCGCCGATCTTCACGTCACCGAAGACGACGGCCGTCTTGGCGAGATAAACGCCCTGGCCGAGTTTTGGTTTCTTCCCCAGAAACTTGTTTAGTTGTTTTTCCAATTTGCTCATAGGGTGGTTGTACCGATTCGGCGCGGATTGAAAAACAAAAAACAACAACGCTGCACGTGGCACGGAGCGAGAAGATTCTGAAACTACCCAACGCTTGCCAACTCAATCGAGACAAGGCCAGCTATTCAGAGTTTCTGCCGATGGAATACGTCCGGCGTTTGCTCCAGAAAGTCTCCCTGTCCATCAATCTGACAGGATGACTTTGATGTCAATACCCGCGGAATTTAAGGCGCAAATCTGGGTGCTTCAGCCCAGCTAGTTCATCCTTTGCGACAATCTGCAGAGGACGGGTCATGAGGCGCACACCTGGCTCCGAAGGAGGGTGACCAGGAACGTAGCCAATCTCATTGTTTTCGATAAGACTTTCCAGAAGCGGGATGGCATTCGTACCTGCCGCCAGCGCGTAAGCCCGCACCGCCAGCGCTCGCTCAGAGACATCCTCCTCCGAAGCGAGGACAAATTGGCGCAATTCCTCTGCCGCGCTCTCATCGCGGCACATTCCCCGGGCGAATAAGAGCCATTTACGGACGCTTCGGTCCGAAACTTCAGCATGGCGTTTCTTCACGACCGGAACGCTGGGTTGCGACCCGATATGCGGCAAAACTATGAGAAAGGCGTTCAACCTAAAAGCGTTTGAAGAAAGGTAGCTATCTCTAACATCGAAATTAGGCGGGCCGGACACAACCTCAGCTTCATAACGGTCAAGTATCGCTGTTATGCGCGCCACAGCATCCGACGGAAGGGCATCTCTTGAGCGGGCTAGGAAACTAGCCCATCGCCCAGCTTTCAGACCAGTCGCGTTCCGCATGCGAGTGATCGCCCGACTCAACTCCTCCAAAGTAAGCGCCCTGGGCATTGGCCGCTTATCGTAAAGGGGTCGGTTCTTGATATTGACAAGTGAGCCGGTGAGGGCCACTCTCCCGGCATGGCCCGCAAGCTGAGAGTCGAGTATCCCGGCGCGATTTATCATGTGATGAATCGCGGTGACCGGCGTGAGTTGATCTTCCTGGATGATGCGGATCGCCAACGCTTCGTCGAGACGCTGGGCGAGGCTTGTGGCAAGACGGGCTGGCAGGTGCATGCCTACGTCCTCATGCCGAATCATTTTCATCTGGTGGTCGAGACGCCGCAGCCCAATCTGGTCGCCGGGATGAAATGGTTGCTGGGCACCTACACCAGCCGCTTCAACCGGCGGCACAAATTGTTCGGGCACCTTTTCTCCGGTCGCTACAAATCGCTGATCGTGGATGGCTCGGGCAGCGGCTATCTCAAGAGCGTGTGCGATTACGTCCACCTGAATCCCGCGCGGGCCAGGCTGCTGGCGGCGGACGCGCCGTTGCAGAGTTTTGGGTGGAGCAGTTGGCCGGCGTATTTGCTGGCACCGTCGAAGCGTCCGGAGTGGTTGCGGGTGGATCGGGTGTTGGGCGAGTGGGGCATCCCCAAGGACAGCCCGGCGGGGCGGCAGCGATTGGCGCAGGCGTTGGAGGAACGGCGGGGCGCGGAGGAGGGCGAGGAGTTCAAACCGATCCGGCGCGGCTGGTGTCTGGGGGAGGAAGCCTTTCGGCAGGAATTGCTGGCGCAGATGAGCGAGCGGCTGGGGGCGGAACATTTCGGCGAGGAACGGGCGGAGACGGCGGAAGCGCTAGCGGAGCGCATCATCGCGGAGGAACTGAAACGGCAGCGGTGGCAGGAGGCTGATCTCAAAACGCGGCCGAAGGGGCATTCAGTCAAGGTGGCACTGGCGGTGCGTTTGCGGGTGGAGACGACGCTGACGGTGAAGTGGATCGCGGAGCGTCTGGGGATGGGAACGCGCGGACATCTCAACCACCTGCTGTATCGGAAGCGCAAGACCGGCAGAGAGTAGCCATTATCAAGAACTGACCCCTTCACTGGCGGAAGCGGTGGCGAGGGCGTTGGCAACGGGACTGGAGAATGGAAGGTGGAAGATCGCGGATGGCTAGCCGAAGCGGATGAAAGCCGCAAGCGCCTGCGTCGTTGCCACGTTTTCCTGAATGGTCTGCGGGAGTTTGGTCATGCGGGTAATGCAGGCCGTGCGTCAGCGAATTTCTAAGAGCCTGAGGCAGTTTCAAAACCTCGTAGCCGCCGACGTGAGTCGGCTCAAAGGGTTCGGAAATTAGAGCGGACTCACGTCCGCTGCTACAGTTTTGAAAGAAGCTCAGGTGGATTAAATCAGCGTTTCCTTAACGCGGTAGGGAATCTACAATTGGAGGACTTTCGATGCAGGTGGCTTGTGGTTGATGAAGTTTTCATTCCTCTCGGCGAAAGCTTACTCATCAGCCATCACAAGCCGCTCTGGAACGCCGTGGTGGATGGATTTGGCAATCATGCGCCAGGCAGCGGCAGGGCCGAGGGGAAAAAGCCGATGTGGGACGTGATCCATCCTGGCCGGCCTTGGGCTGCGGAGTTGAAAGCCGCCTGCACCGTCGAAGAGGTTCAAGCATCAATTGCCAAGTTCCTCGAATCGTTCTCAGTTCCATCTGGCGACATCGCGCCTTAGTTCACAATAAGCGCAGGGTCTTGGTCTTTTCAACTCATGCCACGGATTCGGCCACCAATGATTCCTCGCCAACTCGCCGCTGGACAAACCGGGTGGAACTTGGAAAATGGCGTCATGCGATATGGCATCAATACCTTTCTTTTCACGTCGCCGTTCACCAACGAGAGCACGAAGTTATTTCGGCAGTTCAAACAGTGGGGGTTCGATTCCATCGAGATTCCCATCGAAGACCCGGCCCACATTGACCCGGCGCATGTGAAGCGCGAGCTGGACCGGCACGGCCTCGTCTGCGGCTCGATCTGCGCCTGCATGGGTCCGGATCGCGATCTGCGCGGCACGCCCGAACAACAGAAGACGGGGTTGGCGTACATGATGACGTTGATTGACCAGATGGTGGTACTCGGCTGTCCGTCGTTGATCGGGCCGGTCTATTCCGCCGTGGGCCGCGCGGACGCCGTGCCAGCCGATGAATACAAAAAGCAATGGGCGACCGTGGTGAAACATCTCAAGACACTGTGTCGCTACGCGGAGAAACGTGGCAAACAGGTTTGCCTCGAACCGCTGAATCGTTTCGAGACTGATTTCATCAACACCTGCGATCAAGGTCTGAAAATGATCAAAGCCGTCGGCAGTCCCGCGCTCAAGCTGCACCTCGACACGTTCCACATGAACATCGAGGAAAAATGCCAGGCCACCGCGATTCGCAAAGCCGGCAAACAGCTCGGCCATTTCCACGCCTGCGGCAGCGATCGCGGCACGCCCGGCAACGATCACATTGACTGGAAACCCATTGCCAAGGCTTTGAAAGACATCCGCTACCAGGGCGACGTGGTCATCGAATCGTTCACGACCGACGTGAAGGTCATCGCCAAAGCGGCGGCCATCTGGCGTCGCATGGAGCCGACCCGGAATGAAATCGCGGTCAAAGGTTTGAAGTTTTTGAAGCGAACGCTGAAGTAATTCGTCAACCATCAAGATATGAATCCGATTCTCGTTGCAGCGGGTGAAGGCAAGACGGTCAACGTCATCGGCAATGCCATCACCATCAGAATCCATGGCCGGGACACCGGCGGCGCGCTCAGCGTGATTGAAAGCGTGGATCAGCCGGGGGAAGGGCCGCCGTCGCATATCCATCATCGCGAGGCCGAGACGTTTCAAGTACTCGAGGGGGAATATGAGTTTACGTGCGGCGGGAAGCGGTTCACCGCGCAAAAAGGCGCGACGGTGTTCGCGCCCAGCGGCCTGCCGCACAGTTACCGGTGCATCAGCCGGACGGCGGGCCGGCTCTCCGTCGCGATCACGCCGGCGGGGTTTGAAAAGTTCTTTGAGGAAGTCGGAGCGTTGAGCGCGGCGCAGCAGGAGATTCCGCGCGTGATGGAAATCGGCAGGAAATACGGGCTGGAATTTTTGCCGCCGCCCACGGCAGGAGGATAAACTATGAAATCATTACTTCGTTTCGGGACCGTCATTTTCGGAATCGCCATCTTTAGCCAGGCGATCAACGCGCGAGGCGAGGAGGCCGAGAAAGGCTTCCAATCGCTCTTCAACGGCAAAGACCTGACCGGCTGGGACGGCAATCCCAAGCTTTGGTCGGTGAAGGACGGCGCGATCGTCGGGCGGACGACCCCGGAGAATCCGACCAAAGGCAACACGTTTTTGATTTGGACCAACGGCACGGTGGCCGATTTTGAACTCCGGTTCAGCTACAAGATCACTCCCAACAACGACAAGGGCTTTGCCAATTCCGGCGTCCAATATCGCAGCAAGATTTTTGACCCGGCGAACTGGGTCGTCGGTGGTTATCAAGCGGACATGGAAGCGGGCGCAACCTATTCGGGCATTCTGTACGAAGAACGCATGACCCGCGGCATCATGGCCGCGCGCGGCGAAAAGGTGGTGTGGGACAAGGATTGCAAGAAACAGGTCACTGGCACGGTCGGGAAATCCGAAGAAATTCAAGCCGCCATCAAGAAGGACGGCTGGAACGATTACGTCATCATCGCGCAGGGCAATCATCTCCAGCATTTCATCAACGGTCTGCTGACCGTGGACGTGACCGACGAGTGCGAAGCGAAGGCGGCGAAGTCAGGCGTGCTGGCGCTGCAACTTCACGCTGGCGACCCCATGACCGTCCAGTTCCGCGACCTGCGGCTCAAACAGGCCGCCTCCACCAGTGACCTCGACCGCATTCAGGGCGAGTGGAAGGTCAAGCAACTCGTGATTGACGGACAGGCCCTCGACGAAGCGACGATTGCCGACGCCAGGTTAAAAATCAAGGGGGACACATTCAAGCTGGACGCCGCCGGCCAGAATGAATCCGGCACGCTCCAGTTCGACGCCCAAGCCAACCCCAAGACGTTGGAAGTGTCCATGCAATCCGGCGACACCATCCCCGCCATCTACGAACTCAACGGCGCCACCCTCAAAATTTGCTACGCCGTCAACAGCGCCGCGCGCCCGAAGGAATTCAAATCCTCCGGTGGCTCGGACCATGTCTTCGTCATTTATCAACGTCCGTAAACCTGATAATCATCCCATGAAATTCCGCTGGTCATCCGCCGCCGCTCTTCTCCTCGCGGTTCTGCTTCTGCCCGGGGCTGCTTCCGCCGCTGACAAAAAAATCGTCCTCATCGCCGGCGCCCCCAGTCACGGCCCGGGCGAACATGAACACCGCGCGGGCTGTTTGCTGCTCAAGGCGGGCCTCGACCAGGTGCCGGGCGTCACGTCCGTCGTTTACAGCAACGGCTGGCCGGACTCGCCGGATGCGTTCGCCGGCACGGCGGCCATTGTGGTTTACAGCGACGGCGGCGGCGGGCATCCGCTGTTGCAAGGCGACCGCCTGAAAACCATCGGCGCGCTGATGGACCAGGGTGTGGGGCTGGCGTGCGTCCATTACGCGGTCGAACCGACCAAGGAAAAAGGCGAAACGGAATTTCTCGCCTGGATCGGCGGCGCGTTTGAGATCAACTGGTCGGTGAATCCGCATTGGGACGCGGAGTTCAAGCAACTCCCCAGGCATCCCATTACCCAAGGCGTAAAACCGTTCACAATCCGGGACGAGTGGTATTTCAACATGCGCTTTCGGGACGGAATGAATGGCGTGACGCCAATCCTCTCCGCTGTTCCCACGGCTGACACGACGACCCGCAAAGACGGGGCGCACGAGGGCAACCCGGTCATGCGCGAGATGGTTGCCCGGGGCGAGCCGCAGCATGTGGCGTGGGCGAGCGAGCGGGCGGGCGGCGGACGCGGCTTCGGTTTCACGGGCGCGCATTTTCACCGCAACTGGGGCGACGACAATTTCCGCAAGCTCACGTTGAATGCGCTGCTCTGGGTGGCCAAAGTGGAAGTGCCGACTGACGGGGTGCAAAGCCAGGTTACCCCCGAGCAGTTGAAGCAGAACCTCGACGACAAGGGCGGGCGGAAACGGTAGTCCTGCCGGGGGAGTGCCGGTTTCTTAGCCAGCGCGCTTCAAGAACGCCCCCATCTCGAACATTCAACCCCCAGCACCCCGTCGCTGCGGTGTTCGGCGTGCTCCTTCACAATTTGTTCAACACATCAATCAACTGGCGCAGCCGGCCATAGTCCCGCCGGTTGAAGCCGAAGGCGATGCGTTGCAGGCCGAGTTGATCGTTGTCCTCGCGTTCTTCCGGCGTTGGCTCGATGCGCTTGATTGATGGGCGGGCCGACGATAATGTCCGCGATAAAGAAAACATGAGGGCAGACACTGTGGAACGCATGGGCGTCCCGTGTCTGCCCTCATGTTTTCTTTACGGGACTGACCCTTTACGACCCCTTTACGAAACAGGGGAGGGTTCAGCCAGCTTCACTGCAACCGGAGGACGGCAGGGCGGTGGCAGACCCGGCGGAGCGGAGTCTGGTTACGGCAAGCCGTCAGGTTTCTGCGCCGGCGACTTGGAGGCCATGTAACGAACCACGGCCTCGGTCCGGGAACTCACATGCAATTTTTCAAACACGTGTTTCAGGTGACTGCAGACCGTATCAATGCTCAACTCCAGCTTGTCGGCAATCAACTTGTTGGCATAACCTTGGGAGAGCAGCATCAGGATCTGCTCCTCCCGCACGGACAGACGGGGGGATTCGTCCCGGGTTTTGGCCTTCCGACGAAACGATTCGATCACGCGCCGGGCAATCTGACTGGTCATCGGCGCCCCGCCCCCCAGCACGTCCAGCAGCGCGATGCGCAGATCCGACGGCTTGGTCCGTTTTAACAAATAGCCGTCCGCCCCCGCTTCGAGGGCCATGAAGACCAACTCCTGATCGTCCATGGCCGTGAGAATGACAATCTGAATTTGCGGCAACAGCGCCTTGAGTCGCACGGTACATTCGATGCCGGACATGCGGGGTAAAAAAATGTCCATGAGCACCACATCGGGTTTTTCCTGGGGAATAATCCGCAGCGCCTCTTCGCCCGTGGTGCAGGCGCAGATACAGGTGAAATCGCGGAAGGAGTTGATGAGCTGGGTCCAACTTTCACGGACCTTCGGCTGATCTTCCACCAACGCCACTTTGAGCGGCTTCTTGCGTGATGTTTCCACGAGGTGACTCGCCGCCGCCTTCGCCAGTTTAGCACTTGGTTGGGTCATGGATTTGGGAGGGGTCATTGGCCAGCAGATTTTTGGGTTCGTTGCCGGGCTCTGAATACGGCTGGGCATTCCAGAGCCAACTCCATGGATAGCGGCGCAGGTGCGCGAAGGGAACTCCAAACTCCATCCGGCATCCCTGGCCCGGCTGGCTGGTGATCCGACAGCTTCCCCCCATCTCCTTCATTCGCTGGGTAATATTGGTCAGGCCATTGCGCCCTGCTTTCACGTTCGCCATGTCAAAGCCCCGGCCATTATCCTGCACGACCACGACCAACCGTTGCCCCCGCCAATAAATTTTCAGGTGCAACTCCGTGGCTTGAGAATGTTTGACCGCATTGTTCAGGGCTTCTTTGATCGCCATGAGCAGGCTGCGCCGGAGCGGAAGATCAAACGTGGCCGCCGCCAGTTCGGGCTCCACCTCGAACCGGCATTGAATCGGGGTGGCTTTCAAAAACTCTTGCGCGTACCCACACACATACGAGGCAAAGTCGCGCAACGTATCCCGCCGGGGATTCACCGCCCAGAGAATTTCGTCCATGGAAGCCAATAGCCCGCGCGCTTCCTCACAAATCCGGTCGAGTTGCAGCCGCATGTTTGAGTCCGCCGGCAGGTCGCTCTGCGCCACCTCCCCGTGCAACACCAGCTGGGTCATCCGGGAGCCAATATCATCGTGGATGTCCCGGGCAATGCGGGCGCGTTCCTGCTGCAGCAACCATCGTTCTTTTTGGTGCGACGCCAGTCGCGCCATCAGCCGCAGACTGAAGAGCATGACGAGTCCACAGACCATTAACAGGGTGATTTGGAACCAGCCCGTTTGCCAGAAGAAGACCTTGATGGGCTGGAGCGTTGGCATCAGGTTCATGTTTTGCGGAGTCGTCCACCAGGGGTTCTCCCCAAAAACAGCCATGACGGTCGCGGCGGGCCAGGTGGCCGGTGCTGCGGTCCGCTTTTCCCAACCTCTCACGCCCTCAGGCACGATTCGCCAGCTGGGATCGGACCGGACTTCGACGATTTGACCGTCCGCCAGAAGCACCCTTAAACCGAAAAGCATTCCCGCCGCGGACGAGGAGTTGAACGCCTTGACGGCCAGCGCGTGCCGGCCGGGAGACATCAGCGGGGTTACATCAAAGTCGAACAACTCGCGCCACTCGGCGCCCCGCCCCAATTCGCGCCCATCCAGGTAAAGGGTGAACTCGTTATCCGCCGTCATCAGAAGTCGGGCTTTCGTGACGGTGTTGGAAGCCGGAATCTCAAACGATTTCCACAGGCGACAGGTTTGCCGGTCAACCCGGTTATTCGACCAAATCCAAGACCCAAGCCCGTTGGTGGGGTTGTCGTAAGCTTCCGGCGAACTCGCAAGACGTTCATCAGCCGCGTTCGCCGCAGCCATCGATGTGCTGGGGCTCAGGCTCAACGCCAACCCGAGGCATGCCACAGGGACCACCCGGCATCGCGACCGCCACGATCTTAATCCGTAGCAAGGTGTCATTCGGAGGTTCAAGAAATGAATCGGATTGGCAGCATGCTGACATTGTGTGCGGAGCTGCCGCCAACGCCAAGCACGATATGAACTCAACCGAATCCACAAAATTCAACCGTGAGTTAAGGCGACGCCAGCAAGTGGTAGAATCGCTGGGGCCGGCCGGTCAGGTCGTCGTCAATGGTGGCCGGCAAACCAGTGCCGGGAACGGGCGCGCCCAGCGAGGTCCAAACCGGATCGGCCAGGTTGTCCTTGAATTGAACCTGATAATTCTGGCCCGGCAGGGTGGTGAAGGAAATTTGAATGGAGCCGTCGCCGGTGGCGCTCACGGCGTTGAAGCGGGGTTGGGCGGAAACAAAGATGGAAAAGGTCTTGGTGTCGCTCAATGACGGCGTGCCGTTGTCCGTCACGCGCACGGTGATTGAGTTGGTGCTCGGAACTGCGGCGTTGGTGGTCGTCCACGAGAAGATTCCGCTGGAGGCGTTGAGGCTCGCGCCTGCGGGCGCGTTGCTCAAACTGAACGTGAGCGATTGGTAAGCACTCTGGGCGTCCGTTGCCATCGCGGTGAATTGCACGGGCTGACCAACGTGAACAAATTTGTTACTGATCGCGGCCAGCAGCGGCGCGGTGTTGGGAAGAATGTTGTTTGTCTGCGGCGTCGGCGTGGGCATGGAGAAGAAATCCACCGCGCCATCCGGGAAACGGCCTTGGCTGACATCGGTGGTTTGCGCGCCGAAAGTGAGCGTGTCAATGGCTGTGCCGTCAGCAGCGAAAAGTCCGATGGCCTCACCGCCTTTGCTCAATTTGAAATTCACATGCAACTCGGGACGGTTGGTGCTATTCGCGGCATTGCCATTGTCCGCCCACACCAAAAAGCAGCCCTTGGGCGGAACCAAGTAATGCTGGGTATTGGGGATGAGGAATTTGGTTTTATTCGTCAATGTGCCGGTCAGGTAGTAGCCGCCGAGGTCCACCGGGTTGGGGCCGTAGTTGTAAAGTTCGAACCAGTCGTCGAACAGGCCGCTCACGGGATTGACGAGGGTTTGGGAGTTATCCGCCATCCATTCGTTAATCGCGATGGTGATCGGAATGGCGGCATTGCTGTTGGTGGCTCCGGGCGTAAACCGAAACATCTCCTGCCGATAAAACGGCTGGCCATCCGGGAAATCGCCGTAGCTCCAGTTCGCGGGCAGGTTGGCGTAGGTGAGATAGTCCACCACCTGCGGCACGCCCGGGCTGATCAACCGCGCGAGCGCCACGCGCCCGGAACCGGGCGCGAGATTAAAGCTGGTGTGCAGCGCGTTGGTCGCGGACTGATTGGTTTGGCCGTCGCACCAGACCACGAGGAAACCGTTAGCGGGAATGGCGGCGTTCGTCGGAAACGCCCACTGGGTCAGGTTGGGATAGCTGTCCGAAAGATAGAGTCCGGCGAGGGTTAAGGAATTGGTGTCGGGGTTATGCAGTTCAACCCAGGGAGCACGAACGCCAAAATTATTCGTCGGACCGGTGACATTCGCAGGCTGCACTTCGTTCAACCAGACGGACGGGAAGGCGGGCAACGGCGCGGCAACCGAATTACTCATGGCGGGCGTGGCGGTAACGAGCGACGTGGCGGTGGCTGGTGCCGGGTTGGTGGTGATGACGATGCCGCTGCCCGCGAACCGCACCGTGAGCGGGCCGCCGTTGGTGCTGGGCAAATACCAAAAACTCAAAGTGTAGGTCGCGCCAACCGTCAGGCCGCTGGAGAAATCCGACCAGATGGAGGAGTTTTGCGTCGCGCCACCATTGGCCGCAATCAGATGGAGACTGCTGTTGCCGGAATGTTTGAAGTTCGGGCTGACGACGGAGGCGCTGTTATTGCCCTCACTGCCGATGGTCCAAGGCGTCAGCGTCGTCTCGAAGCCGCCGTTGGTCACGAAGTTCACGCCCGACTCGGCCACGGCGCCCGCCACCACGCTGACATCATCAAGATAAATGTCGCCGGAGGATTGGAGATAAACGTAGAGCGGGCGGGAAATCGCCGTCGGGCGCGGAATGCCCGTGGCGCTGACGCGCACCCATTGCGCGGGCGCAGAGATATTGGTGGACACGGCGGTCCAGTTTGCTACCCGGCTGTTATCTTGCGCGGCGTCGGTGAGTTGCAGCGACGCGCCATTCGTGATCGCCGGCCATGGCGCAACGGCTTCGTAACGCACCCGGTCCACCACCACTTCGGCATTGGTTTGCGCGGGGTCAGGGCGGAACAGGGTGAGCGTCTCGCCGTTGCGATCAAACTGGCCATCGAACACGTCGAAGATCGGCAACGTCTTGCCATACGCCGCGGCAAAAGCCATCCGATCTTTCACCAGCACCAAATAATTATTGGGACGCAGGATGCTCCCCGACGGGAACGTGTAACCCAATCCATTTACCCGCCAGCCGCTCAAATCAAAACTGAAACTGGTCGCGGTGTTGAAAAACTCCACGTATTCCGCATTGGTTGCTGCCGGGCGATACATGATTTCATTGAAGACGACAGATTTAGCCGGATCGGGGATGACTCCGTTGAACACGACCGTTCGCGTGGAATTAGTGATCAGATTTCCGTAAAGGTCGTAGCCGGCAACGGTCAGCAGATTGGTGGCCGAGCCCACTGGCACCTTGACCGTCCAGGCGGAGATGGAAGTCCACGTCACGGGATAGTTCACGCCATTGATCAAAATGGCAGTGACGGCCACCGGTGCCGTGCCGCTCAGGGTGACCAAGTTGCTGCTGACGGTGAAAAAGTCCGTCCCGGTCACGCTGAACGCCGTGTTGCCGCCGGCGCTGTTGATCGTGCTGACCGCATAACTGGCGCGCTGCGCCATGTAGCTCAGATCGCTGGAGTAATTCTGCCCCGCGATCGAACCATAGTGGTTTACCCAATCCGTCATGTAGGCCGTGTTGTAGCTGGTATTGATGTGATCCAGGAGGTGCGCGTAAAAGCGCCGCAAGTTTCCCGGGAGATTCACAATCTTGGCAAGGTTCTGATCGCCGACCAGCGGGGCCGTCGCCGCCCGGCTGAACGAAAAATCCATGTCCCAGGGAAAATACATAAACTTCCCGTCGCTGGGGCGCCGGTAAGCGATCAGATTATGATTCCCGCCAAACGTGTACATGTCGCCCACGCCGCCCAACGTCACCATCGCGTAGGCGCGCAACCATTCATCCACATCCATCGTGAGCCGCGTTTGTGCGTCCAAGCTCGTTCCATTCAAACTCCAGATTTTGGCGAGGTCCATCAGAGCTGAATAGTCATCCGCGTTGCGATGGTTCTTGATGATGAAATTGTAGCGGTAGGTTTCCGGATCGTCGCCGAGGTCGGAGAAATCCACGCCCTGCACATTATCGGGTTGCGGCAGTTTGTAGCCGGCCGCGTTGGCGGTGAGTGGATAGTAGGTCAACTCCAATTCGTAGAGCGTGCCGGCACTGCCATCCGGGAAGGACGTGCCGACAAAATTATCCTCGAAGCGCGGCGAAAGAATTGCCATGCCGTTTTGCGTGCTCTGCGGTGCGATCACCCGGCACAAGTCGGCGCTCACGGCGGGAACGCCGGCGCGGCCCAGCATGTGGCGCAACAAAATTTCCTCCTGCGCCGGTCGCCCCCCGCCCCCGGAACGATCCACCAGCAAAACCGGATGTACGCCCCGGAACAAATTGTCGGGATGAAAATCCAGATGAAAGCCAATGCGCGCCGCTTCAACCCGCCCGCGTTGACTGCTCTTCAGCCGAACGGCGACATCGTAATAGGCCTGGCGTTCGTCATAGATCACCGTGCAGGGCAAATTCTCATTGCTCATCAAGTTCGTAGTGGCGTATTGCAGCGCGATGTTCGCCGGCGACATGAGGATGCGGAGATTGTGCGCGAGCGTGAGATTGGCCAGGCCGTCATTGACCCGGTAGAACGCGCCCGAATTGGGTCCCGTGGCTGGAAAAGTCGAGACCGCACCGAGGCCGTCCACCGCGCGAACGTAGAACTGCACGAGACTGTTCGCTCCGAGGCCGGGAATTGTTCCCGCATAAGCCCCATTGGTCAGCGACATCGTCGCACTCGCCCACGCGCCCCCATTCACCGACCACCACCCCGCACACGCGCTCACGCCGTGTGGGTCTTGCGCGCGGACGGACACCGTGACCGCCTGATTGGCTTGCGGCACCACGGGCTGATGTTGGAATTGCGCGAACGTCGGACCGATATTCGGCGCGTACCGGGAATTGACCGCGCCAGGCGTGCCATTCAATTGCGGCACGGCCAACGCCGTGGTGCGCGCGACCCGGTTAAAATAAAGCCGCGTGTTCAACAAGCGGTTGCCGGTGATCCAGCGGGCGCGAAACGAAATTTCATACAGTTGCCCGTTGACGACACTTTGTCCCAAGGTGGTTTCAATATGATTGTGCATGTGCTCCTGCGGGCCGCTGGCGACGAGGTGCAACACCCGGTTGCCGGCATTGTCCGGATCGGCTTCGACCACGCTGCGCCGGTGATTGCCGAGCACCCGCCAGCCGGCCAGGCCACTCTCAAAGTTGCCGTTGGTGGTCAATTGCACCGGGTTATTGGTCGGCGACTGCACGACGCTGATGTCGTCCACCCAACATTCGCCATCGCTCAATAATCCCATGACAAAGTCCGGCCACTGATTGTCCGGAGCCGAAGTGGCACTGGCCTGTGCGACCAGGCGGTAGGTATAGGTTTGCCACGCAGATTTTCCGGTCTCCGCGCTCGCCGCCCAGGTTTCCGCTTTGGAGTTGTCCGCCTTGGGGTCGCGCAATTCCAGACTCGACCCGCCGCCGCCCGCGAATTGCGGCCAGCGACCGCCATCGAAGTAATGCACTTCATCGGCGGGATTGCCGAGCGGATCGTTCAAGATGATTTCATCATCGCGGCCGAGGCGACCGCTGTAATCGCCCACAATATCAACGGCCGGATACGTTGTCCGCAAAGTCGTCGCATCCTGGGCGACGACCAGGTAGCCGCCCGGCGCAAGGGTTTGGCCGGCGGCAAACCGGTAATTGATCCCGCCCGTCAATTCCCAACCGGAAAGATCCACGGTGCTCGTGCTGCGATTGTGGATCTCAATCCACTCCTCGAGATTGTCCTGTGGCGGAAGATTCGTGTTCGCCGCGGGAAACGCCTGGTGATTATACATGATCTCGTTGATCACGAGTTTGGTGCGAAAAGTAAAACTATTGGCCGCACCGGGCGTCGGCGGGTTGGACACCCGCAAAGGCCCCTGTCCGTCGGGAGAACGGGCCCGCGGACCTTTCTTCAAAACGATCGCGTCATAGACTTCCGTTTGATTGGGCGCAAAGAGAAATAATTTTTCGCCCGAATCCGGCGCCACAAACCCGAGCGTGCTGTTCGACAACACCAGAAAGGCGCCAGGATTCAGCGTCACGCCGGGAGGAAACACGTAATCGGTGTTCGTAACGCCATCGTGGTGCAGAATGCAATTGCCGAGCGCGACTACGTTGCTGCCGTAGTTCAGCAGCTCCACCCAGAACGTCGCGTTGGTTGTGCCCGAAAACTCGTTAATCGCCACCGTCACCGGCGGCGCGAGGGCAACAAAGTTTTCCGCGCCGGGCGTGCCGCCGTTCTGCCGGCTGGCCTTCCAGTTTGCGGGCGCGCCGCTGGCCCAGTCCCGATCAATTTTCGCGAGCGACGGACCGGCGCCATCCGGGGCCACCGGCCAATCGCCCTCGGTGCCGAAAGCGAGGCGGTCCATCAAGCGGCCCGCGTGATTGTACAGATTCAGCGTGCCGCCGTTGTTGTCCAGCGGGCTGATGAATGGCCCAAACACATTCGTGGTGAGACCAGTGGCCGCCTGAAGTTGCGCCGGATTCCGCGCCAGCAGAATGTAGCTGCGGCCCGCCACCCGCGTGCCGTTTGGAAACGTGTAGTCCGTGTCGCCGCTGATCCGCCAGTTCGAGATGTCCACGGCCACCGCCATTTGATTGTAAAGTTCCACCCACTCCATCCCGGCTTCATCAGTGGCGGGATGATACATGATTTCATTGAAGACCAAGACGGTGTCGGCGCCATCGGACGTGCTGGTGGGCAAACCCGTTCCCACTGTCGTTTGCGGCGTCACGCCCGGTCCCGGATTCGTTCCCTGCAAAATAATTTCGGCGTAACCCGAATACCCGTAGTCGGTGCCGGCGTCCTGGGGGGTGAAGTCGAACTGCACAAAGGCAACATTCGTGGCGAGCGGCACACCGGTCGCGGTGGTGATGGCTACCCGGTTGGCGGAAATGCCCAAGACGGTGGGGTTGTAAAAGACGCCCGTCAGCGGCAGATAAGTCGTGGGTGCCGACATCGTGGAGTACGAGATGGTGTAAAATTGGCCGTCGCGATTCACATCCGGCCACCCGCTGTAAACCACGATGTTGGTGAGCGTCGCGCCGTTAACGAAGTAGGAAACCGACTGACCGGCGCTGCTGCCGCAAGTGGCGTAGGAAGCCTTGTTGCCAACGGGACCAAAGGTCCCATCCGTCAGCGTCGCCACGCCGCCAACTCCGGATTCGATCGCGAAATTTCCCGATCCAACGGCAGTCGGAAACTGGCCCGCAATCAGGTTGTTGGTTTCAATCACCCATGTGGGAGTAAATACGTTAGCGCTGACTTGGTTTGCGGTGGTGATTACGAGGGACGGCACGGACATCGTCGTCGAGGGAGTGCCTTGCACGGTAATCTGACCGTATCCGGCATAACCATTCTCCACGGTCAGCGCGGCAAAATCGAACTTCACGGCGGCAGCGTTCGCCGCAATCTTTCCACCCGTCGCATCGTCGAGGATGACGCGGTTTGCCGAAGCGGTACTTGCGGGGACGGGTGGGTCGAACGCAACGCTGGCCAACAAAAAGAAGGCCGTAGGATTGGCCTTGGTGGAATATGAAACATTGTACGATTGCGCATCGCGACCATTATCCGCCCATCCACTGTAAACTGTGATGTTGGTGACATCGTATCCGTTGGTCGCGTTCGGCAGCGTGTAAATCAGCGCCGAGCCAGCTCCATTCGCGTTGCCGCACGTGACGTAGTTCGTGCCGGTGGTCGCACCTGAGGTGCCGGTGATCTGGGTAATCGTGAGACTTCCACCAGCGGTCAGGGAATTCGGATCGCGGCCAACCGCTTCCAAACTGAAATTGCCCGTCGCGGTGCTGGGCGCGGCCCCGGCAATCAGACTGTTCAAAGGCATCGTCCAAGCGGGCGTAAACGGCGAACTGCCGGTCTGGTTGGTGGAGGTGATGACCAAGGTCGCCAAGGCAGAATTCGTGAATGCAAGTAATGCCGCGAGCGCGATGTTCGCCAGCCGGTTTCGCAGCCGCCAATCCCAAAAAACTCCCCACCCCGGAAGCCTAAATTTCAGCCGCGCCGCGGGTGGGGGGATGCAGACACCCGTTCCGCCATACCGACTGGAATGCCGTTCAAGGATCACATCGTCATGCTGCAAATGTATTACCTCCGCCAAGTCATTGCCCGGGGACGTATGTCCCCGGGCAATTTAGCCGCCGAACCCAACCCACTCAACCCCAAATCACGGAGTCTTCAAGCGGAAGAAACGCATGGGCTCCGACGCCGAGATCGGAATGGCGTTCGAGAGGATTCCGCTGCCATTAACAAACCCGGTGACATTTGTCGTCCACGTCGCGATGGGTGCCGCCACATTTGTTGAGGTCAACAAGGCGTAACTTTCGCCCGGGATGCCAGCGCCGGTCAGAATCAGATTCCCACCCGAGACAACGGGCGGGTTGAAGTAGGCCATCACCGTGCCCTGCAACACAATTTCGGCGTAACCGGAATAGCCGTTGTCATTCCCACCTTGACGGGTGAAGTCGAACTTGACGGCGGCCACGCCCGTGGCGAGCGGTCCCCCCGTTGAATTCGTAATGGCTACGCGATTTGCGGACGGCGCACCGAGGTCGAGCGGATTATAGTCCACGCTCACCAAGGGGATGAACGTGCTCGGATTCGCCAGAGTGGAATACGACACGTCATAGAATTGCCCGTCGCGGTTGTAATTACCCCAACCGCTGTAAACCACGATGTTGGTCAGATTCCAGCCGTAGGCGGAAGTGTAGGTCACCGACTGGCCGGCGCCATTGGCAATATTGCCGCAGGTCGCAAAGGGGAGGACACCGGTGAGCGGACTAATCGAGCCGTCCGTCAGGACGACGGTGCCACCGGCGGACTCGGCTTGGAAGTTGCCGGTCCCGACGCTGCTCGGTAGTTGCCCGGCGATCAGGTTGCCGCTTTCCAGAATCCAGGTGGGAACATCCGTGTTCTGGTTCTCCACCGTGACTACCGGTCCGGTTGGAGGAGCCGCCGAGGGCGAACCGAAAACACTGACTTCACTGTAGCCGGAATACCCATTCGGCACGCCGCCCGGGGTGGTGAAGTCAACCTTGATGGCGTAAACATTGCCCGCGAGCACTCCCGCGGCAGGCTTGATCGTCGTGCGGATGACGGATTGATTGGGGAATGTGGGGCGGTGGTTCACCGCCTTGATCGGAATGAACGTGGAGGGATTCAACGCTGTGGAATACGAAACGGTATAGACCTGGGCGTTGCGGCCATTGTCATTCCACCCGCCGGCAATCGCGATATTCGTGACATCATAGCCGTTGGCGTTGGCGCCCAGGGTATAGATGACGTGCTGGCCCGCACTGGGACCGCCACAGGCAAAGGCCGGGTGAGTGGTATCATAAGCGAAAATCCCGTAACCACCATCAGTCAGCACCGGCAGCCCTCCAGCAACATCGCCACCACCCGTGAAATCGCCCGTTCCAAAGCCGCCGCCGGGAGGATTCTGGCTGGCAATCAAACTCGAACTCAGGGCCGACGTGTCCCACGTGGGACTGAAGGTGTTGGGGGCGCTCGCATCCGAGGTCTGGTAGGCGAAGGCCGTGACCACATTGCCGACCGCCGCTGGCACCGGGTTAACGATGACGGCACACGCACGGGTCGAATTAGTACCGGCGCCATTATAACCCAACAGCGCGTAACCGCCGTTGGTGGCGGTATCCGTGAGCTGCAGGTTGTTCAGCGTGAGGGTGGGCGTCGTGGCCCCGGGAATATTGACCCCGTTTTTCTGCCATTGATAACCGGTGGCGCCACTAAAGCCCGCCGAGATGGTCAACGTGCTGCCGACCACATCTTCCGCGGTGAGCGGCGTGATGTCCTGGGTCAAAGACGGTATGACTCCCAACGAAGGCGTGCCATTAATGGTGATTTCAGAATAACCGTTCCAATTATTCTTGCTCTGCATGTTGAAATTTATCTGAACGGCGTGAACATTTTGCGCCAGTGGTCCCGTCACCGGAATGAGCGTGACGCGGGTGGCGTTCCGCTCGCTGGCGGTAAACGAGGGGTTGTAATCAAACGTTCCAATACTGGTAAATGACGTGGGTGCGGACACGGTGGAATAGAGAACCTGATATTTCTGCTGGTTACGACCAACGTCGGGCCAGCCGCCGTAAACCGTGATATTGGTGATGTCAAAGCCGTTGGCGGTGAGCGGCAGATAATAGGTCATGGATTGACCGGCCCCGACATTCACCCAGCCGGCCGAAACCATGTTCGCGGTGAGATCACTCAGGAAGCCGTCAGCCAAAATGGTCGGGTCCCCATTCAGCCCAGCCTCATTGGCAAAATTGCCGGCCCCAGCCGTGGCAGTTCCGGGGTTGCCCGATCCGTCGGTGGGGAACCCAAAAATCAGATCAATGTTGGTGTTGATGGTCCAGGCAGGATAGAAACTCTCAGGGCCGACTTGGCCGGCTTTTTGCACGATGACGTTGCCCACCGTCATCGGCGTGCCGACCGCGAGCGAGGCGGCGGTACTATACGAAGGCGCCGCCGCACCATTGGTCGCATTGACAGCTTTGAGCCGGTAGCTGCCGGAATCGGTTAACTGCACGTTGTTGAGCGTTAGCATCGGGGTGGTGGCACCTGGGATATCGTTGGTGACCGTACCGGCCGTGTTGACTAACTGCCATTGCAGGTTAGCGGACGGTGCGTTGCTGTAGTCCGCCGAGAAGACAACCTGATCGCCAACGACCGTCTCGGCGCGAGTCGGCAGGGTATCCTGGGTCAAAACCGGCGACGGCGGCGGGGGCGGCGTAGCGGTATCACTGCCTTGCACAATGATTTCAGAGTAGCCCGAGTAGGCATTATCGAACTGATTTGCATTGGGAGGACTGGAAAAATCGAATTTCAAATTGGCCACTCCGCCGGCCAACGGTACGCCGGTCGAGGTGCTGATTGCCACCCGGTTCGCGGAGGCGCCGCTGACGCCTTGCGGGTTGTAAAAGACGGTGGTGATGGGGATGTAAGTCGTGGGCGCCGCGATGGTGGCATAGGAGAGGATAAAATACTGTCCGTCGCGGCCAGCATCACCCCAGCCGCTGTAAAGCGTGACGTTCGTCACATCCGTTCCGTTCACCACATTGGTAAGCGTGTAGATGAGCGAAGTGCCGCCACTGGCGCCACAGGTGGCAAAGCCGCTGAGGGTGCCGGATTCCCCGATCACGCCATCGGTTAATACGGAAGTGCCCCCCGAACCCTCCTGCGTGAAATTGCCCGCCGCAGTGGTGGGCGCCAATCCGGCGATCAAATTGGGCGTTTCCGGGGTCCACGTCGGCGTAAACGCGGCGGGATCGCTCTGGTTTGAAGTCGTGATCGAAATGATCGGCGCGACCACGCTCGCGGCCGGCGTCCCACCCACCGTTATGGCCGCGTAACCGCAAAAACCGTTCTCCACTTGGGGCGTGGTAAAAACAAACTGCACGGCCGCCACATTCGCCGCGATCACCCCGCCCAACGAGTCGTTGATAATTTCCCGATTGGCGCTCGCCGTGTCGGCCGCAATCGCAGGATTATAATTGACGGTGGATAAATAGACGAAATGGGCCGGGTTCGCCACCGTGGAATACAATACCGTATAGGCTTGCTGGTCTCGGCCCCGATTGGCCCAGCCGCCATAAACCGTGATGTTGGTGAGGTTATATCCATTGGCGGAGGCCGGCAGCGTGTAAACGATCAACGAACCCGCCCCACTGCCATTGCCGCAAGTCACATAATTCGCGCTGGTGGATGTGCTGGGTTGGATTATATCAATCGTCAGATTCGTGTTATACGTCAGGGAGTTGACGTCTCGACCCGCGAGTTCCAGGCTGAAATTGCCCAGCGCCGTAGTCGGAACCGCGTTGGCAATCAAGCTGTTGTTCGTAGCCACGACCCAGGTGGGCGTGAACGGATAAGTATTCGCGCTGCCGAGTTCGTTGTCCGTCGTGACGGTCAGGGTTGCCGAGGCCGAACCGGCCAAAGCAAGCGCGGCCGCGAGCGCCAGGCTCGCCGCCAGTTTCCATTTTGAGTTGTGGGAGTGTTGCATAATGAGTGTTATGGGGTTGATTGACTATCTTGGGGCCACGGCATTGGATTTTGGCAGCGCATCGGCCTGCGAACTGGCAGGCGTTCAAATCAGGATTCGTGGTTGTGGGCGGCCTTCAGGTTTTTTCAGGTTTTGGTTTTAAGGTTTGTCATCCCACACAGCTCGCGGATCCCGTCCAGCCACACCACGTACGTTGTGTTGGTGGTGGAACACGATAGGCGAAGAATCCGGATTGTATATCCCCTAACATGGTAACAGCCGCATCACCGAAATAGGGGATGCTTGCCCGCAGCCAAGGCAGGCCGCCTTCCGATCATTGCGCAGATGACCGCCCCATCACCCAGCGCGCTTCACGTTCCGGCTCCAGTCCTTGCACTCAAACCGAGTTCCGGTGGCGCACCGCGGCTTGTGGCCATTTCAAACCCCATTACGGGTTTGATGGGGCGGCGAGTCTAGCAGTGGCGCCGGAGGATGCCCGACGAAAGGCAAACCAGAGTTGAGGTCAGCGACGCCCCCAACCAAGTCCAGCCTCAAAGGCCAACCGTCCTTTGGCAGCCCCGCAACAAAACTTCTGGCCACCGTTTCGCCCCCGACCCTACGGGCACGAAGCGAAACGCCGGAACGGGAGGCTGAGGGAAAAATTGGGGGGTGTAGCGCGTGTAAACGACTTAAACAAAGCGAGTCGGCGGCAATCCGAGCCGGGCCGGATTTTGCGGGAACGGGTTTGGATTTTGCGGGAGACACTCCGGCGACAGCGGGAATGGCTCTGGTTTCGGCGGAAGCCAGTCCCGATTGTGCGGGAAAAGTTCTGGCTTCAGCGGCAAACGCGGGAAGGAGTCCGGGGTTTGCGGGAGCGCTTTCGCATCCGGCGGGACGCGGCCCGGTGTTCGGGAAAGTCGGGGCCGAGCGCGCGGGAGGGTTCGAGAACCAAGCGGGAGCCAACGACGCATCGGCGGGCGGCGCCCCGGGAAAAACCTTCCGCCGGGCAGCTCGGGGCCACCGGGTAAAGCGATTCAGTTTGGGGCGGGCAGCGTTGCAAACTTGCTGACCGGTCTCAGAGCGGACAACGCTTGTTACGGTTCTGCGCATACCGACACCTATGAACAACAAAACAAGGAGCTCGAACAGACGCTGGGAAAATCTCTGGGCGCGACTTAATCACACCGCCCCCGAGCGTGTAAAAGAGGATTATTAAAAAATCGGCGGGGGCTCGCGAAGGCCCGGCCCGCAGGTTGGAATTACCGAAAACTTTATTCGCCACATTGAATGATTCGCCGTATGCTGGGTCTAAATCACGCGGATCAACCGCGATAAGAGATTATGTCACGAAGATTTATATTAATGATCTGGCTGCTTCTGGCCGGCGGACTCCCTGCGGTCTTGGTTTTTGGTGCTGGCCGCGCAGAAGCGCCCAAGCCAGAAGCCATCGCCGAGGCCGTTAACACCACCCGAACGAACCTGCCCGCCCCCGGCCCGGACGATGCCCGCATCGCGTTCGTCACCGCCAGACTGCTCGAAGGCCAGCATTTTCTGCAACATCCGTTCGACGACGAATTCTCTGCCAAGTTTTTGGATCGGTACGGCGAAACCCTCGACCCGCAGCATCTGCATTTCACGCAGGAAGACCTTGCCGAGTTCGAGCGCTATCGCACCCGGCTCGACGACCTGACGCGCGTGGGCGACACGACGCCCGCCTATCGCATCTTCAACCGGTTCTACGAGCGCCTGGCTCAACGCGTCGCCTATGCCGGGACCTTGTTGCAGGAGGAGAAATTTGCTTTCGATACCGACGAACGCATCGTCACCAACCGTAAAGACGCGCCCTACCCGCGCGATCTGACCGAGGCTCACACCCTGTGGCGGCAACGGCTGCGCTTTGAATATCTGGAGGAAAAGCTCGTCAAGATTGCCGCAAAGAAAAAAGCGGCGCGCACGGCCGCGACCACCCAGACCAACCGCGTAACCACACTGCCGACGGTCCCGGTGGCTGAAAGCGCCGCCACCCGGCAACCGAATCACGGCACAAATGGCGTACCCGCAGCCAAGGAAACCAAGCCGAAAACCGCCGCGGAGGAAATTGTCGAAACCTTGAACCAGCGCTACGCGCGGAATCTCCGATTCTTCCGGGAATGGGATGCGGACGATGTGCTGGAGCTTTATCTCACCTCGCTGGCTCATGTTTATGATCCGCACTCCGATTATTTCAATCCGCGGCAGGCGGAGAATTTTGCCATCGGGATGAACCTTTCGCTCTTTGGCATCGGTGCGGAACTCCGCTCGGAGGACGGCTATTGCACCATTAGCAAACTCATGGCCGGCGGCCCCGCCGCCAAGTCGAAGCAACTCGGCGAAAAAGACCGCATCGTGGCCGTCGCCCAAAGCAACGCGCCCCCCGTGGATGTTGTCGAAATGAGTCTCAACAAAGTCGTGCAGTTGATCCGCGGCCCCAAAGACACCGAGGTCAGATTGACCGTTATTCCCGTGACGGATGCTTCCGAGCGCCGCGTCGTGACGATTATTCGCGACGAGATCAAACTGGAGGATCAGGCGGCGAAAGCGAAGGTCATTGACCTGCCGACCGAAGCGGGCAAGCCCTTCCGCCTCGGCGTCATTGACCTGCCCACCTTCTATGTGCCGATGGAGGTTGGGCCGCCGCGCAAGTCCGCCCCCGCCAGCGCCAACGGCGAATCCGCCCAGCACTATACTTCGGTGGATGTGGCTCGGCTGGTGAACAAACTCAGGGCGGAGAATTGCCAGGGCATCATCCTCGACCTGCGCCGCAACGGCGGCGGCTCCCTCGAAGAATGTGTCAAACTCACCGGCCTGTTTATCAAAGATGGCCCCATCGTCCAGGTCAACGGCGCGGGCGGCCACCAAGTCACGGACGACCCCGACCCCTCCGTCCTGTATGACGGCCCACTGGTCGTGCTCACCAGCCGGTTCAGCGCTTCGGCCTCGGAAATTCTGGCCGGGGCCCTGCAGGATTATGGCCGTGCCATCATCGTCGGCGATCGGGCCACGCACGGCAAAGGCACCGTGCAAAATCTCAACCCACTCCGTTACGTCCCGATGATGCGCCCCAGCGCCACGAGCACGAACGATCCCGGCACCCTCAAGATCACCCGCGGCAAATTCTATCGCGTCAGCGGTGGGTCCACCCAGCTCAAAGGCGTGCTGTCCGATATTGTGCTGCCGTCGAAATTGAATTACGTCAAAGAGATTGGCGAGAGCGCGCTGGAGAACGCGCTGCAATGGGACCAGATCGACAGTGCCCGGTATGCCAAGCTTAACCAGGTTGAACCCTATCTCACCGACCTCCTGCGCCGTTCCAACGAACGCATCTCCACCAATCAGGACTTCGTTTACATCCGCGAGGACATCGAGCAGTTCCGCAAGTTCCAGGCGGACAAGACGATTTCCCTCAACGAAAAAGAACGCCTGAAGGAGATGGAAACCAACGAAGCGCGCGAAAAAGCACGCAACCAGGAACGTCTCGCCCGCACGGCCCCCGAGCCGACCGTTTACGAACTGACCCTCAAACAAGTGGCGTTGCCCGGCCTGCCCGCGCCCGTGGCCAAAACCAACAGCTTGAACGCGAAAATTGTCGGCGCCCCCGGCGCCGTCCACCCCGTCATCGCTAACGACGACCCAGGCAGCGAATCGGAAACCGAAACCGCACCCGTGACCGACGCGACGATCGAAGAAGCCGGTCAAATTCTCATGGATTATGTCGGTCTGCTCGGCCAAAAAGGGGTCGCCGTGATCAATGAAAAAGGTCCAATTAAAAATTAAGAAACGGCGGTCAGAATCGAAAGCCGAGTGGCCGAGGGACGAGCGCCAGCCACCTCGGCGCGCGGCGGTTTGGCATTTTGCCTTTTTAATTCTTAGTTTTGCATTGCTGCCGCCCGCGTTCGGGCAGGGCGCCCAAGGTGCCCAGATCAAGCAGCGCGCCAAGGAACTGGTGAACCAGAACAATGTCCGGCAAGGCGTGCCGCCGCCTGCCTCCCCGGCACCCCGTTCGGCGGTCCCGGCCACCCCCGGCAATGCCGCCGCACCCACCCCCGCCGTTCTCCAAGCGCAGAACATTTCCAAAATCAAAGCCGACCTTGCCGCACTCAAACCCGGTTCGCCCGTGACACCGGAACAAAAGCAGCAATTCATCAAAGATCTCGCCATTGCGGCCCGCTCCACCAAACCCTCGTTGCCCACCGTGACCAGGTTTGTGGACACGCTCACGGCCGCGCTGGGCGAAAACAATCTCGGCGCGCCCGAACAGGAACGGCTGGCGCAGAATCTCAACTCGGTGTTCAACAGCAAGCCGCTCCCGGCGTCGCAATTCGACGCGATCATAGCGGACGTCCAGGCGATCTTGCAGGTTGGCGGGGTGAAGCGATCCATGGCCGCGAGCATCGCTGGTGATCTCAAAGCCGTGGGCGCGGAAGTGCGGCGTTAGCTCGAGGCCATGAGCGGCCCGGTGACAGTCAAATGCCCAACTTGTAGGAAGCCCGGCGACTGGTTTGCGGGAGGGTTTGGCCCATTTTGTTCGCAGCGCTGCCGGCTCGTTGACTTGGGTAAATGGTTCGCCGAGGAACACGCCATTGCCAGTCCACTGCGCCCGGAACATCT
>CAYHFK010000018.1:0-25192 GCA_964355895.1 uncultured Bifidobacterium sp. | reverse complement strand
CCTGAAGTTGTTTTTCCTGATAAGCCATAAGTCGGTGCTGTTATGTGCGCCGGATTGTGCGGCGGCGTTCGCTCTGAAGCAACGTGAAACTGCCACCCTCCGCCCGAGAGTCAAAGGGTATGACGCCGGCGACCCGATCAAACGTCACGCGCAAATGCAGCAGTTTTTGACGCGGGGATTCAAGGTGGAACGAAACAAAATGCTACTGCGGCACTGCCCGATAGAACCGAATAGGCTGGTTTGAACTTGCGGTGTCTGCGTAATAAAACCGCGAACTCGGCAAGGTTATCGGCGTGAGCAACGACCAATTCGAGAGCGAAATGCTTGGCGAAGTCTCCAACCGGTATTCCGTGCCGACTGCGCCATCGAGGATGAGCAAGGGCAAAGGCGATCCGCCACTGGGGATGAGTTGCATCCCGAAAATTGCCACAGATGTCGGCGCGCTCGTGACCGCGCCGCCGGGACCAGTCACAACGATGTTGTACAGACCGGCCTGCCCTGCCGCGATGCCGTTCAGCGCGAGGGTTGGGTTGGTGGCGTCGTTCAGCGACGAGCCGTTGAAACGCCACTGATACGAGAATGGCCCATCGCCCGTGAGCACAAAGGACAGCAGCGTATCCGCCCCGGCGCTCAACGTCCGGCTCAACGGCGGCTGTGTGATCACCGGTGGATTCGTCGTGGAACCAGGCGCGAAGTTGGCGGTGATGAGTTTGCTCGACGTGAGAGTGAGCACGAGCGGATTCAGATTGCCCGCAGCGTCCCCGCTCCAACTGGTGAAAGTCTGGTTCGCAGCGGACCAGGCCGTCAGCGTCACCAACTCGCCGTTCGTATAAACATGCTTCGCCGGGTTGACGGATACCGTGCCGTTGCCGTTGGGCAATACCACCAGCGAAACCTGATTGCCCGCCAGCGCGCCGAAATTAGCCGTGATGCCCGATGCATTCGTCACTGTAAAAGCCAGCGGATTGCCGAAGCCGCTGGCGGCATTGGCCCAGCCGAAGAAATAATATCCCGGCGCGGGCAACGCCGTGAGTTGCACGGTCGCACCAAAAGCGTATGGCCCGGTCGGCGGATTCAATTGCACCTGACCGCTCCCGTTGGTGAACAGGTTCAGCGCCGTCCCGAAGATGCCGGTCACCGTGCGCGCCCGATCCATCAAGACCGACGTGGCGTTGCTGGTCGCGGAACTGTCGCCGGTCCAGCCGAGAAACGACCAATTATTGGCAGGCGTGGCCGTGAGCGTGACGACGGTGTTGCTGACGTAACGATTGCCCGCGCTGTATGGCGCTGGCGAAAGACCGATGCTCCCGCCGCCGGGTGTGGTGGCGGAAAGCGGATAAGTCGGCCAAACCTGCACGGTGATTGGCGCGGCCTGAGCGGAATCCGTGAAAGCGGCGTTGTAAGCGATGGCGCGGATGGTGGCGATGTTCGTGAGCGTGAACGGCCCGGTGTAAGGAATGTCGGTGAAATCAGGAGTGCTGCCATCGAGCGTGAAAAAAATCGCCGCTCCTGAGCCGGTGTTCGCCATGACGATTTGTGCCGAGTCAACGCGGTCAACCTTGCCACCGCCCACGTCAACTCCATCGACCAAGACGATCGGACTGTTATTCAAGCGTAAGAGCCTGTTTGAAAACTCGAAACTGGCGGCACGGATGCCGCCCGAACCCGCAGGCAAGGATGCCTGCGCTACGGCGTAGCGCGGGCATCCTTGCCCGCGGGTTCACGGAGCTTCCCAGCTCCGTGTTCCCAACCGGAGTTTTCAAACAAGCTCTAAGACAAATCCCACTGTTAAATAACTACTCAGGTTTGAAGCTGTAATCGAATATAACCCAGTCTTCGTAATGTCGATGTTGCTTAATGCAAGATTGGTTACTGTGGCTCCAGAAATGGGAATCCCATTAAAACTCCACATGCTTGAAAACTGTCCGCTGGATAACACCGTCACGCTCAAGTTTGTGCTCGCGTCGAGAGCAACAGATGTCGCAGTTGCCTGCTTTGGCAGGATTATAATCGGCGCTAAATAGAAACCGGTACCCCATGACGCTGCAATCGCCACGACTTTTGCCGACCCCTCTGGGACATTTATCTGCCCGGAAGAATTTTCACCCCAAACGACAATGGTTCCGTCGGCTTTGAGTGCTATGCTGAATTCTGTACCCGCCGCAATCGCCACCACGTTGGTCAGCCCCGTTGGTACATTTGTTACACCATTGAGCGGATAACCCCAAGCGACACCGTGCCGTCGGTCTTGAGCGCCAAAGCGTGAGAGTAGCCAGCCTCAATCGCCGCAACGTTGTTCAACCCCACTGGGACATAAATAGGAACGTAACCGGAATTGTTTGAATACTTCCCCCATGCGGTAACAGTTCCGTCAGCTTTAAGTGCCAGACCAAATTGTCCCCCTCCCGAAATCGCAACTACGTTAGTCAATCCAACCGGCACATTCGTCTGGCCGTGAGAATTAGCACCCCAAGCGACAACGGTACCATTGGCTTTCAGCGCCAGGCAAAATGCGTCACCTCCCGCAATCGCCACCACATTCGATACCCCAACTGGCACATTTGTTTCCCCGAGAGAATTTTCACCCCATGCGGTGACAGTGCCGTCAGTTTTGAGCGCCAATGAGTGTGCGCCACCAGCGGAGATTGCCACCACGTTGCTCAATCCCGCTGGTACATACATTTGACCGTACCCGGAACTGCCAAAATACTCGCCCCACGCGGTAACAGTGCCGTCTTCTTTAAGGGCTACACAGAATAAGCTGCCGCCTGCAATCGCCACCAAATTCGTTATCCCAGCCGGCACATTCGTCTGGCCGTGAGAATTAGCACCCCAAGCGACCACGAGGCTTGGTGGGTTGCTGGCTTGTGCCAATGACGCCCCGAGGAAGCAAAGCAACACGGCAATTGTCGCCATCTTTTCGAGAGTCGCTTTCATCGCCTCCAGATTGAGCCTCACCTTGTGAAACGCAATTCCAAAGTTGTTTGTTACCCAGCAGCATCACTGGAAAATATCCACCATTCACTTATGCTCTTCCGTGGCGAGCGATGATTGAGCTTACTCCAAATAAAGACGGCCTGTTCGTGGATCAATGGTGTGTTCCACCGACCATCTATCTTGATCACTGGGCATGGCGCAAGATTTCTGAGTCAGAACAACTGGCGAACAGGTTTTCAACCGCGTTGAAGTCGAATGGAGGCACGCTCGCATTCTCCTGGCTAAATCTTTTCGAGTTCAGCAGGGTAAGCGACGAGCAGCAGACTCGCGAAGCCGACATGCTCCTTAATGCGGTGCTACCTCAAGCCTTTATCATCGACCCCGACTTCTACAAGGTCTGTAGCAAAGAGGATAAAATACAGACAAGCGGCGAATGTGTCGCACCCCACGCAGATATTGTTTCTCTGAAGTTTTTTGCCAAATATAATCTGACGAAATCTACCTCGTTGAAAGTTTTCCCGGCACAAAACCTTTTTCGTCTCACCCCGGCAACCGGGATTGCAGGAAAGTATGATGGGTTTACGGATTTGATAATCAAGCGTATCGAATCGCTTCGGCGAGATTACGATGACAACAGGGATTTCCGATTGAGAGTCGATCGGCTTCCAAGGGGCCGACCAAATCAATACGGCACGCGAGTTATTGCGAGCGAATTGCTTGGCTCTTTTCTCAAGAACAAAAAGATAAGAGTCAGCAGAAATCACGCGATTGATGTTAGCCATGCCGTCGTGGCTGTCGCCTACTGCGATTATGTGCTGCTGGATAGCCATTGGGCAACACAGGTCGAACAAGCACGAAAGAGAATTTCCGATGGAGGCTTATCTTTTCCAATGGCGAAGGTTTTCTCGGAAAAGAGACTTGAGGAATTTTTCGCTGAATTTGAATCTGGTGGCAGGCGGATAATTTCGTGACCACTATGGTCGCGCCGAGATGCGGTTGTTGGGAGTCACGAGCGCGAGGCAGCGCGTAGGGTGACGTCGTGCCCAGCTTCAATAGTCCCGGTAGATTTCCCGCCGATTGCCCACGGCCAGCAGGTGGATCACGTTCCGCTCCGGGTCGAAGGTGTAGATGATTCGATAATCACCCACGCGCAGCCGAAAACGAGCATGCCCCTTCAAGCGGTGATGCGGAAAGGTTTTCAGCCGGAGTCCCATGTCATCAATCTTCACTTCGAGGCGCGACCGGACTTGGGGGGGGGAGTTTGAAGAAGGGGGTGTCGAAACCGGAGTAGTAGATTTGCAGCGCCGCGCTCATGGCGGCTCAAGGCTGGCGCGTGCGCGGACGAGCGTCTTTGGCCATCTCGCGCTCGGATTGCTGGAGGGCGGACTCGAATTCAGGCGAGAACTCCAGGTCGTCCTCGATCACGTCGTCCAGCCACTCGCGCACCTGCCGCAATTCAGCCTGCGAGAGCTTTTCCAGTTCCGCTTCAACTTGGGCCACTTTGCTCATGCGGGCACATTGCCTTAGTTGCAGAATGATTTCAAGCGCGGGAAATGCCCAACGGCGTCAAAATGCGCGTTTTACAATTGGACATTTGCCCGGTGTGGTTCGCGGCGGGTGGCGGTCACTCTCATTTCGACTTGGCGGGCTTGTCGTGGAGCGCTGCCTCCATTTTCCGTGGCGGCAATTCAACATATCGGTGTTGGCCGCTGGCGCGGTTCTTTTTCTCCAATTCCATGTAGTGTTCGCACAGGCGGCGCACGTCGTGCCCGAATTCCGCCGAGATGCGGTGACGCGTGCGGCGGACTTCAGCGATGATCGGGTCTTCTTTCATAGCAATTCACTTTCGCCCAGCAACTCCAGCGGTGTCAACAGTGCGGGAACATGCAAATCAAGGAGGACGTTCACCCGGCGAATATGATCCAGCTTCTTGAAGTTCGCCAGATGCTGGCAGTTCCAAGTCAGCAACACGTCGCACGCATGGTAGGAGGCAAGCGCCAGATGCACCGCATCGCCACCGGGGTCATCGGGCATGACGAAGCGTTTGATGTAAGTCTCGGCGATGTCCGCAACTTCGGAAGTGACGGGAAGAACCGCGACCGCTCGAATCAAAGCCAGCTTTTCCTCACGCTGCGGATGGTCGCCGTTTCTGAGTTCTTCCAGAACGGCGTCGCTGGTTACGAGATCGTATTCGTGCCGGTGGTCATCCCACCATTTGCGCGTCCAGTTGCCGCGCGCGACCATTTCCGGCTCGGGGCGCTGGTTGAAGTAGAAACTCGGAATCGTGGTTTCGATGTAGAGCTTCGGCATGCACGAAGGTTATCACCGCTTGCCCCGGGCGGGAAGATGATTTCCAAGATTCAGTAAACCTCCGCGCCCCCCTATTCCTCCCCCGGCACGACCCGCCGGTCCATGATGCCATCTTTACGCTCGGGCGTGTTCTTGCCCATGTGGAAATTGAAGATCGGGCCGGACTCGGCCTTGGGCGTGTATTCAATTTTGCTCCACCAAAATCAGCGCTGTTGCGGTATGGCACCCGGGCGGCTAGAGTGTCACCGTGAACGTATTGACGAAACAGGAACAACTGGTGTTATGCACCGTGTTGGGCCTGTTGCTCATGGGCTGGGCCGTGAAAACATACCGCACCGCGCATCCGGCCCCGGCCAGGGTTCAATCCGTCGCCCATTGATATGCAAGAACTGACTTTCGAGACCACCCTTGCGCTAATCCTCGCCAAAGACCCGCGCTATCAAAGCGAGGCCTACCTGTTTGTGAAGGAGGCGCTGGATTACACGCAAAAGCTCGTCGTCAAGCCGAGCCGCGACGAGGTTCGCCACGTCTCCGGCCAGGAGCTGCTGGAAGGCATTCGGGCGTTCGCGCTGACGCAGTTCGGTCCGATGGCCCCCACGGTGTTCGAGGAATGGGGCATCCGGCGCTGCGAGGATTTCGGCGAAATTGTTTTCAACCTGGTCGAGATCGGCCTGCTCGGCAAGACCGAGAAGGACAGCCGCGCGGATTTTCAGAATGGTTACGACTTCGACGCGGCGTTTCGGAAACCGTTCCGGCCCGAACACAAACCCGGCGTCACCGCCGACATCGCCAAACCGACCGGAGCGTGAACCCCCAACCGGCTTCCCCTCCGCGCCACCCATCGTCTCTCCGAATTTTCCCCGCACCCATGAGCGCCAAAACTATTGCTTCGACGCCCGCCCCAACCGACATCCCCGCCCTCCCACCCGGCGTGAAAATCACCACGCTCGAGAATGGCCTCACCCTGATCGTGCGCCAGGATCACAGCGCGCCGGTCGTCTCGGCGCAGGCGTGGGCAATGGCGGGCAGCATCCACGAAGGCCGCTGGCTGGGCGCGGGCCTGTCCCACGTTCTGGAGCACATGCTGTTCAAAGGCACGACCACCCGCGCCGGCAGCCGCATTGATCAGGAAGTGCAGGAGGCCGGCGGTTACATGAACGCGTACACAAGTTTTGACCGCACGGTGTATCACATTGACGTGCCGAACACCGGCGCGCGCGTGGCAATTGATATTCTGTGCGACATCATGCAGCACGCGTCGCTGCCGCCCGACGACCTCGCCAAGGAACTCGACGTCATCCGCCGGGAAATGGACATGGGCCAGGATGATCCCAGTCGCCGTTCCGGTCGCCGGCTGTTCGAGACGGCTTACACCAAAAGTCCCTATCGCTTCACCGTCATCGGCTACCTCGACATCTTCAACGAACTCAAGGCCGACGACATCCGCGGTTACTACACGGAGAAGTACGCGCCCAACAATGTCTTCTTCCTCGTCGTCGGCGACGTGAAGCCCGATGAAGTCGTGGCGCAAATCCGCGAAGCTTACGCCAAATCGAAAGCACGAGCGCACCCCTCCGTGGTTTTGCCGGCGGAACCGCGCCAGACGGCCGCACGCGAAATCATCGAGGAAGCCGCCATCGAACTGGGCCATCTTCATTTCGCCTGGCACATTCCCGACCTGCGCCACCCCGATGTGGCGGCGCTCGATGTCCTCGCCGTGTTGCTGGGCAGCGGCCACAGTTCGCGGCTGTATCAGGAAGTGCGCGAGAAGCAGGGTCTGGTGAATTATGCCGATGCGTGGACGTACAATCCCGGCAACCCCGGACTCTTCGGCTTGAGCGCCGTGGTGGATGCGGACAAGTTTGAAAAGGCCTGCGCCGCCCTGCTGGCCGAAATCGAGAAGCTAAAGGACGCGCCCGTATCCGAGGCCGAACGGCAAAAGGCCGTGAAACAATTCATCAGCGCCACGCTGGCGACGCGCAAGACCATGCAAGGCCAGGCGCAGGACCTGGGCGGAAGCTGGCTCGCCACCGGCGATCTGAATTTCTCCCAGCGCTATCTGGCGACCGTGAAGCGCGTCACCTCCGCCGACCTGCAACGCGTCGCCCGCGAATACCTCTCGACAGAAAACCGCACCCTCTACGCGCTGCTGCCGAACGGGACATCGCCCAAATCGTCTGCCGTCGTCGAAGCGAACCGCGAGCAGGCCATTCAGAAATTCACCCTGGCCAACGGCCTCCGCCTGCTCGTGAAGGAAGATCATCGCCTGCCGTTCGTGGAATTGCGCGCCGTGTTCCAGGGCGGCGTGCTGGCCGAGAGCGCCGATAACAGCGGCATTACGCAGCTCCTGGCCCGGCTCGTGGTCAAAGGGACCCGGACGCGCAGCGCGGAACAGATCGCCAACGAGATTGAGTCCGTCGGCGGCAGCCTCGACAGCTACGGCGGCAACAACAGCTTTGGCGTGAACGCCGAAGTGTTAAGTTCGGATTTTACGACCGGGCTGGATCTGGTGGTGGACGTGATCCTGAATCCAACTTTCCCCGCGCCACAACTGGAGCGCGAACGCGAGGTGCAAATCGCCGGCATCCGCGCCCAGAAGGATGAGTTGCTCAAGAGCGCGTTCCAGACAATGCGCCGGGGATTGTTTGGCGAGGCCGGCTATGGTTTGGACCTGCTCGGCACCGAGGAGTCGCTGGCAAAACTTGACTCCCCCAACGTGCAGGCGTTTTACCAGAAGCTCGCGACGCCGGACAATTGCGTCCTCGCCATCTATGGCGACGTAAATACGGCGGAGACCAAGGCCGCCGTGGAGAAAGCGTTTGGCATGTGGAAGGCAGCCACGGTCCCAACCAACTTTGGACTTCAGACTTCAGACTCAAAACTTGCGACGGCGAAGCGCGTCACCGAAACGCGCGACAAGAAACAAGCCGTCGTCGTCATCGGGTTCCCCGGCACGACGCTCGACGCCGCGGACCGGCAGGCATTGGAGTTGTTGCAGGAGGCGTGCAGCGATCTGGGTTCGCGTTTGTTCCTGCGCATCCGCGAGAAACTCGGCCTTGCCTACTACGTTGGCGCGCAAAACCTGCTGGGCGTGGCGCCCGGCTACTTCGCGTTTTACGCCGGGACCGAGCCGGAGAAGGCGGCGCTGGTCGAAGCCGAAATGTTGAAGGAAGTCGAATTGCTCCGCACGGAATCGCTGACGGCGGAGGAACTCAACCGCGCCAAAGCCAAAGTCATCGGCCAGCGAAAGATCGGGCGGCAAGACCTCGGGGGCATGGCCACCACCACCGCGCTCGACGAACTTTACGGTCTCGGCTTTGGCTACAATGACACCGAGGATGCGAAGATCGAAGCCGTCACCCTGGCGGACGTGAAAGCCGTCGCGGAAAAACATCTGCGCCCGGACGCGGTGGTGATCGCTATTGTGAAACCTTGAACCCGCCGCCGCCGGGAGATCATCGCCTCTCGCTGGGACTCCAGAGGAACACCCGCCGATGCAGGCCGCCGCGGGCGTTGCGATCGGGCGGCAGCGTGCCGATGAGCACGGCCACATGATTGGTCTGGCCGGGGCGGATGGAAGAAGTGACGTCAATGTCGAACGGATTCCTGGTGTTCTGTCGAATCCGGTGGTCCACGAGCCGACCGTTGACCCAGGTCCACAACTCCACGCTGTAAATCCCGCCGATGGCCAGCCGCAAGGGTTTGCCCGCGGCATCGCCGGGCACGCCGAAAGCCGTCCGATACCAAGCGTGGCCGGTGTAACCGTAACCGCGACCGTCCTGCCGGCCCTGCGCCTCCCAGTACATCGTCGTGTCAAGGTTCTCCCATCGGCCCTGCGCTTCCGGGGCGGGCCAGCCCTGGAACACTCCGACCTTCTCGGGGTCTTCGCGGAATTGCCAGCGCCGGGGTGTCAGGGCGACGAGGCTGCCGCGCGCGCCGTTCATGCGGTCGGCCAGTTCCTGGTAAGTCTGCCGCTGCCATTCGAGGGCGCCGTCGCCCTTGCTCGCCCATTCGGGCGTGACGGGAATGAGTGATGGATTGATTTTGCCAAGCTCGCCGCGCAAACGCAGCATTTCGTCGGCATGGCGCACCGCGCCGACGAAATCGGCCCCGGTCGCGGCCGCTTCCATGTCGAGGTAGGCGCGGATGTACTGGTGAACCAAATCCAGAACATGCACATGGGGCGCATCCGGGCCGTTGGCCGCCCGGCGCACGGCCTCGGCGATATTGCGGTCCAGTTTCCTCATCACCTTGGGCGTGTAGATCACGCGCCACGGCACCAACCGCCCGAAGGTTTCGTGGATGGAAGATTCACCCACGGCCCGCTCCATCGTCCAGATGTAGTCCGCCACCGGCCGGGCGGCCGCGCCGTAGAATTTTTCGCAGTAGTCACGCACGAGCGCGGGCACATCGGCCTGGGCGTTCCACATCAACCGGGACCGGATGTAATAATTGAGATGTGTCACCATCCAGCAATTTTGGCCTTCGGTCCAGAAGCCCCACACGCCGCGGCTCTTGAAGTAACGGAAATCTTTTTGGAGGTTGTGCAGCATGGGAAAGGGCAGTCCATCCAGCGACTTGCCGGGATCGTAATCGTAGATGAACACGCACCGCAGATCCGTGGTCCAGCGGTCGAGCACGTTCTTGTATAACTGCCGGTGCCAGCATTTGGGATCGCCGATCGGGTGGAACGTGCAGGAGTCCAGCATGGCGGACTGGATACCCAGGTTCGGGCTTAACGGGCCGAGGCCCTCCGGCGGGCGGGCGCGGTTGGCGTAACCGTTCGTCAACAACCGGCGGTCGGGGAACTCCCTGGCGACCTCCGCCGCCACGGCGTTGGCGAAGCGGAACCACACATCACTCAGGCTCGGCTCGCCCAGGCCTTTGCCGGAGAAGTTCGGGTTGGCCGCCTCGCAGCGCGGGCAGAAGCATTGCGGAGAGCCGTCGGGCGGCGCGAAGCCGAAGGTGGCCGCCTCCGGGTGCGCGCGGAACTCCTGCTTGATGGTTTCCGCCGCGATGGCCACCGCCTCCGGTTCGGTGAGGCACAGCATGTCCTTCACCCGCTCGCCCTTTTTGTTCAAGGCGTAAATATGGGGATGGCTCGCAAAATACTTCTCCGGCGGCGCAAGGCGCGTGATGCTGCCGTCCCCGGGCAGGCTGATTCCCTTGAGACTGTTCATCCGGTTGCGGTCCATCCACACCCCGTACTCCGCAACATCGTTCCCTTGCACCGGCATCCATCCGGAATACCAGATGTTGCGGAAGCGAAAATCCGGCCGCTCATGAACATTCAATGGTCCAACCTCAATGGTGTCCAGCTTGGGCAACACCTCGCCGAACGCGCCGGGGAAAAACCAGCGGCAACCCAGCCGCTCCAGCAGATCGTTCACGGCAAACACCGTTCCCCGGTAGAACGGATGTTCATTGCCCGCCAGAATCAGCGTGTTGCCCACGGTCTTGATGATGTATTCCTCCTCGTTCATCGCGTGGGTGATGCGCGGCGGCACGTCTGCTCCCAGCCGGCGTGTCTGCTCGCTGCGACCCATCAGAATCTGCGATCCGGCCACCGGCGCGGCTTCGTCGCGGATTTCGAGCCGGGCGCCGCTGATGCGGGCGAGATACTCCTGCAACAATCTGGCCGCCTCTCGAACCTGGTCGCTCGCCCCGGTTGCCACGACGATCACCGCCCGCGGCTGGCCTTTCTCGACCAGGAGCACGCCTGCCTTCGCGCTCGCGGCCACCGGCAACGCGACGCACAATGCCGCCACCAACCGGCGCGCTATATGTTTCAGCCGGCGCAACTGGCAACGGACAGGGAATTTCCCGCTCGCTGCTCTGAGGGAGGATCTGCCATTCGTTCGGTTCATGTTCTCGCAGGTTGCCAGCATCGCATTTCCGATGCAATAGCCTGCAATAGCCTGCAAGACCCTCTACGGCAGGTCGTAGCCGGTATGCCCATCGCCTCCCGGGTTGGACTGGTCCGTGTTCAATTTATCGTCCGGGCCGTAACTGAACCAATTGGGGTCATACCTTATTTCAGGCGGTCGGGAGTATTGGTGGAAGAGGACCTTGAATTTTACGGCATGAGAATCGCCATGGATTGCGTTGGTGATCGGTTGATTGGTGGGATAACGGATCGCGTCGGCCACCCCCTCCATCGGCAACCGCCGCGCGCTCTTGCTTTTTCCGCAACCTCAAACACATCTTGTCCGCTGGAAGAACGCCGCGTAATGATTTCATCCGCCGGCAGGTGCGTTCCATGAAATTCTTACGCTGTGATTTTTTGTCGCACGGCGCGCTCCGGGCGGTGACGACCCGTTTGCTTTGCCTGGCTCCGGGCGGCGCGGCGCGGGCCGCTATGTGGTGACGTGGCAGGTCGGACACGAACCCCCTGCCGGAAAAGAAACAAAAAACCGAATGAATCATTATCAGACTTGGACCTGTGCCCAACCAGACGCGGCGGTGATTGCTGGATTGCATCCGGGCACAAATTGAATTTCTCCGCTCACGTTCCGCCGGGTTTTTGCGTGGACAAAGCGCGGACGACGGCGTAAGACCTTGGCCGGTCGGCGAATCAGAACCAAACAAATGAGCTACCGCCTTCTGGTCAATCCGGGCACGGCCCAGGCATGGGAAATCCAGCTCAAGCCAGGCGTCAACCGCGTCGGTCGCAGCGAGGAGAACGATTTCACCCTCCGTCACGACTCCGTCTCCGGCTCGCATTGCGAGATCACGGTCAGCGAAACGGGCATTTTTCTCAAAGACCTCGGTTCCACCAACGGCACGTTTGTCAACCGCACGCCCGTGACCCAAATCCAACTCCAGCCCGGCCAGCATGTGCAGGTGGGTCAGGTGGCCATGACCTTCGCGGCGGACGGCGCGGCGTCCGCCATGATGCCGCCACCGCCGATGGCGATTCCAATTCCCGTCCCCATTCCCGGCAGTCTTCGTCCGCCGCCCGCCGGTTCGTCATCGTTCGGGGTGCGTCTCTCCAAAGGACAGGCGGAAGAACCGGCGACACCCGAACCGGAAACCGAGGAAGCATCCGACACCCCGCCGACGCTGGCGACCCCGGCGCTGGACGGGGGAAATGCCGTCTGCAAATCGCACCCGAAGACCCCGGCGCGGTTTCTTTGCGGTCGCTGCCAAAAATACTTTTGCGACCTGTGCGTCACCACGCGCGGCTTGGGGAAGTATTGTCGCACCTGCGGGCAAGCTTGCACGCCGTTGCGGGTGCAGGCCGCCCGCCCAACGGCGGTGAAAAGTTTTTATGCGCGATTGCCCGGCGCATTCGTTTATCCGTTTCGCGGCATTGGCTTGCTGATCCTGGTCTGCGCGACGATCGCTTTTCTCGCGTTGGATTTCGTGAGCGCGGGCATCTTCACCCTCTTCGCCACGATGGCGGTTTACGGTTTTGTGTTCCTGTTCATGCAGAACATCATCCACACGACCACGTCCGATGAAAATGAGCCACTGAGTTTTCCCGAGGCGAGTGGACTGTTCGGCGCGTTTTTTGAATTGGCTGGAACCATTGTGGCTTCGTACGGCCTGGCCATCGGACTCCTCGTCGCCAAGGCGTTCTTCGATGTGGACATTCCAGGGGTGGTCATCATCATCGCCGCCGTTCTGGGTTGTCTTTATTTCCCGATGGCGTTTCTGGCGGTGGCCATGAATGACTCGGTCATGGCGGCCAACCCAATGGTCGTGGTGCCAACAATCCTGCGGATGCCCCTGGAGTACCTGGTCACGTCCATCCTGCTGATGTGCGTGTTCGGAGTCCGATTCGCTGGCAACGTACTTTCGGGTGTGGCCGGATCGGTTTCCCTCTCAACGCGGGACATGTCGGTTTTGTTCATGGCGTTGGGCGGGCAGGCGGTGTGGGCTTTTGTCAGCGTTTATCTGCTCACTGTCAGCATGCGTATCCTCGGCCTCCTCTACCTTGCCAAGAAGGACCGCTTCGGGTGGTTCACTCATTGAGCTGGGGAATTTGCGCCTGGCTTGCTCCTCAACCACCACTTCTCACCGCGCCAGCGCGCGCAACAATTCCGCCGCCCCCGGAAAGCCGGGTTGCAATTCCAGCGCCCGTTGCGCGGCGCGACGCGCTTCGTCCGTCCGGCCCAACCGCGCCAGAATCGTCGCCCGCGCGTAGGGAATCTGCGGCGAGCGCGCATCGAGCGACTCGGCGCGAAGTAATGCGGCCAGCGCTGGCTCAATTTTCTCCTGCGCGGAATAAGCGAGGCCGAGATTGTACCACGCCCGGGCGAACTGCGGATCGAGTTTCACTGCCTCGGCCAATGCCGCCTGCGCCTCGTCGAGCCGTCCGACCTCATTGAGCGCCAGGCCGAGTTTGTAGCGATACTCCGCATCGCGCGGCGCGAGGCGGCAGGCCGACTGCAAGGCCGTCACCGCTTCGGCGCTCTGGCCCTGAACGCTCGCCGCCACGGCCAGCGCGTGGTACAGCGGCGCGGAGTTCGGATCCCAACTCACCGCACGGCGGAGAAGCTCCAGCGCCCCCACGGCGTCGCCGCGATCGAGCAGAAACACGCCTGCCTGCATCACGCTCGAAGGCTGATCGGCATTGTGGCGCAGATAAGCCAGCAAATCCGCGCCCGCCGGCGAATTCGTATCGAGCGTATGATGCAACGCCCAGGCGGCAGCCACGCGCACGGAGCGCACCGGATCCGCGAGGCGGGCGTTGAGAGTCTTGACCACCCGGTCAACTCCGGATTGCGCCAGCGGTTCCAACCCGCGCACCGCAGCCGTCCGCACCAGTTCGTTCGTGTCGCCCGCGCACCGGAGCAATGCGGCGGTGACGTTGGTTTCCGCGGCCCAGCGTTGCAACAAATTCGCCGCCACCGCCCGCCAGAAAAAGTTTGTCTCCCCCGCCGTCATCTTCACCAGGGCCGGAACGGCGGCCGCATCCCCGGCCCGGGCTTTCGCGATGGCCGTCGCGCGGGTGCGCATCAGTTCGTTCGTGCGCGGGCCGTACCATTTGTTCATCGCTTCGAGCGACCACTCGGGCGTCTGGTTCGTGTGACACCGATTGCACGCGTTCGGGATGCCGAGTTCCTGCGTCAGACGCGGATCGGGCACGGTGAAGCCGTGATCGTGGCGCGGATGGCGTTGCATGTAAACCGTCGTGGGCATGTGGCAGTCCGTGCAAAGATCGCCGGCGGTATCGGGCTTGTGATGGCTGTGCGTGGCGAGGTCAATACGCGGCGCGCCGAGTGTGGCGGCGGGCGTCCCGCCTGCCGTAGAGGGCGGCATCTTGCTGCCCGTACGCTCGCTCGAATTTTCTAAGCGCCGGGATTTATCAACGCTCTTTCCGCCAGGCGGGACGCCCGGCTCTACGGCAGGCGGGACGCCCGCCGCCACGCCGCCGTGGCACGCCAGGCACATGAGATTGCCCGGCACGCGGAGTTTGCTCGTGTGCGGTTCATGGCAATCCACGCAACGCACACCCGCCGTGTGCATCTTGCTCCCCAGAAACGCCGTGAACTCGTAATCCTCGTCGCGCACCTGGCCATCGGGATAAAACGTGTCCGTCTCGTCGGGAATCGTCAGATGATGATGGTCAAAAAAATTCTCGCCCGGCTGGAAATCGCCGGTCAACTCGGCGCGCCGCGCATGGCACTGGCCGCAGGTGGCGAACATTCCTGGCCGCGAAATCTTCCGGATCGTCGGGTCGCCGGACTTGTTTGGGTGTTTGGCCTGCCACGCGTTGTGATCGGCCATCGGACCGTGACACGCTTCGCAGCCCACCGCCATTTCGGCCATGGTCGTTGCGTAAGTGTCGGTCCGCGAGTCGTAGTTTTTTCGCAACCGGGTGTTGTGGCAGGTCGCGCACATGAAGTTCCAGTTCATCCCGCGCCCGGTCCAGTGTCCCCATTCCCCGGGCTGCCGGTCTTCTTCGCCGTAAACGTTGAACCACTCCAGCCGTTTCGGATCGAAACACAACTCGCTGGCCTGCAGCCGGCCGCCGCTGGCCGGAAGGAGGTATTGCCGGAGCGGATCCACGCCGATGACGCGCGCGATCGCGAACGGCTGGTTGGTTCCGCTCAACCCCCGGGTGACCAGTTGCAGCTGGCCGTCAGCGACGCGGGCGGCGGATTGCTGCGAACCGTGCGGAATTGACCGCGCTGGATCAAAGGCGGTCCGATCCAGCGTCAGATCCACCGCCCGCTCCGCCAGCGCGTGATGCGAAGCCCGCCAGTTCTTGAATTCCTCCTCGTGACAGGATTGGCAACTGGGCGATTTGCCGTAGGCGGCAAACACGGTGGCGTCGGAAACCGGTGCGGGGTTTGGCTTGGATCTCCAGCGCGAAGTTGCAACGACGACGGCAAACACGAGGGGCAACAGGCATGCCAGCACGCACGCGGCGAGAAAAAGTTTCCCGACAGCGCTGGCTGGTTTTTTCTTTTCCGTACTCACGGCGGCGGAGGGTTACCAGATGGCCCGCGGTTTGGGGATAAAAGATTTTCTGTCGCCAGCGGAAGGTTCACCAAAATAGACCGGCGCCACGGATCGCCATAGCAAACTGCGGGTGGAGGTGGCCGCGCCCGCAGCGTAATCCCTTGACGTGCGGAGTGTGGAAAATAGCCTGTGACGCATGCGGAAAACCAATCGTTCCCTGCTCGCACTTCTTCTGGAACTCGCCACCTTCACTTCCTTCGCTGTCACCGCCCGCGCCGCTGAGTTCGCGCAAGCACGTTGGATCGCGCCGCCGGCTGACCGCGCAACCAACGCCGCCGGTCCGCTCTTCCGCAAGGAGTTCGTCCTCGACCGCAAGCCGCAGAGCGCGTCGCTGCGCGTCGTCGGCCTGGGCGATTACGACGTTCTCGTCAATGGCTGGCGACTGGCCGCCACCGGCATCAACCAACCGTGGTCGCAATACGAAAAGACGATTTACTTCCGCGACTTCGACCTAGCGTCTCAACTCGTGTCCGGCACGAACTGCGTGAGCGTGATGCTGTTCAATTCCTTCTGGCATAATCCCAACCCGCCCGCCGGCCGCTACAACAAGGGCGGGCCGCAACGCACCGTCGCCGAGCCTTACCTGTTGTGTGCGGAAATCACCGTGACGCAAAAGGACGGCTCGCTCTTTCGCGTCGGCAGCGACGCCTCGTGGCGCACCGCGGAGGGGCCGATCACTTTCTCGCACATCTTCGCCGGCGAAGATTTTGATGCACGCCGTCAATTGCCCGGCTGGGACCGCGCCGGGTTTGACGATCGCGCCTGGCCGCCGGCGCGCGAAGCGGTCGCGCCGACGGGCAAGCTGGGGCCGCAGTTCTGGCCCAACATTTCCGAGTTCGAGCATCAAACACCGGTTTCGGTGAAGACGCCGGCGACGAATGTTTTTCTCTACAGCTACCCGCAAAACATGGCGGCGCAGTTGCGGGTGGAACTCGAAGGCGGCAAGTCCGGCGACCGCGTGAGTTTCCGCTGCGGCGAACACAAGAATGACAAGGACCGGTTGTTTGGCGGCTACATCGTCGGCTGTGAGATCGTCACGGACGGAAAGCCGCTGGCACATCAGTGGGTTTCGTTTTACCTCGGCATGCAGTTCATCGAGGTTACGGGGGCCGTGCCGGCGGGCCAGGCCAACCCGCAAGGCCGGCCGGTCATTCGCCGGATGGAACTGGTAAACGTTCGCGCCGGGCTTCCGGAAGCCGGCACGTTCCGCACTTCGAGCGAGCTCTACAACGGCACCCACCGGATCATTGACGCCGCCATGCGCGCGAACATGAGCTGGGTGATGACGGATTGCCCGCACCGCGAGAAGCTCGGCTGGCTGGAATGTTCCTACCTGCTGGCGCCGAGCTTTCAATATCGCTACGACAGCCGTGCCTGGATCGCCAAGATCGCCGGCGATATTCGCGATGCGCAGGAGCCAAGCGGGCGCGTGCTGACGGTGGCCCCGAGTTATCCGGCGGGGAAATTCCCCGGCGCCTTCAACTGGACGGTCGAATGGGGCGCGGCTGCGGTGATGTTGCCGTGGCTGCATTACGAGTGGAATGGCGACCCGCAAATCCTCCGCGACAACTTCGACATGATGTGCCGGTTCACGGACTATCTCCAGACCGAGGCCAAGGACGGCCTGGCGCCGGGCGGCTTGGGCGACTGGTATGATTATGGGCACGGCCAGCCTCCCGGTCCGTCGCGTTACACGCCCACGACCCTTTCCGCCACCGCCACCTGGGGACTTTGCGCGCTGACCGTCGCGCGCGCCGCCGAAGCGCTGGGCCGACCCGACGACGCGAAGAAATATCGCGAACTGCACGCGCGCATCGCGGCGGATTTTCGTCGCCACTTCCAGGACCCGACGACGCGCAAGCTCCGCCACAACGGCAGTCCGCAATGCGCCAATGCCATGGCCCTGGGCGCCGAACTCGTTCCGCCCGCCGACCGCGCGTTGCTCGTGGACGACCTCCTCGCCGATCTGGAAAAACGCGGCGGGCAGCAGACGCCCGGCGACGTCGGCCATGTCTATTTCATCCGCGCGCTCGCCCAAGCCGGGCGATCGGACATCCTGCATCGCGTCTATTCGCGCGACGGCACGGGGAGCTATGGCGGCATCCTGAAGAAAGGCCTGACTTCGCTGCCGGAGACTTGGGACGCCATGATGGATGGCTCGCAATCACTCAACCACTGCATGCTGGGTCACGTCATGGAGTGGTATTACGGCTACGTCGCCGGCATCCGGCAGCAACCGGGCAGCGTCGGCTGGCAGAAGATTCTCATCGCGCCGAACCCCGGTTCGCTGGCGAGCGCGGAGGCAACCCTGCAAACGCCGCAAGGCCGCGTGGTCAGCCGCTGGCGCAATGACGGGGCAACATTCCAGCTCGAAACCGAAATTCCCAAGGGCGTTCAGGCGATGGCGATCCTGCCTTCCGGTGCGCAAAAACCGCTGCGCAGCGGCAAGCAAACCCTGAAGGAGCCGGTGAGCCGGTCAAAGTGAGCATGCGCCGATGCGGAAGGAGGACAAAGTGATGAAAGTGAAATCCGGGCCGGGTGAGTGGGAAAAGGAAATGGCTGGCGTGGGCGTATCTACTAACTGCTGTATCACTGACTTACCTTTCTCACTGACACCGTCAACTAACACTCACGTCCACGTCAGCCGAGGGAACATAACACACAAGTGAGAAATGTCCAAAGCGATGCAGGATTTTACAGAAATCGAGTGTTATCTGGCCATGGATGGGATCATGCTGGGAATGGACCCTGCTGACACAGGTCGGCATGAGATTTGAACTGGTGAGCTTGGTTGATGGCCGGACCTACCACATCAACCCGAAAGAGTTCGGCAAGTTGTTGCACATGGCCCGGCTAAACGGATGGCAGCCCGAGCGCGTGGCCAACGAATGGCCCTCGGATGTCTGGGAGACGGAGATTATTCTGCCGCACCTTGGACCGTACATGCCGGGGCGGGTCTCCCGAGCCGATGCCGAGGGATTGCGAGTTGCGCTCACACGGGCTTTGGCCACCGGCGACGTGGCAGCGGAAGGGACAGTGCAGCTTGCGTCGGTGACTTTGCTTCAAGTGGCGCGTGCCGGCGCCTTCCGGGTGTGCTTGAACAGCTCCGAATCCCGGGAGGCGCAGCCGATCTTCGGCGCAGTCCCGGCCTGATTCGGTTGCGAGCAGCAGAGGCCGCGGAGCAACCGCGGTCAGCGGCGCGCGTTGGTTTCTCCCATTCTTCGCGGCTGAACCGCGGCGCGGCGCCACGCTTGCAAGCCAGGCTGGTTTTCCCGGCGGTTGCACGAAAACGAGGCTCCCGCAACTCGCACGGGACACACTGACGCGCCATCCTGGTATAACCGACAAGCGCGACGGTTTTTGGTGATGATTGAGCCTGCCCACCGGTGGGGTGTGCCGTTGGCACCGCGGGTTGGTCCACTTTTCCACGCCGGCCATGCTCTGGAACGTCGCCGCGCGGCAAAATCACCCAGGTTTCGCAAAGTCGGCGGAAGAACCACGAAATCGCTTGTCGCCCTTCCAAGGAGGCCTAAAGTCACCGCACATGAAAACGACGCCAAAGCAATTCTCCCTGAATCGCGGCGCGGCGAAAAAGCCATTCCCGACCAGTGATCGGGTGAAACTGCAACGTGGGTTCGCGGAAGTCACGCCGCTTTCGCCGGGCCTGCGCCGTTACCTTTATTTCACGGCCGCAGTGACGGGGGCCGCAGTGATGATCGTTGAAATCCTCGGCGCCAAGATGCTCGCACCGCACGTCGGTACGTCGCACTTCGTTTGGACGGCGCAAATCGCCGTGACCCTCGTCGCCCTGGCGACCGGCTATTACGCGGGGGGACGGCTCGTGGATCGTTCGCCGGGCCTGAGCCGGCCTTACTGGGCGGTGCTGGGGGCGGCAGTGTATCTCAGCTTCACGGTCCTGGCGGTGGAACCGGTCGCCAACTGGTGCCTGGAATTCAAACTGATGTTAGGCTCGTTGCTGGCTTCGACGTTTCTGTTCTTTGTCCCGCTGGCGTTGCTGGCGATGGTCGGGCCTTTTTTTGTCCGCGGGCTGACGGTCGCCGTGGCGGGTGTGGGCGGAAACGTCGGACGACTCACGGCCATCAGCACTTTGGGCAGTTTCGCTGGCACCGTATTGATCGGCTACGTGTTGATTCCGTTCCTGCCGAATTCAGTCACGATGTTTGTGACTTCCGGCGCGCTTACCATGGTGACCACTGGATATTTTTTTGGCTGGGGCCGGAAGCGGGTTTCGCCGGTGGCGGTCACGAGCGGAATTCTACTTGTCGGTTTGGCCGGAGGAATCGGCGTGGCGCTGGACCAACCGGTCAAGGGCGCCAATTGGCAGGAGCTTTACCGGGCGAACTCCAACTTCGGCCGCCTGCAGGTTTTTAGCGCGAATGACAGCCCGCGCCGCTATTACCTGAATGATTATCTGACGCAGAACACGTACGACGCCGCGACGAAGCAAAGCGTCTCCTTGTTCACCTACATGCTGCACGAATTGGCGCGCGGTTACCGGACGAACCTCGCGGACGTACTATGCATCGGCCTCGGCGTGGGCATCGTGCCGATGCAGTTTGCCCGGGAAGATGTCCGGGTGGACGTGGTGGAAATCAATCCCGCCGTGGTCCCGCTCGCGCAACGCTACTTCGATCTCGAACCCGCCCGGCTGCAACTCACCATTGACGATGGCCGCCATTTCGTGAACCGCTGCGCCCGGCGCTATGACGCCATCGTGCTCGACGCGTTCCTTGGCGATTCCTCGCCCTCGCACCTGATGTCGCGCGAAGCCTTCAGCGCCATGCGGCGACTGCTCAAGCCGGACGGAGTGCTGGTGCTGAACTCTTTTGGTGATACTGAGTCGGGCCGGGATTTTTTCACCGCGTCCCTGGACAAGACGTTGAAAGCGGTGTTTCGCACCGTCCGTATCCACGGCACGGGCAATGGCAATATCTTCTTCGCCGCTTCAGATCAGCGGGAAATGGAATTGCAGAACGCGCCCCAACTCGCGAACGTGCATGCGAGCTGCCGGGAAGATGTGCGCCTCGCCTGTGCGAACCGGCTTCAGACGGATCCGGACCACGGCCGGGTGCTGACGGACGACTACAATCCCGTGGACTACTACGACGCGGCGAACCGCGAGCAGTTCCGGCGGCAGACCGCCTTGGGCATGCGCCGGCGCTGAGAAGTGAGGCGGCGGGAGCCACTGGGCGATGCGGCCCCCATGCCCGACTACGAAAGCGTCCTCACTGATTAACCCGGCCCACTGGCGGAATGGGCTGCGGTGCGGCTACGAGCAACCCGCTTTCCCACTCCCTTCAAACTCCGCGCCGTCTCCGCGCCGCAAAACACACGCAGGCCGCCCAAGCCCGGCAAAAAAAACTGCAAAATAACGCTTGTCGTCTGCCAGCGGAGGCATAAATTCGCCTTACATGAGCATGCCGCAAAAGCAATTCTCCTTGAACTGCAGTGCTTCAAAAACAAGTTTCGTGTCGGTACAACCTGTGGCCAACCCGTTCGACATCGTGGTCACCACCAACTCTCCCGCAGATCGTCAACAAGCAATTCCCTATCAAGAACCACTATGAATCGTCGTTTATTCGTCAAGCAAAGCCTCCTAGGCTCCGCCGGCCTGGCCTTGGCATTGGATTCACGCGCCGAGGAGTTACTCAAACCCGATGCCGCGCCATCTGCGGCCAAAGACGCCCTCCCCAAAGGCCGCATCGGCAAGCTCGAGGTCAGCCGCCTCATCCTCGGCGGCAACCTGCTCACGCACTACACCCACAGCCGTGACTTGCAATACGTGTATCGCCTCGCGGCCCAGTACAACACCGACGAGAAAATCATGGACACGCTCGCCCTCGCCGAGAAACAGGGCATCAACACCGTCTCCATGCACAATCCGCCGCATCCCATCTCCGTGCTGCGCCGTTACCGCCAGGAGCGCGGCGGCAAGATTCAGTGGATCATCTGCCCGACGGCCCCACCCGAGCCGGACATGGCCAAGTACCGCGAGCACGTCGAGGCGTTGATCAAGGACGGCTGCGAAGCGATCTACCTCTGGGGCGTCCATGCGGACTCGCTGGTGGCGCAGGGGAAGATTGACCTCCTGGCCAAGGCGGTCGAATTGCCGAAGGAGTTCGGGGTGCCGTCCGGCGTGGGGGGCCATTCGCTGGAGGTGGTCAAAGCCTGCGAAAAGCATGGCATCAAAGCCGATTTCTACATCAAGACCTTCCACCACCACAGCTACCCGACCGCGCCCAAGCCGGAGCAGGTCAAGGAGCCCTACAATGAATTCCCCGGCTACTGGTGCGCGAACCCGCAGGAAACCGCCGAGGTGATGAAATCCGTCACGAAGCCCTGGATCGCCTTCAAGACGATGGCCGCCGGCGCCATCCCGCCCAAGAACGCCTTCCGCTACGCCTTCAATAACGGCGCGGATTTCGTGCTCGCCGGCATGTTCGACTTTGAGCTCGCCGAAGACACGCAGTTCGCCCGCGAGGCCATCGCCAGCTACACCGAACGCACCCGGCCTTGGACGGCATAACGAGGTGCAAACCGAAAATGCTCCTCTAAAACCCACGCGGTCTCCTGTGAGTGCCGGATCATGAAAAAGTTCTTCCCAATAGTCCTCGCGTTCGTAGCGCCATTCCTCGCCGCGCTCGACACTCCCGCCGCGCCCACAAACACCTTCTTCCCGTTTTGCATTGACTGGCATGACACCAAGAAACGGTCCTTCCCGGAGCAGGCCGAAATGCTCAAGGAACTGGGCTACGCCGGCGTTGGCCACATCTGGCTGGACAAGGTCGCCGAGCGATTGAAGACCCTTGACGACGCGGGGCTGAAGCTGTTCCAGATCACGATGATCGTGGACGTAGCGACGAACAAACCGGCCTACGACCCACGCTTCAAGGAAGTTCTCGCGCTCGTGAAGGGACGGCAAGTGCAGTTCGACCTGCTGCTCAACGGCATGAAACCTTCGGATGCTTCGGTGGATCCGCACGCGGTGGCGATCCTGCGCGAAATGTCCGACCTGGCTCGCGATTCTGGTGCGCAGTTGTTGCTCTATCCGCACCAGGGTTCGTGGGTGGAACGCATCGAAGACTCCATTCGCGTGGCGGACAAGGTGGATCGTCCGAATGTCGGCGTGATGTTCAACCTCTGCCACTGGCTGCGCGTGGACCCGCAGCGCGACTACCAGCCGCTCTTGAAACAGGCCATGCCCCGGCTGTGGGCGGTGTCCATCAACGGCGCCGACGAGTTCGACGAGAAGCCCGGCTGGGAACGCTACATCCAGCCGCTGGACAAAGGGAATTTCGACGTGGCCGGTTTCCTGCGCACGCTGCGCGACCTGGGCTACCGCGGCCCGATCGGCCTCCAATGCTACGGCATCGGCGGCGACACCCACGAGCACTTGGCCCGCTCGATGAGCACTTGGCGCAAATGGACGAAGCCCGCCACGGAAGCCGGACGGTAGCAGGCTGCACCCATGATCTTATTTTTATGAACGAATCATTGAACCACTCCACCTCACGTCGCGAGTTTCTGAAAAATACCAGCCGGTTCGCTGCTGTCACCGCCCTGGCGGGCACGGCCATTCCCTACGTCCACGCCGCAGGCAGTGACTTGATTCAAGTGGCGCTGATCGGCTGTGGTGGACGCGGCACGGGTGCCGCCTCGCAGGCGCTCTCGACCAAGCCCGGCCCGATCAAACTGGTGGCCATGGCCGACGTGTTCGAGGCCAAACTCAGTAATAGCTACGAGAATTTGACCAAGGCGCACGCGGCCCAGGTGGATGTGCCGCGGGATCGCAAGTTCATTGGCTTCGACGGTTACAAGCAGGCGATGGATTGTCTCAAGCCGGGCGACATCGCCATCTTCGCCACGCCACCGGCGTTCCGCTGGGTCCACTTCGCCTACGCCATTCAAAAGGGTTTGAATGTGTTCATGGAAAAACCCGTCACGGTGGATGGGCCGACTACGCGCAAGCTCCTGGCGCTCGCCGAGGCGTCGGAGAAGAAGAATCTCAAGGTGGGAGTCGGCCTCATGGTTCGCCATTGCAAAGGACGGAAGGAGCTTCATGAGCGCATCAAGCAGGGACAGATTGGCGACCTCACGCTGCTGCGCGCCTACCGCATGGGTGGTCCGGCCGGCAACGCCGGCCCCAAACCGGATATCCAGAAGGAACTGCTCTACCAGGTGCAGCGATTCCATGGTTTCCTTTGGGCCAGCGGTGGCCTGTTCAGCGACTACAACATCCACCAGATTGACGAGTGCTGCTGGATGAAGGATGCCTGGCCGGTCAAAGCCCACGCCACCGGCGGCCGCCACTATCGCGGCATCAGCGTGGACCAGAATTTCGACAACTACTCGGTCGAATACACGTTCGCGGACGGCATGAAGTTTTTCTTTGTCGGGCGCAGCGAACAAGGTTGCTATGACGAGTTCGCCAGTTATGCCCATGGCACCAAGGGTTCGGCCATCATCTCCACCAACGTCCACACGCCCGGCCGCGTCCGCATTTTCAAGGACCAGAATCCCAACCTGCGGGATTATCGGAGTGCCAATGTCGCCTGGTCGTTTTCCCAGCCGAACCAGGCGGAGCCGGATCCTTACCAGTTGGAATGGGACGATCTCGTCACCGCCATCCGCCAGGATCAACCCTATAACGAGGCCCGGCGCGGCGCCATCGCCAGCCTGGTCACGTCCATGGGCCGCATGGCCGCCCACACCGGCCAGATCGTCACGTATGAAGATATCCTCGACTGCGAGCATGAGTTCGCCCCCGGCGTGGACAAGCTCACGATGGATTCACCTGCGCCGTTGCTGGCGGGCGCCGACGGCAAATATCCCGTGCCCGAGCCGGGCATTAAGAAGACGCGCGAGTACGGAGACTCCTTTCGCCAATTTTCGCTACTGTAAACGCCCCCCCGTTAGCGGGGGCGCATTGCGTGGCTCACCGGAATTCTGAACCGCCAGATTGCGTGGGCGCTGTTGGCCTTGGCCATTTCGGCGTAAACCCAGATTTCCCGGTGCATCCAGTCCATCACCGGCTGATTCACATCGCCTAAACCGAATCAACGACGGCTTTGCCGACGGCGCGCTGGACGTTCAGGAGTTCAAGGAAATGCCCCCCTCGTCCCGCAAAAGGCGGATTTAGAGCAACGAATCGTTGCTCTGGAGGGGAGTAAGCTGAAGAGAATTGAACCGCTCAGAAACTTCATTTTTGAGGCAAATCCAGGCCAACAAGTGGGTTTCTGAGAACAACTGGTTAGAAATGAAGTCATTCCTAAAGAAAGTCGGATTGAACCGCCTTTTACGCGCTCAGACCTTAACCGTTTCCTTCACAAAACCCTTTGCTTTATTGGCTGAAACCAACCTCGCCGTGCGCAGCACGTCCAATTTTTCTGAACAATGTTTGAAACACCGGAAAAGTGGCAGGATCGTGACAAGCTTGATTTGAGTTGAACAC
>CAYHFK010000017.1:9828-25440 GCA_964355895.1 uncultured Bifidobacterium sp. | reverse complement strand
CGCGGCCCCCAGCGGCGTCCGATGAAGCTGTTGATGAACATGCCCAGCATGTAGGCCACGAGGTAGGCGGTCCAGATGTGGGCCGTGTCCCCGAGTTCCCAGTTGAGGTCCTTCGCGATGGTGGTCTTGCAAATCGTGAACGCCTTGCGGGTGAGATAAAAGCCCCCGTAAGCAAGGTAAGTGGAGATGAGAATGCGCCAGCGCCAGGTCACCTGCCCGGGCGACAGCGGCTTGAGCCCCGGTGCTGATGGTGTGTCGGACGTCATCTTGTGCAGCCGGCGCGCGGGCGTCCCGCCCGCAGCAGGTTCAATTTGTCACCATGTTCCGGATTGACCGCGCCTTGGCTTGCGTGTCCGCTGCGGGCGGGACGCCCGCGCGCCGGTGCATGGAAAAAACCACTAGCCACGGCGCAAACTCCGCACGCTTTCGATCAGGTAGTCCAGCGCCTCGCGCGATTGGCGGGGATTGATGGGGAGCGTGACCAACCGTTCGGCCACGGCTTCCGCCACGGGGAACTGGCCTTTCCGGAATCCCCGATTCTTGAACGCGGTGGCGTAGTGCAACGGCGTGTAATGCGTGCCCACCTTGACGCCCCGCTCGTGGAGCATCGCGTGAATGAAATCGTCCTTCGTCCGGCCGAACTTCGCGTGGTCAATCTGGATCGGATAAAGGTGGAAGACGTGTTTGCCGCCGGGCTGCACGGTCGGAAGTGTGATTCCCGGCACGTCGCGCAGACCCGCGGAAATATACGCGGCGTTGTCAATGCGCCGCTGGTTGAGCGCGTCCAGTTTCCGCAACTGCACCGAGCCTACCGCGCCCTGAATGTCGGTCATGCGGAAGTTGTAGCCGCAGTCGTCGAAGTCCTGAAACCAAAACCGCTGGCCCATCGGGAAGCGCGCTTCGTCGAGCGTGCAGTATTTCGTGCTGCTGCCATACACCCGGGTGCAATGCGAACGGTAGAGCGCCACGCGCTCAAAAATGGCGGGGTCGTTGGTCACCACCATGCCGCCTTCGCCAAGCGTGGAAATATTTTTCTGCTCGTGGAAGCTGAAGCAACCCGTCGCGCCCATGCTGCCCGCTTTGCGGCCCTTGTATTCGGCACCGACCGCATGGCAGGCATCCTCGACCACGGCCACACCGTGCCGCTGGGCGATGGCGAGAATGGCATCCATGTCGCAGCATTGGCCGTAGAGATGCACCGGGAGAATGGCTTTGGTGTTCGGAGTAATCTTGGCTTCCAGTTGGCGCGCATCGAGATTGCAAGTCTCGGGATCAATATCCACGAAATCCACCTCGGCCCCCAGCGTGACGCCGGCGGCGGCGGTCGCGATCCACGTCATCGGCGTCGTGAGGATGCGGTCGCCGGGTTTTACCCCCAGGCCCACCAGCGAGAGAAACAAGGCGGCGGTGCCGTTGCTGACGGCGCGGGCATGAGCCGTTCCGCAGTAGGCGGCAAACTCTTTTTCAAACTGGATGCAAGCTTCGCCGCTGGTTGGCGCTCCCGCGCGCAGCACCTCCAGCACCGCGCGCTCCTCGTCGGGGCCGTATTCCGAGCCGTATTTGATTTGCAGGTCGAATTTGATTTTTGGTGCGCTCATAAAAGCGGAGTCTCCGACATTTTCAGAATCAAAGAAAGCCCTTCGTCGAGGGTGCGCATCGGCGTTTTGAGCTGGGCGCAAGCTTTGGCGTTGGCGAGTGAAACGTCCCGGGGCCGCGCCGCCCGACCGGGCGAGGCGGCGACGGCCTGCGCCGTCACGAGTTCCTTGGGAAACCCGAATCGTGCCGCAATCTTCTGCGCGATCTCAAAGCGGTTCAACCGGTCATGGCCGGCGAGATGAAAGATGCCCTGCTGATTGCCCGCCGCGAGTTCCAGCAACGCTCTGCCCACCGTGATGACATCCACCGGCGTGCGCACCTCATGCTCCGTCGCCGCGACCGGGCGAGCGTCTTTGAAGCTGGCGATCATGCGCGGGAGAAAAGAATTTCCCGCACCGAGTAAAGGCAAGCCGACCACCAGCGACAACCGCGCAATGACCGCCTGCGCGCCCAGGCGAGCCGCGACCTGTTCCGCTTCCACCTTGGTTTCAGCGTAGAAGTTCACCGGGCCGGGCCGGGCCTCCTCGTCGTACGGCGCATGTTCGCCGTCGAAAATGGTGTCCGTGGAACAGAACACCAGCTTGGCGCCGGTGTCGCGACAGAGGTCAGCCAGCGTGCGCGTCAAATCCACATTGACGGCGCGCGCGAGTTCCGGATGCGTCTGGCAAAAATCAATGTCCGCCAAGGCCGCCGTGTGAATCACCGCCTCCGGCTTCACCTCGTGAAACAGTTGGGTCAATTGAGCAGGCACCAGTGGATCACAGGTATGCCAGCAGAGTTGGTCGCGCCGGGCGAGCGGTTCGCCGCGCGAAACCGCGTGAACTTGCCACTCCTCGCCCGCCTGCGCCAGGACGCTGCCGGCGACGAAGCCGTTGGCGCCCGTTACAATCAATTTTCGCTTGGTGGTCATTTTGGTTTTGGGCGGGAAAATCGCGACGCCGAATTATCCCACTCGCCGTTTGCGGGTCGAGAGCATAACGGCCACACCCGCTACTTCAAGCGAGGAGTTGTTCCCAGTTTGGGTGGATTGACTTCAAAGGATCGTCCGGTCACAATTATCAAAATAACAACCCTCGTCATGCCCACACTTCACCTTCCAGTTTCCACGTTGCGAGCAGCGATGATGCTCGCCGCCTTCGCGTTCTTCACCGCCACGGTCGGAGTGCTTCCCGCCGACGCCGGCCAAAACCTCTACGTTTCCAAACTCGGCGACAACTCGGATGGCTCGTCGTGGCCGAAGGCGTTTCGCACCGTCCAAGCCGCGCTCAACGCGGTGCCGGATGACAAGGGCGGGCATCGCATCATCGTCCGTCCGGACACCTACATGGAGGCGAATCTGTTCTCCGCACAAAAGGGCGCGGCTGGCGCCTACAACCAACTCATTGGCGACACCGATGGCAGACTTGGTTCCGGCACGAGCGGTTGGGTGATTCTCGATTCCGGCGATGCCGAAAAAGGTTTCAAGAGTTACGACTGGTGGAGTACCATCCGCGCCTACAAACGGGGTTGGTCCAAGGAACACAAAGCCGAGACGTTCTCCTCAATCGGTTGGGATCGCTGGAAATTCCAAAACCTCTACGCCACCGGCGGCGACGCCGGCCTGTTCTTTGATCTCGTGGATAAAGCGGAGCCGTTCACCGTGATCGTCGAGGATTGCATCAGCATCGGGCGCGCGTTCGGCGGCGGCGTGGGCAACATTCTGTCGCGTCCCGACGAACCGTGCGTGTTCCGTCGCTGCAAGCTCTGGTGTCTGGACTGGTGGGGCGATGCCGCCGGCGCCTACGTGCGCGCCGAGCATCCCGAGATGCCCGCGCATCCGGACGTGGTGTTCGAGGACTCGACGCTGGTCGGACCGGACAACGCCTTGCAGGCGGGCAATCCCGGCTTCGCCGGCTTCACGCGCGTGAAGCTGAAGAACTGCCAGCTCGTTTCGCTCAACTTCTCCCAACCGCAGGGCAAGCCCGGCTCCGGCGTCATCCACAGCACGATCGAAGGCCGTTTCCTGCACGTGGACATCGAGGATTCCACGTTGATGGGCTGCAAGATTTTTGGCGCCGGCAAAGGCGACGTCAGCTTCTCAACGACCGGCGACGTGAAGGCCTACGTGCAATTCAACCAAGACGTGCCCAAAGGCATGCACCGCCTCGGCCACTGGCCAGCGGACGTGTTCCAAACCGTTCTGCCACCGGCACCGCCCACCAATCGCCACGCGCTGAAGAGCGAGCGTCCGGAATCGCGCGCGGTTTGCGAGGTCGCGCCCATCATTTGGAAAAACCGGCTGTCGCTGATGAAATGCCTGCGCCCGGCCAGCGGCGGCACCAAAGCGGACTACACCATCACGCTCGAAGACGTGGAGACGGGCCGCGAACTCGCGCGCTTCGCCGAGGGTTACAGCCTTGCCTCCGCGTTCGTTCACAAGGGCACGCTCTATGTCTTCGCGTCGCGCTTCGAGTCGGGCAACTGGAACGACGTGACGATGTTCCAATCGAAGGACCTCAAGCATTGGGAGCAGAAAGTCGTCGTCAAACAGGAGGGCGAGCACTTGTTCAACAGTTCCGTGTGCGCCACGCCCAAGGGTTTCGTGATGGCTTACGAGTCCGACGATCCGAAGTTCGCGCCGTTCACGATCAAGTTTGCCACGTCCACCGACCTGAAAAGTTGGACCAAGCTGCCGGACACCGCGTTCGGCGCCGATCGCTACGCCGCCTGCCCGTGCATTCGTTACGTGGACGGCAACTACTACCTGCTCTACCTCGAACACCGCACGCCCCGCTGGTTTTTTGAAACCTACCTCGCGCGCTCGAAGGATTTGAAAACTTGGGAGTTGAGTGCTGCCAACCCAATCCTCACGCCCGGCCTCAATGACGGCGTCAATGCGTCCGACCCGGACCTCCTCGAATTCAAGGGGAAGACCTATCTTTACTACTCGGTCGGCGATCAACGCACGTGGTCCAAGCTCCGGCGCTCGGTCGCCGACGCCCCGCTCGCGAAGTTTTTCGAGGGTTACTTTCCAGACCGGCCAGCCCACGGGACAAGCGCAACAAACAACCGATGAGGCAGGGCCGGGGTGAGGGAGAGTGTGAAACATTTTTCAACGCAAAGGCGCCAAGACGCCAAGACGCAGGGAAAACTGGTGAACGTCCCAGCGCCGTAGGCGCGAAATCTTTATAGTTCCGCCGCCGGATTTTCCAAAGCTCCGTCAGGAGCGGTATATTCGATGATGTCGCTCCTACGGAGCTTGTGATTTTTTGTGGGCGGGTTTTCTACAAAGATGCCGCGCCGGTGGCGCTGGGAAACGCCGGCAACAGCGGCGGTGAACGCGACGCACTCCAGACGCTTCGCGCGGTTTGCAAACGCCCGTCAGTCGCGAAGCGTTTGGAGTGCGCGGGCTTTAGCACCGCTTTCGGTTGGCAACGAATTCAACGCAACCTGTCTCGCCGACTTGTCACGCCGAAATCCGATGACGGCGGATGAAAGCGGAAGGCGCAGGGAAAACTGGAGAAGCTCTCTTTGCGTTTCTGCGCCGGTCGAACGAAACCAAGAAGGAAAATGGTTGTGACGCTCGCCCTCATCCTAACCTTCTCCCCCCGGGGAGAAGGAACAGCGTTCGCACCTCTCTGGTTTTGCGGAGAATCCTCCGGCAAATCCAGTCGCAGGTTTTCATGTGAGGCGGCAAGTGATTCTCCCTCTCTGTCCCTCGCCCATCGGATGGGAGAGGGTGGCCGGAGGCCGGGTGAGGGAACACGCTTGGGCCGGGATGATGGAGGTCGTGAAACATTCTTCAACGCCAAGGCGCACGCGATAAGGGGTCAGTTCTTGATAATGGATACTCCCGCTTTGCGCCGCTGATACAGCAGGTGGTTGAGATAGCCGCGAGTTCCCATCCCCAAGCGCTCCGCGACCCAGCCCACCGTCATCGTCGTCTCCGCCCGCAACCGCGCCGCCAACGCCACTTTCATCGCATCTCCTTTGGGCCGGGTTTGCAGATCGGCTTCCTGCCAGCGCCGCCGTTTCAATTCCTCCGCGATGATTTGTTCCGCCAGTGCTTCCGCCGTCTCCGTCCGCTCCTCGCCGTAATGCTCCGCTCCCAGCCGCTCGCTCATTTGCGCCAGCAATTCCTTCCGAAAAGTTTCCTCCCCCAGACACCAGCCGCGCCGGATCGGTTTGAACTCCTTGCCTGCCTCCGCCCCGCGCCGTTCTTCCAACGCCTGCTCCAGCCGTTGCCGCCCCGCCGGACTGTCCTTGGGAATCCCCCACTCGCCCAGCAGCCGATCCACCCGCAACCACGCCGGTCGCTTCGACGGGGCCAGCAAATACGCCGGCCAACTGCTCCACGCAAAATCCTTCAAGCGCGCGTCCGTCGCCAACAGCTTCGCCCGCGCGGGATTGAGATGGACGTAATCGCACACGCTCTTGAGGTAACCGCTGCCCGAGCCATCCACGATCAGCGACTTGTAGCGACCGGAGAACAGGTGCCCAAACAATTTGTGCCGCCGGTTGAAGCGACTGGTGTAAGTGCCGAGCAACCATTTCATCCCGGCCACCAAGTTCGGCTGCGGCGTCTCCACCACCAGATGAAAATGATTCGGCATGAGGACGTAGGCGTGAACCTGCCAGCCGGTCTTGACGCAAACCTCGGTGAGGGTTTCGACGAAGCGTTGGCGATCCGCATCATCAATGAAGATCAACTCCCGCCGGTCTCCGCGATTCATGACGTGATAAATCGCGCCCGGATACTCGACTCTCAACTTGCGCGCCATGCCGGGGGAGTGGCGCGCATCCCGTAATATGTCAATATCAAGAACCGACCCCTTTCTCGCGCAGCAACGCGGCCCTACCAAACTTGGAAGCCCTCACCCCGGCGCGGACTCGCTCGCTCCCGCTCACTCGGCCCTGCGGGCCTTTGCTTGGGGCAAATTCCTTTCGCCGTTTCCCAAACGGCTCAAGTCTCCCCCGGGGAGAGGGAGAAAACTCTGTCCGTCTCTTTGCGATCTGTGCGTTCTTTTGCGGCTGATCGGCGGAACCGGCGGCGGTACTGGTGCTGGTGTATTGAGGTAGCGCACGTCAGTCCTCCGCGCGCCAGACCGTTTTGAGTTTACGCTCGCCTGGATCCCATCCATTTTCGGCATCACAAAAATGGAAACCCCATCGCAACCGCCCGTCCGGCCCCGCTGGTGGCAGAACGAAGACTGGCTTGCCGTGATCGCGGGCGGCCTGTTGATTGCCGCCGTCGTCGCTTTCTGGCGTCCAGCCATGCCCGGGTTCAACTGGATGACCGCGACGCATTTCGCCAGCGAGGCCCGCACGTTGCAGGCGCGGTCGGCGGAGTTGAACCAGTTGCAACTCGAGGTGACCCGGCAGGGGGAAACTGAACTGGGCAGCGCCCTCTCCGAACTTGGCACCGCGCTGGCGGGCACGGATCCGGGGGCAATCCGCTCGGCGACCAAAAACGTGGAGACGGCGGCGGTGAAGGCGAGCGTGCCGGCAACCGGTAAACAGGCGCAGAAATTCATCGCGCCGTTGCAAAGCAAGCGCACGGGCACTCTTAACGCGGTGGTCAGCCCGGGTAATCTCCAACGGGCGGCGGTGCTGGGGCTGATTTACTTCGGGATCGCGGCCGTGGTGGTGCGGCTGATGGGCGGGCGAGGGGCGGGATTCATCGTTGGGTTTCCAGTGGTATTCGCGCTCGCGTGGTGCGCGCAGGCAATGGCGGGCAACTCGAAGGTCAATGATCTCGGTCTGGAATACGTCATCTTTGCCCTCGGCCTGGGCCTGCTGTTAAACCACACGCTTCCGCTGCCGGACTGGCTGCGCCAGGCGGTGCGCACGGAGTTTTACATCAAGACCGGCCTCGTCATCCTAGGCGCGGGCATTCTCTTCCAGGAAATCATGCAGGCCGGCTTGCTCGGCCTCACGCAATCAATCCTGGTGGTGACAGTGGTATGGTATTTCTGCTTCTGGCTCGCGCGGCGGTTGCGGGTGGATGACGAGTTCGCGGTGATGCTTTCCACGGCGGTATCCATCTGCGGCGTGTCGGCGGCCATCGCGGCGTGCGGGGCCATTCAGGGTGACCGCAAGAAACTCTCCTACGTCACCTCGCTCGTGCTTATCGTAGCGGTGCCGATGATGATCCTGATGCCGTGGGTGGTGAAGTTCTACCATATACCCGAAATCGTCGCCGGGGCCTGGCTGGGCGGCACGCTGGACACCAGCGGTTCGGTGGTGGCGGCGGGGGCGTTGATCAGCGAGGCGGCGATGAAGACGGGCGTGATTGTGAAGTTTTCGCAGAACGTGCTCATCGGCGTGGCGGCGTTTGGACTTTCGATCTGGTGGACGATGCGCCAGCGCGCGGCGGGCGGCCAACGGCCGAGCGTGCGGTTGATCTGGGAACGGTTTCCCAAGTTCGTGCTCGGGTTCATGGCGGCCTCGCTGGTGTTCTCGTTCGCCCTCGACAGCGCGCTGGTCAAAGACACCAAGGGGCTGCTGACCGGGCTGCGGAATTTCTGGTTCGCGCTGGCGTTCGTGTCCATCGGGCTGGAGACGAAGTTCACCGACCTGGTGCGATTGGAGGGCGGCCGGCCGGCGTTCGCGTTCATCGGCGCGCAGGCGTTCAACGTGGTCTGGACGCTGATCCTCGCGTGGCTGCTCTTCGGCGGCCTGCTGTTCGCCGTGCCCAACATCCGCTGACCTTGCAGCATCGGCTTGCATCGCGACCGATTCTGAAGTTTGATGGCGGGCAGAAATATGAAAAATCCCTTGCTGCTGCTTCTGACCGCCGGCCTCACAGTTTCAAGTCTCGCCGCGGCCGATGCGCCGTTGCCCCCGGAGGCACCGCAACAGCACGACACGCGGATGGAGTGGTGGCGGGAGGCGCGGTTCGGCATGTTCATTCATTGGGGCCTCTACGCCATCCCGGCCGGGGAATGGAAAGGCAAGACGGACCACGCCGAGTGGATTCGCGAGAGCGCCCAAATCCCGCTCCAGGAATACGACCAGTTCCTCGGCCAGTTTAATCCGGTGAAGTTCAACGCCGACGAATGGGCCCGGCTTGCGCGCCGCGCCGGGATGAAATATCTCGTCATCACCTCCAAGCACCACGACGGCTTCGCCCTTTGGGACTCGAAGGTCTCCGACTTCGACGTCATGGCGACGCCCTTCCAACGCGACATTCTCAAGGAAGTCAGCACTGCCTGCCGCAAACAAAACGTCCGCTTCTGCACCTACCACTCGATCATGGACTGGCACCATCCGGACTACCTGCCGCGGCGCGACTGGGAGAAAGCCACCCGTTCGACGGAGGGCGCCGACTTCGACCGGTTCCGGGTTTACCTCAAAGGTCAACTCCAGGAAATTGTCCGCGGCTACAATCCGGCCGTGCTCTGGTTTGACGGCGAGTGGGAAAAAACCTGGACCCATGCCATGGGACAGGACCTCGACGACTACGTGCGCGGGCTGAACAAAAAAATCATCATCAACAACCGCGTGGACAAGGGCCGCCAGGACATGGCGGGCCAGACCAAGGCGGGCGGTTATCGCGGCGACTTCGGCACGCCGGAACAGGAAATCCCCGATCAAGGCATCCCCGGGGTGGATTGGGAGTCGTGCATGACCATGAACCAACACTGGGGCTGGAACGCCGCCGACACGCAATGGAAATCCACCGAGGACCTGATCCGCAAACTCATTGATATCGCCAGCAAGGGCGGAAATTTCCTCCTGAACATCGGACCGCGCCCGGACGGCACCTTCCCCGACCAGGCGGTTGAACGACTCGAAGGTATTGGTCGCTGGATGGACAAGAACAGCGGCGCCATTTACGGCACGCAGGCCAGTCCCATTGGAAAACCCGCGTGGGGTCGTTGCACCCAGAAGCAGCTCGGCAACGGCAAGACCCGCCTGTTCCTCCACGTCTTCGACTGGCCCACCGACGGAAAACTGGCGGTGACCGGTTTGGCCGGCAAGCCGCTCAAAGCTGCCCTGCTGGACGGCGGCAGGAAACTCAAGTTCACGGCGAGCGCCAACGGACTGACCCTTGACGTTCCCGCCAAACCGCCAAACCCGATTGCCACCGTCATTGCGCTCGATCTCGCGAATCCTCCGCAAGCCGCCCCGACTCGGAACTAAGACGTTAGGGTGACGATTTGAAAACACTTACAATCGCCGCCGCCCGCCAAAATCTCTGATCCACCACCAAACCCACCGGGCATGTCATTAAACTTTAAACTCAACCGCACCCAATGGCTCATTTGCGCCATCGCCGCCATCGGCTTTGCGTTCGACATTTACGAGCTGCTCATGCTGCCGCTCATCATCAAGCCGGCCATCGCCGCGCTGAGCGCGCCGCTGATTGAAGGGTTGGTGAAAAGCGGCACCCCCGCCGCCGATGCGGCGGCGCTCTGGACGCCGGGCGGCAAAATGTACGTGCAATGGGCGCGCACGCTCTTCTTTGTCCCGGCCCTCGCGGGCGGCGTGTTCGGTTTGCTCGGGGGTTATCTCACCGACCGTCTGGGTCGCCGGCGCGTGCTCACGTTCAGCATTTTGCTCTACGCGTTTTCAGCCTGTGCGGCGGGCTATGCGACGTCGCTCACGCAATTGCTTGTGTTTCGCTGCCTCGTGTTCATCGGCGTGTGCGTGGAATTCGTTGCCGCCGTCGCGTGGCTGGCGGAGTTGTTCCCCAACCGCGACCAGCGCGAAAAAGTTCTGGGCTACACGCAGGCGTTTTCCTCGTTCGGCGGCTTGCTGGTCGGCGCGATGAACGTGCTCGCGGCCAAGGTTGCGCTTGACCTGCCGGCGATTCACGCCGGTCACGAGGCCTGGCGTTACACGCTCATCTCCGGCGTCATCCCGGCCATCCCACTCATTTTCATCCGCCCGTTTCTGCCGGAATCGCCCGAGTGGGAACGCAAACGCGCCGCCGGCCAACTCAAGCGGCCCAGCATCGCCGCGTTGTTCAGTCCGGAATTGTGGCGAACGACCGTGCTGACGACGCTTGTGTTCGCGGCCAGCTACGGCATCGCGTTCGGCGCGATCCAGCAGCTCCCGCAAATCCTCGGCGCGCAACGCGTCGGCACACCGCAGGAGGCGGGTCATGCGGCCGTGATCGCCACCGCAAAAGCCGCTGTGGGCAAAGCGGCCGCCGCCGCCAAGGAAGCTGGCCAACCCGAACTGCCCGCCGGCAAGAAACGGCAGATCGCCAGCAACGCTTCCGACGCAGCCGTCGCCAAGGTGAGCCTTTGGCAGGAAGTGGGCGGCCTGGTGGGGCGCTTTGTCTTCGCGATGATCGCCGTGCAAATAATCAGCCGCCGCCGGCTGTTGCGTGTGTTCCAGCTCCCGGCGCTCATCTTCGTGCCCATATTTTTCTGGTGGATTTCCACCAGCCTCGGCAACGCCGACTCATTGACATGGATCAAGGTCGGCATTTTCATCGCCGGTTTTCTGACGATTGCGCAATTCAGTTTCTGGGGTAATTACATCCCGCTCGTGTTCCCACTGCACCTGCGCGGCACCGGCGAAAGTTTTGCCGCGAACATCGGCGGGCGCGTCCTCGGCACGTCGGCGGCGTGGATCACGCTCACCCTTTCGGCCGCCACCCCGCCCAGCCCGGGGAAGATTGCCGTCGTGGGCGCCTGCGTGGCCGGGGCCTACCTGCTCATCGGCGCGATCTTGACTCAGTGGCTGCCCGAACCGAGGGAAGGAGCGGTGAAGGAATGAGGTTTGTGATGAACAACGTCTGCCCTCACCCTGACCCTCTCCCCCGGGGAGAGGGAACAGCTATGTGCGGCTTTCGCAACTTCGTTCGCCTCGATTGCACTCTCCACCTCTTCGCATTTCGCTCTGAAGCGTCCGATAAATTGACCGCACCCGAACACGAACACGCACGCGACTGCCGAATGTTTCTCCCTCTCCTGGGGGAGAGGGCTGGGGTGAGGGCGGTCGTCACTTTCCCCAACTAACTTCCTTTCAAAATCCTATGAGCCTTGACCAATCCGCCATCCAGAACGCCCACACCCAACTCGACGCCCACACCCGCGAAATCATCGCGTGGCATTTCTCGCCGGACAGCGGCTGCCCGTACTGGCTCGATTGGGCGAAGAAGAATTTCGACCCGCGCCAGGAAGTAAATTCCTTCGCCGATCTCATCGCCAAGTTCCCGCACTTCCAGGACGAATCCTTGCGCGACATGCAGCCGGAGGTCTGGGTGCCGGCGCAGTTCAAGGGCAAGCCGTTCAACATTTTTGAGACCGGCGGCACGACCGGCATGCCCAAGCAACGCATCGGCTGGAACGATTACAAGGTGGATTACTCCGAGTTCAGCGAGAAAATCTCCGACGAACATTTCCCGCGCAACCATTACTGGCTGATGATGGGACCGACCGGCCCGCGCCGCCTGCGCCTCGCCATCGAGCACCTCGCCAACGTCCGCGGCAGCTCGTGTTACTTCATTGACCTCGACCCGCGCTTTGTAAAAAAGGTCATCTCGAACAAACAATTCGATGTCGCCCGCGCCTACATGGATCACGTCGTGGACCAGGCCGTGACGATCCTCAAGCACCGCAAAGTCTCCGGCCTGTTCACCACGCCCAAACTCCTCGAAGCGCTCGCCGAGAAGATTGATCTCTACGAAGCCGGCATTCGCGGTGTGTTCTGCGGCGGCACGACGATGGCGCCGCAATACGTGCGCTTCATCGTCGAGGAAGTGCTCGAAGGCCGCATCGGATTCTACCCCACCTACGGCAACACGCTCATGGGCCTGGCCGCGAGCGTGCCGCTGAAACCGGAGGACAAATTCTCCATCACCTACTACGCGCCACAACCACGCGCCGTTTTGCGGGTCGTAGATCCGAACAACACCTCCAATGTTGTCACATACGACTCATGGGGGCGCGTGGAGTTGACCACGCTCACGAAGGAATTCTTCATGCCCCGCTTCCTCGAACGCGACGAAGCCATCCGCCGCGCCCCACGCGAGCCGTATGCCTGGGACGGCGTGGCCGAGGTGCGCCCGTTCGGCGCGATGGAGAAGAATATCGTCGAGGGCGTTTACTGATCATGACCTTTTTCCATTGCGCCGACCGGGAATGAGGCGGCAATCTCGCACGCCATGCCGATGTTTGAAGAGTTTCCCGAGGTGGCCGCCGCCCCGTTGCGCCTGCGCGTCACGTTCGATCTCGCGGCGGGGTGTCTCACCTTCGATTGGTTGCAGCCGGAGGGCGGGGAAATAAAAACGCAAGGCCGCCTGTTCCCCTCCGAATTGGAAGAATTCCAGTTCTTCGCGCTGGATTGGTTTGTGACCATCGGCCCCAAAGCCCGCAACGATTTTTGCAGCGCTCACGCCTCCTCCGTCCGCGCCCTGCTGAACCGTATCCGCAAGTTGTGTCCGCTGGTGGATCAGTCCCCGTGGTTCCTCCTTTTGCTCGATCAGGACTTGGGCCCGGCAAGAAAGGGAGAGCGGATTGAACTCCGTCCGCCACCCGGTGTGGATGCGTGGAAATGGCTGACCCGGCAGGTGCAGGAATTCGCGACGATGCTCGAGTCGAAGCTCGCGCCGGCGGGCGATCCGGCCATGCGTGGACGCGCCGCGCTGCGGTTGCTCGCCTGCACGTTGTTGGGCGTGCCGCCGAACCTGCGGGACTGGGGCGGCGACAAAGCCCCCGCGGCGCCGGCAGCCGCGTTGTCGCACTTGAGCGTGACCTTCAACCAGGTCAAAGGCTTTGCCGAGTTGATCTGGAGCGCGCCGACCAACCGAAGCACCATCGCGACCGGTCGCGTGCGGGTCACGGGCGGGGATCAATTGACCTGGGAGTTGGAAACCAACGATCGCCGCGAGCCGTCGGTCACCTTGTATCACCGCAATTCCATCCGCGCCAGGCTCGGCGCGTGGCTCAAGCAGTTCCCCGCCAACCGCAATACCTTCGCCGGCTTCTGGGTCAAACCCGATCGCGCGGGGGGAAAGCCGCTCATCGAGCAGGAGCCGCCGTTCGGCCCCCGCGAGTCGCCGATCGCATGGGTGGAGGACAACATCGTCGCGATGGCCGAGGCGCTGCGGTTTGAGTTCTCCCCGCTCGGCCGCGTGATGCAGGACATGGACCCGCTCACGCTCTCGGACTACGATCGCCATGCGCGGCGCGAGCTGCGCAAGGAACAGAAGCGTGCGGAGGAAGAGCAACGCCGCCGCGAAACGATGGCGCGGCTGGCCGCGGAACGCCAGCAACGCGAAAAACGCGAAGCGGCGGAGCGCAAGGCGGTGGAGGCGAATCGAGCAGCGCAAGCCAAAGCGAATCTCAAATCTCCCATTTCAAATTTGAAATCCGCCGGGCCGGCCCGCGCCCCGCTGCCGCCCGTGCCGGTGCGCATCGAATTCCCAGAACTGGCGTTTCAAGAGACGACGTTTCCGCTGACCGACCTGCGCAGCTATTTTCTGCGCGAGCGCGCCGCGTTGTGGTGGGTTTCCAATCAGTCCGACGATCTGCTCTGCCTGCCGCATTGCCGCATTGAGCGGCTGGATTACCAGGTGCGCACCGCGCTGCGCGTGCTGGGCCCGTTGCGCGGCCGGGCGCTGCTTTCGGACGAGGTCGGGCTGGGGAAAACCATCGAGGCCGGTTTGGTGCTCAAGGAATTGCTCACGCGCGGCATGGTGAAAAAGTTTCTCGTCCTCACCGTGCCGTCGCTCGTGGATCAGTGGCAGGAGGAATTGAACGACAAGTTCGGCCTCACCACGGTGACCACCAACGACGAAGCGGCGCGCAGCGATCCGCAGACTTTCTGGCGCGACAACCCCGGCCTTGTCGCCAGCCTGCACACGGTCAAACAGCCAGCGCATTTGGAAATCGCGCGCCAGACGCACTGGGACTTGTTGATCGTGGACGAGGCGCATTACCTGCGGAATCGCGAGTCGCAGGCCTGGCAGGCGGTGAACGCGCTGCCGCGCCACTTCCTCTTGCTGCTCACGGCCACGCCCGTGCAGAACTCGCTCGAAGACCTCTACAACCTCGTCACGCTGTTGCAGCCCGGGCAGTTGCCGTCGCCCAAGGAATTCCGCGCGCGGTTCGTGGACCCGAAACGTCCGCGCCAGCCGCGCGAGCCGGAAGAACTGCGCCGGCTGCTCGGCCAGGTGATGATTCGCAACACGCGCGCCAACGCCGGATTGAAACTGCCGCCGCGCCGCGCGGAAACCGTGTTGTTCGAGCCGGACGCCGAGGAGCGCGCGTTCTGGGAGCAATGGGAAACGGATTTTCGCGCGCGGCTGTCACAACTGAGCGCGAGCCAGGCCAGCTTGTGGGGGCGGCTGTTGTTGCAGGCGGCGGGCAGCAGTCCGGCGGCGTGGCGCAGCGCGCTGGAAAAATTTCCCGATCGCCGCGCGGCCAAAATCTGGCGCGAGCAAGCGCCCTTGGCGGCGAGTTGGAAACGGAAGTGCGAATTGCTGACGCCCCTCGCCAAAGCCGAAGGGGGCGTCGTGATCTTCACCCAGTTTTTGCAAACGCAGGCCGCCCTGGCGGAATTTCTGCGGAGCGCAGGCGTGGAGGCGTTCGTCATCAACGGCTCAACGCCACCGCCCGAACGCCAGCCGATCACGGAACAATTCCATAAACGCGGCGGGGCGTTGCTGCTCACGCAGAGCGGCACAGAGGGGCGCAACCTCCAGTTCTGTCATCGTCTCGCGAACTTCGATCTGCCGTGGAATCCGATGGAGATCGAGCAGCGCATCGGGCGCTTGCACCGGCTGGGCCAGCAGCATCCGGTGCGCATCTACAATTTTGTTCAGGCGGGAACACTGCAGGAGCATCTGCTCGAAGTGTTGCAGGAAAAATTGAATCTGTTTGAACTCGTGGTGGGCGAAACCGGCCTGGTGCTGGGCGAGAAATTTGGCAGCGACGAATTTGCCGATGAAGTGCTGCGGCGCTGGCGCGCGAGCGAGGGTCGCGTGGCGGAAGCCTTCGCCAGCCTCGGCAATGAACTGGCCGCCGCGCGCGACGCCTACGCCGAGGTCAAGCAACTGGATGAAACCCTGTTCGCGAA
>CAYHFK010000017.1:6225-9728 GCA_964355895.1 uncultured Bifidobacterium sp. | reverse complement strand
TTTTACGACGAAGCCCTCACCGCGCTGGGCGCGTTGTGCGAACGCACCTGGCACGACCGCCTCGAAATCGTGGCTGAAGGCGACAGCGCCCGACTTTGGAACGCCGACGGCGCGCTGCACGAGATCGAGTTGTGGTTTCCGCCGCCGGAGAACACCGCGCCGCGCGAGGCCGCGAAGGAGGTTTTCCCCGGTTGCCCGCTCACGTTCCGGCTGGCCGAGACGTTGCGCCCCGCGCCGCTCGCCTTGGAACGCGTGGTGTTGCCCAACGACGGCGGCGCGCGTCCACCCGGCGCGGACGTGGCGGAGAAACTCTGGCGCGCGCAATTCCCGGCCACGAATCGCTGGCAACTCGCCTCGCCGTTCGTCGCGGAACGCCACTTCTCGCTGTTGGCGTTGATGCGGTGTGAAATTCAGGCGATTGATCAACATTGGTCGCTGCGGCGCGTGGCGGTTTCCTTGCCGGACGGCACGCCGGACGACGCGCTCGCCCAGGCGCTGGATTTGACGCAAGCCGCGCCGGGCGGTGCCGCTGCCATTCCCTGGCCGGCGACCGATCCGGCGCGCTGGAGGGAATTCCTCCGCGCGGCGCTGGAGGAAGACCTGACCACCGATCTCGCCGCCATCCGCGACCGTCAAGCGCAGCATCTGGGTCGCGAACTGGAACGCGTGGACGATTACTTCGAGCATTACGAACAGGAACTCGCCGCCCGTTCGGCGCGCACGGGAAATAAAGTCACCCAATTAAAAGCCGCCGCGCGTCTCGCCGCCGCCAAGGCCGAACACACGCGCCGCCGGGCGGATCAGGTGGCGCGCCACGAAATCCGCGCGCACACCCACCTCGAAGCGTTGCTGTTGATCGCCGAACCCGCTTGGCGAACCGAACTAAGAATCGAGGTGTCTCATCGTCCGCGTTCGGGGCCCGCCCGCTTCGTTCCCCGCGCGCGCCGGTGGATTGTGACGGAAGAACCCAACGGCCTGTAAGTTTGCCCAATCCGTCGGCCACCCGGACTGAGGGCGCATGGAACTCACCACCTTGACGAAGGAATTCTTCATGCCGCGCTTCCTGGAGCGCGACGAAGCCATCCGCCGCGCACCGCGCGCGCCCAATGCTTGGGACGGCGTCGCCGAAGTCCGCCCGTTTGGGGCGATGGAGAAGAATATCGTCGAAGGAGTTTATTGAGAAGCCGGGCGCATGGCACCAGCGACACGAAAAGACTGAGGACCGTCGCTTGACACTGGAAACCTCCAGGCACAGAGTCTCCGCGTGAACCCCGACGAGATGGAATGCTCCATCTAACAGCGTAGGGTCAGGCAACAAAAATTCCTGTCCGCGGGCGCGTCATTCCTCAAGCGCGCCACGCGCCACCAAACCCTATGTATCCCGTTCGTCTTGTATTCTTTTGCCTCGCGGCGGCCGGCTTGTTCCGCGGCGCACCACTGGGTCTCCAAGCCCAGTCCCCGGCCGCCTCCGGCACCGTGATCACCATTGCCGGCACCGGGGCATTCGGTCTTATCGGCGACGGCGGCCCGGCCACCAACGCCACCTTCCACTTTCCGTACGGCCTGGCCATCGGTCCAGATGGCACGCTCTACGTTAGTGACCTCGACAATTTGCGCATCCGGGCCATCGCTCCGGAGACCGGCATCATCACGACGGTGGCCGGTAATGGATCCTTCGGGGACACCGGCAACAACGGTCCGGCCACGAACGCCTTACTCGGCACCGTCATTGGTCTGGCGATGGACCGCGCCCGCCATGTGCTTTACCTGCCTGAAATTGACAACTACTGGGTACGCCAGGTGAACCTGACCAACGGCATCATCTCGAATTTCGCGGGTGTGGGCGGCTTCTACCCATTCCCCGTATTGGGCCTGCGCGGCGACGGTGGCCCGGCCACGGGCGCGTGGTTCAGCGGTCCCCCGACGGACATCGCGGTTGACGGTGCGGGCAATGTTTACATCGCCGAAGGCTCCCGCATCCGCAAGGTGGACATCGCCACGGGCATTATCTACACCATCGCCGGAAAAGCCGATCCGAGCACAGCAGGGATGAGCGACATCTCCGTCTCGGCCGGCGACGGGGGGCCGGCCTCCGCAGCCACCTTCGGCTATCCTTACAGCCTGACCGTGGACGGCCCCGGCAACGTGTTCGTCCTGGACGTCGCCGGGCAGTCGTTCCCCAACAACAATCTCGTCCGCCGCATTGACGCTGCCACCGGCATCATCACCCGGATTGCGGGCGGTGGGACCAATGTCCCCGGCACCGGGCCCGCCACCACCATGAACCTCGGCGATCAGCTGGACCATCTCGCCGTCAACGACTCCGGGACCCTATTCATCGCGAGCGTCAACCAGGTCTTCCAGATGGACCTGGCCACCGGCCAACTCGCCCCGTTTGCCGGCGGCACCAATGCGGCCTTCAGTGGTGACGGCGGTCCCGCCCTCGCAGCCCGGTTCAACAGCATCACGGGCCTGACGCTCGCGCCCGGCGGCGGCCTGGTCATCAGCGATTCGTTCAACCAACGCCTCCGCTATGTCGTGCCGGACTCGATCAACCTGACCAACGACAGCGGGCAAACCGCTTTCTACTTGCCGTGGGTCAACGCCCTCGCCGGTGATCTCACCATCGCCAACAACCCGAACCTGACGAACGTGAATATCGGTTCGCTCACGAATGTCGGCGGCAGTCTCACAATCATCAGTAACACGTCGGCAACCGTCATCAACATGGGCGCGCTCACGACCAGCAGTGGCGGCGTGACCATCGACGGTAATACCTCTGCCGGCGCGATCAACATGAGTTCGCTCACCACCGTCAGTGGCAGTCTCGACATCAGCGGAAACATTGCAGCGGGCGGGCTTGATCTTAACTCACTCACAAATGTCGGGGGCGCGGTCAACATGGCCGACAACACGTCCGCCGGTAGCATTGATCTCGGTTTGCTCGTTTCCGCAGGCGGAATCACCATCACGAGCAACACGTCGGCAGCCGTCATTGACATGAGTTCAGTCACGACCGTGAGCGGCTCTATCAACATCAGCGGGAACATCTCGGCGGGCGGACTCGATCTCGGCTCACTTACGAACGCCGGAGGCGCTATCAACATGGCCGAAAACACGTCCGCCGGTAGCATTGATCTCGGTTCGCTCGTTTCCGCAGGCGGACTCAGCATCACTAGCAATACGTCGGCCGTCGTCATCGGGATGAGTTCGCTCACCACCGTCAGCGGCGGTCTCGACATCAGCGGGAACTCGGCAGCGGATGCCATTGATATGAGTTCGCTGACAACCGTGAGCGGCGATCTCATGATCGCGTCCAACGCTCCCAACGCCCACGTCAACCTGGGCAACCTGACCAACTTCGGCTGTGGCAGTAACGACGTGACGATCACTTTGGACGGCGGCACCTTCGCTTTAACCAATGGCCTGACGCTCTGCACGAACGCCACGCTCGCCGGCTCCAGCACCGTGGACGGCAGTGTCACCAACAACGGCACGATTGA
>CAYHFK010000017.1:0-6125 GCA_964355895.1 uncultured Bifidobacterium sp. | reverse complement strand
CGCTCGCCGGCTCCAGCACCGTGGACGGCAGTGTCACCAACAACGGCACGATTGAACCCGGCGCTTCGCCCGGCCACCTCAACATTACCGGCCGACTCGTCCTGGGCAGCAGTTCCGCCCTGCGCCTCGAAATTGGCGGTTCCGCGCCGAACCAGTTCGATTTCCTCAACGTGGCCGGCACCGTCACGCTCGGCGGCGCGCTCGCGGTCAGCCTCATCAATAATTTCCCCAGCGTCATGACCAACGGCGCGAGTTTCACCCTGCTCACCGCCGGCAGTCCGCTGACCGGCGCGTTCGCCAATGTGGCCAGCGGCGGTTTCCTCACCACCACCGACGGCTACGCCCGCTGCACCGTGCTCTACGCCGGCGAGACCACCGTGCGGTTGACCGGCCTGGTGATCGTGGACACCGACACCGACGGCCTGCCCGACTGGTGGGAAGACCAGTTCAGCCTCAGCAAAACCAACGCCGCCGACGCCGCGCTCGATCTCGACGGCGACGGTTCGTCCAACGCCAACGAATTTCTGGCCGGCACCGTTCCGACCAACGCCGCCTCCGTCTTCCGCATCGTCTCCCTCCAGCGGGAAAGCGAGAGTGTGCATCTGACGTGGAGCACCGTCGGCGGCAAGAGTTACCGCGTCCAGACCAACGGCAGTCTGACCGACACTTTCGCCGACCTCAGTCCGTTGATTAGCGTGCCCGGCACCAGCGAGTCCACCACAAACCTCGTGGACTCCAGCGCCGTTACCAACGCCTCCGCCCGCTATTACCGCGTCCGTCTCGGGCCGTAGCAGTCGAGGTCACGAGGCTCAAACTCATTCGGCAAGCTGCGCGCGTTTTCAAAGAGTGAGCCTGCTTACGTCGGCTGCTACGCTCCGCAATCCGCGCGCCCATCTCGACATTTGGCCATCCTCCGCTTATTTTTTCCGCATGGCTGAGACCGAAGTGCTGCCCGACATCGAGCGCGAGGAGAAGACCGGCTTGAAATCCGATCTGGAGCCGGGGTGGCTGGTGATCTGTTGGAACGATCCGGTCAACTTGATGACTTACGTCACCCACGTGTTCCAGACCGTCTTCGGCTGGAACCGGCAGAAGGCGGAGGTTCACATGCTGCAGGTCCATCGGCAGGGCAAGAGCGTGCTGGCGCGCACGACCATGGAAAAGGCCGAGCACTACGTCCACCAACTCCAGAAATACACCCTGCACGCCACCCTGGAGCGCGAGTCGTGAAACTTCTCCGCAACGGCAAGGCCGGCCTGGTTTTTCAGCTCCATCCGCGCGAGAAGCAACTCCTGTTTGAAACCATCAAGCTCTACCCCCTCGTTCCCGCGTCGCACCATCGGTTGAGCAAGGGCGGCGATGTTCCGCAGGCCGACGAAAACCAGCGGCTGCTGGAAGCCGCCCTCGCCGAACACCGACAGGAAAACCGCCGGCAGGTGCTGGCCATGTTGAACGACCCGCAGCGGTTTCGCGAAATCAAGTCCGGCTTTGAACTCACGCTCACGCCCGCGCAGATTGAATGGCTGTTGCAGGTGCTGAACGACGTGCGCGTGGGCAGTTGGCTGGCGCTCGGCGAGCCGGAGCCAGGCGAGAAACCAGACGTTACGGAGCACAACGCCAAATATCTGCTCGCGATGGAGCTGGGTGGGTTCTTCGAATCCGGGCTGCTGGCCGCGCTGGGCGTGAGCGAGTCGCCGCAGTGGAGCGGCGATTGAAACCCGCGCCCGATGCCTGCAATTCTCGACCAGCGCTTGCGCTTTCCCGACCCGCGGGCCGCGGATGGCGAAGGACTGGTGGCCATCGGCGGCGACTTGTCCGCGCCGCGGCTGCGGCTGGCGTACCGCAGCGGGATTTTTCCGTGGACGGTGAATCCCATCACCTGGTGGTCGCCCGACCCGCGCGGGATTTTCGAGCTGAAGCAATTCCACGTCCCACGCAGCCTCGCGAAGTTCATCCGCCAGCAACCGTTTGAAATCACCCGCGACCGCGCGTTCCGTCAGGTCATGCAGGCTTGCGCCGCACCGGCGCCCGGGCGCGGGGGAATCTGGATCACACCGGAGTTCATCGAAGCCTACACGCGATTGCACGAACAGGGCGATGCCCACAGTGTCGAATGCTGGCGCGGAGACGAACTCGTCGGTGGTATTTATGGCGTAAGCTTCGGCGGATTCTTCGCCGGAGAATCCATGTTCCACCGCGCCACGAATGCCTCGAAGGTTGCGCTTTGTCACCTCGTCGCCCACCTGCGGACGCATGGCTTCGTGCTGTTTGACATTCAGATGCTCACGCCCGCGACCCGCCAACTCGGCGCGGTGGAAATTTCGCGCGCAGAATATCTGAAGCGGCTTGCAGCCGCGGTGCAGGTGGACGGCAAGTTCAGCCCGATAATACCTTGACCATTTCCGCCCGAGCTTTCACTTTGCGCGCGTGTTCCTGAAAAACGCGATCGCCGCCCTGCTCCTCAGCTCGGTGGTTTATGGTTTCGCCGCCGAACCCGAACGTTCGGCCATCCAAATCCTCACCTATCGCCAGGAACCGGACTGGTCGGCCCCGTGGCGGTTCGACGCCGTGCAGCGCGCGGGCGGTTCGGGCTTCGTCATCAAGGGCAAACGCATCATGACCAATGCACACGTGGTGAGTTGGTGCCGCCAGATCATCGTGCGGAAATATCAGGACGCAAAACCCTACCTCGCGAACGTGGAATTCATCGGCCACGATTGCGACCTCGCCCTGTTGACCGTGGCGGATGAAAGTTTTTTTGACCAACTGCCGGCCCTCGAATTCGGCGAGCTACCCAAGGTGCGTTCGACCGTGGTCACGTACGGTTATCCGGCGGGCGGCGAGGAAATCTCCTACACCCGTGGCGTCGTGTCGCGCATCGAGATGAGTTCCTACGCGCACATCGGCAACCGCCGGTTGTTGAGCGTGCAGACCGACGCGGCAATCAACCCCGGCAACAGCGGCGGACCGGTGATCCAGGACGACCGCGTGGTGGGCGTGGCCTTTCAGGGCATCGCCGGTTTGGAGAACACGGGTTTTTTCATCCCGCCGCCGGTGATCCAGCGTTTCCTTAAGGACACCGAAGACAAACACTACGACGGCGTGCCGCTGGCGGGCGTGCATTTTGTGCCGCTGCAAAACCCCGCCTACCGCGCCCGGCTCCAATTACCGGACAACAACCTCGGGGCGCGCGTGGATTATCTTCGCCCGCGTTCGAGCGCCAGCAACGTTCTGCAACCGGACGATGTGGTGTTGCAGATCGGCGAATTTCCCGTGGCGAGCGACGGAACGATTTTGTATCAAAGCAACCGCGTATTCTGCGCGCTGGGTTTTCAGTTCGGGCAGAGTGGCGACAGCGTACCGCTCAAAATCTGGCGGGCCGGCCAGGCGCAGGCCGGCAACGTGAAGGTGACGGCCGCGGCCGAAGACCGGCCCGAAGGAAATCAATTCGACGTGAAGCCGCGTTACTTCGTTTTCGGCGGGCTGGTGTTCACGCCGCTCTCGCGGGATTACCTGGGCGCGGCCACGCGCGAAAGCTCCGAGGCGGCGGGCACGGACCTGACCTATGAGTTGTTCTACCGTTCGCGCGAAGAACCAAAGTTGGTGCGCGAAGAACCAGTCGTCCTGAGCAGTGTCCTCGCCGACGCCGTCAACGCGAATTTCCGCGTGCGCAGCCGGGTGCTGGTGGATCGCATCAACGGCGTGCGCATCGAAAAGATGAGCGACGCCATCCGCGCCTTCGAGACGAGCACCAATACCTATGACGTGATCGAGTTCATCAAGAGCCGCCAGTTCGAATGTCTCGATCACGCGGAAGCGCTGCGCGCCAACGATAAAATCCTCAAGACCTACGGCGTCCCCCGCGACCGGCAGTTATGAAATTCCTGCACCTGATCCCATTGTTGGTTTGGACGGCAACGCTGCCCGCGTTCGCCGCGGGCAACCCGACCGCCGCCGCGCCGGTCTGGGAGAAGTCGGTCGTCAAAGTCGAGGTATCGCGGAACCTTTACGATTATTATCAGCCGTGGAACCGGCGCAACGACCGCTCGGCCAAGATCGGCCTCGTCGTCGGCGAACGCCAGATTCTGACCACCTCGCAGGACCTGTCCGACCGCACCCTCGTCCGCCTGCAGAAAGGCGGACGCGGCCAATGGACGAACGCCAGGGTCGAGTGGATTGACTACCACGCCAACCTCGCTCTGCTCACGACGGACGAAGCGGCGTTTTGGACCGAGCTCCAGCCCGCCAACCTCGACGGCAAACCGCCGGCCGAGGGTGACGCGCTGCAAATCATCCGCTGGCGCGAAGGTAAACTGGAAAATCGCCAGGCGGAGTTTACCCAGTTTGCCGTGCGCCAGAGCGAGTTCAGCGGCATCAGCCATGTGCAACTGGAATTGGACTCCGAGATCCAGGGCGTGGGCTTGGGGGAACCGGTCGTCGCCAATTCGCATATCGTCGGCATCGTGGCTTCCCAACGGGGCCGCACCTGCAAGGTCATCCCGGCTTCGTTCATCCGGACGATTCTGGCCGCGCGGGCGGCGGGCAACCAGCGTGGGCTGGGCTACTTCCATTTCTACTGGCAACGCGCGGAGAACCCCGCTTCCCTCGCGCATCTCCGGCTGCCCGGCGAACCACGGGGCGTATTGGTCATCAACGTCCCGGAGCGTCCCGACGACGGCGCGCAGGTGCTCCAACCGCACGACATCATCCTGCAGATAGACGGCTTCGACGTGGACCTGCAGGGTGATTATACCGATCCGGAGTACGGATCGCTCATGCTCGAAAATCTTTCCTCGCGTGGCAAGTGGGCCGGCGACGATGTGCAAATGAAAATCTGGCGCGACGGCAAACCGCTCGAAGTCACCTATCGCCTGCCCAAATACGAGTTTGCTCACTCGCTCGTGCCGGTCGGGGTTTTCGATCAGCCGCCGGATTATCTCATCGTGGGCGGTCTGGTGTTTCAACCGTTGACCGTTCCCTATTTACAACGTTGGGGCGCCGAATGGGAACACCGCGCGCCGTTCCGGTTCAGGCATTACACCGGCGATGAGGCCACCCGGGAGCAACCTGGCATTGTGATCCTCTCGCAAGTGCTGCCCGACGCCTTCAACCTCGGCTACCAGGAACAACGGGGGTTTGCCGTGGACAAGGTCAACAGCCAGCGCGTGACCAGCCTGACCGAATTACGCGACGCGCTGAAGCAGCCGAAGGACAAGTTCCACGTCATTGATTTTTTGCCCAACGAATCGCTCCAGCGCATCGTCCTTGCCGCCGGTGACGCCGAACGCGAAGCTACGCAACGCGTCCTCGAACGCTTCGGCATCACGGAAGCCAGCCAGATCACGCCCAAAGCCACCACTACAAAATAGTGCCGGGCTGGCGCAGTCTCCCACCCCAAATCATCCCTCGCAAACAGCTTGGCAAACCGCCCCGCCGGCTTAAACTGCGGCCAGTGTACATTCGCTCCTGCGTCGGCAACTTTGCGGCGGTGCGGGCGGAACGTGGAATTACCAAATGAACCAGAAAAGGCAGAAGCTATGAAACTCATCAAAACCTTGGTGGCCGCCCTTTGTGTCAGCGTATTGCTGGCCGTCCCCGCGTTCGCCGCCGAAAAGACCTGTTGCGAAAAAGCCAGGGCCGAGGGCAAGGACTGCACCCACCCGTGCTGCGTCGCGGCTCACAAGGACGGCAAGTCCTGCGAAAAATGCAATCCCAACAAGGAAGACCTCAAGGGTGCCAAGACCTGCTGCGAAAAGGCCAAGGCCGAGCGCAAGGACTGCTCCCACAAGTGCTGCATCGCCGCCAAGAAAGACGGCAAGCTGTGCGAAAAATGCAACCCCAGGAAGAAGGACGACAGCAAGAAAGCGGGAAGTCAGAGCAAGTAGTCTGTCTCCTTAGCGCCGGTTTGAAAAGTCCGGTTGGGAGCACGGAGCTGGGAAGCTCCGTGAACCCGCGGGCAAGGATGCCCGCGCTACGCCGTAGCGCAGGCATCCTTGCCTGCGGGTTCTGGCGGCATCCATGCCGCCAGTTTCGAGTTTTCAAACAGGCTCTTAGTTTTCTCGTTCCGGCGGGCCGGGATTATTTCTGGTCGCCTTTTTTGTGTGGTGATTTCAATGTCGCGCTTG
>CAYHFK010000016.1:0-25478 GCA_964355895.1 uncultured Bifidobacterium sp. | reverse complement strand
CTTCACCCTCGGAACGGCCATTGGCAATACCATGGGGGCCATCGTCTGCGCTTACCTGCTCAAAAAATTCATCGCCTTCGACAATGCGATGGAGCGCACCTGGGATGTGACCGGCTACATCGGCTTGGCGTGTTTTCTGGGCACCACCGTCAATGCGGCGTTCAATGTCGTCAGTCTCGCCTACAGCGGCGCGGTGGCGTGGAACGATTTATTTTCCACCATCCTGGTATGGTGGGTGCCGAATGCGCTGGCCGCGTTGGTGGTCGCGCCGTTCATCATCACCTGGGCGACGCCGTCGGCCACCCGCTGGAATGCCCGGCTGATTGCCGAAGCCGGCATCTGCGGCGCGGGCCTGGTCGGCGGCACGCTGGTTTCGTTCAATTCCTGGTTTGTCCAGGGGATTCAAAATTATCCGCTGGCCTACCTGCCCTTTCCCTTTCTCGTCTGGGGGGCGTTGCGCTTTGGCCAGCGCGGCGCCACGGCGGGAACGTTGCTGGTGTCCGCGCTGGCCATCTATTCACTTCTCCGCGGATCCGGGCCGTTCGTGACGAATACCGAGCAGGATAGTCTGATGCTGATCGGCAGTTACATCGGGATTCTGGCGGTCACCAACATGCTGCTGGCGGCGGCGGCGGCGGAACGCCGGGCCGCGGAACGCGCGGTGTCGGAAAGTGAAAAACGTTTTCGCGCGGTGGTGGAAGACCAGACCGATTTGATTTGCCGGTTCAAGCCGGACGGTTTGCTCACTTTTGTCAATGAGACGTTCTGCCGCTTCCATGGCAAACGCAGCGAGGAGCTGATCGGCACCAACTTTTTCCAAACGCTTTCCGAAGAGGATGCCGCCGTTCCGCTGAGCTACATCAACTCTTTGCCGCCGGATGAGCCGGTGGTTTCGTTTGATCACCGCCTGCATTCGCCCCGTGGAGTAAGCAGTGGTACAGCCCCAGGGCAGGTTCACCCCGTGAGCTTGCCGCCATTATCTCACGGGGCAGGCAGTGCTACTCCACGGGGTGAGCCGGACAACCAGGTGGTGTGGCACCAATACCGGGTCCGGCGGCTGTTTCAGAAAAAGGGCGACACGCGGGAGTTTCAAGCGGTGATTCAGGACATCACGCAGCGCAAGCAATCCGAGCAAGCCTTGCGGGCGAGTGAGGAAAAATATCGTTCGCTCATTGATCATATCCCGGACGTGGTCTGGACGGCTGATTTAGACCGGAACCTGCTTTATATCAGTGGCAACGCCGGCAAGGTGCTGGGTTTCAGTGCTGAAGAACTGCTGGAGAAAGGCGGGCAGCTTTGGACGGATCGAATTCATCCGGAAGACGCGGCGCACGTCAGCCAGGCTTACCAGAAGCTTTTCTCCAGCGGCGAAAAGTTCGACGTGGAATACCGCATCTGCCGGAAAGACGGCCAGTGGATCTGGTTGCATGACCGGGCGCTCACCACGCAGCCACGCGGGGGAATCCTGTGCGCCGACGGCATTTTTCTGGACGTCACGCAACGCCGGCATACCGAAGCCGCCATCCAGCACACCAAGGACGCCGCCGAATCCGCGAATCTCGCCAAGAGCCAGTTCCTCGCCAACATGAGCCACGAGTTGCGCACGCCGCTCAATGCCATCATCGGCTTTTCGGAAATCCTCGCCGACAAGACTTTTGGCGATCTGAACGACCGGCAACTGAAATACAGCCACAACATTCTCAACAGCGGCCGCCACCTGCTCCAGCTCATCAACGATATTCTGGATCTGGCCAAGGTGGAGGCCGGGCGCGTGGAGCTGATGTGCAACACCTTCGCCGTCGCCAAAGCTTTGGCGGAGGTGCAAACCATCGTCAAAACGCTGGCCAACAAAAAACATATCAGCCTCGAGTTTGAAGTGGCCGCGAACCTGCCCGCACTGTTCGCGGACGAAGCGAAGTTCAAGCAGATCATGTATAACCTGCTCAGCAACGCCATCAAGTTCACCCCGGACGGCGGGAAAGTTTTTGTGACCGCGGCCATCCAAACGGAAGACGGAAGCCAGATGACAGACGGCAGAAATCCGACCACGGGCCGCGGCCCTCTGACATCCGGCCTGCGCGTCGCCGTGACGGACACGGGCATCGGCATTAAAGTGAATGACCAGGAGCGCGTTTTCAAAGAGTTCGAGCAAGTGGACTCGTCGTACGGCCGGCAGCAGCAAGGCACGGGCTTGGGCTTGGCCTTGACCAAACGACTGGTCGAATTGCACGGCGGACGGATCTGGGTGGAGAGTGAAGGCGTCGAAGGCAAAGGCAGCACCTTCACTTTCTTGATTCCGCTTCCCAAGGCCGAAACCCAGCCGACACAATTAACCGACCAGCCGGACTCGCCCGGTGGAATAGTTGGCCCCGCTACGCCGCAGAAGGCGGGCGGTATTATTCCACAGGGCGAGCGCGACGACACCATCCGGCCATTGGTTTTGGTCGTGTCGAATGATGACTCCCATCAGCAACTGGTTGGCCAGTACCTGACGGGTGCGGGTTACGAGGTGGCGGTGGTTTCCGAAACGGCGGCGATGCTGGCCGCGTTGAAAGCCCGGCGGCCTTATGCCGTGGTGATTGACCGGAAAATGGGCGGCGCGGACGACGGGCCGGGCGGCGCCGGCCAGGCGCCGGAACCACCCGGCCGCGCCCGCATCCCGGCCGGCATCCCGCAGGTGAGTTTTTCGGAGGACGGCCATGGCGGGCTGGCGTTCCGTTTATTGGGCAAGGACGGAGTTGTTTCCGAGCGGGTGAGTTCCCGCTTGGTGGACGCCATCCGCCAATCCGACAAAACCATCGGCAAAGAACTCAAAACCGTTCTGATCATTGATGACGAGCCGGCCATTCTGGAATTGCTGACAAAAACGCTGCTGTACAAAGGTTTTAGCGTGCTTCAGACTTCGCACGGCCGGACCGGCGTGGAGTTCGCCACGAATTATCTTCCGGAAGTCATCATTCTGGATTTCAACATGCCCGAGTTGAGTGGCATTCAGGTCGTCGAACAACTGCGCGCGCACCCGCGCACGAAAAACATTCCCATTCTGATCAACACCGGCACCGTGCTCAATGAAGACGAACGCCAACAGTTGGCCGGTCACGTGCAGTCCATCACCTCCAAAACGGAGCGGGAAAATCTGCTCAACGAACTGGAACGGCTGGGGGCGTTGAGTGATGGGGCGGCGGGCCCCGGAGCGAACTTATGACTGGCAACAAAATACTCATCATCGAGGACAACCTGTTGAACCTGGAACTGGCCACCGACTTGTTGGCGGCGAACGGCTTCGTGGTTTCTTCGGCGCCGACGGCGGAAGAAGGGCTGCGGCTGGCGCGCGCGCTTTTGCCGGACCTGGTGCTGATGGATTTCAGCCTGCCCGGCATGGACGGCCTGTCCGCGACCAAACACCTCAAAGCCGATCCCGCGACGCGCCACCTGACCGTGGTCGGCCTCACGGCCAACGCCATGAAAGGCGACGAGGAAACCGCGCTGAACGCGGGTTGCGATGGCTATCTGACCAAGCCGATTGACACCCGCACCTTCATCGCCGCCGTAACTAAATTCATTGCGGCGGCAAACTCGCGCCCGACCAACAAATAACTCCTTAAAAATTATGCCAAGTGAAACCCAAAACCTGAAACCCACCGCCACCCCGCCGGCACCCAGCCGGGGATTCGTGCTGGTGGTGGATGACGAAGAGCAAAACCGCAGTCTGTTGCGGGACCCGCTGGAAGCGCGCGGCTACGAAGTTGAGGAGGCCGAAAACGGTTTGCTGGCGTTGCAGAAAATTGCCGCGCGTCCGCCGGATGTCATTCTACTCGACCTGATGATGCCGAAGATGGACGGCTTCGAAGTGTGCCGCCATCTGAAAAATTACGGGAAGACGGCGCACATTCCCATCTTGATGGTGACGGCGCTGTCCGAACGCAAGGAACGGCTGATGGCCATTGAAGCGGGCGCGAACGATTTTTTGAACAAACCGGTGGACATTCAAGACGTGATCCTGCGGGTGGGCAATGCCGTTTACGCCAAAAGACTGTTTGACCAGCTTCAGGCGGAGCAGGAAAAATCCGAGCGGCTTTTGCTGAACATCTTCCCCAAACCCATCGCTGACCAGATGAAAAAAGGAGAGACCAACATCGCCGACAGCCACCCGGACGTAACGGTGCTCCTGGCCGATTTGGTTGGTTTCACCACGCTCTCAGCCCACATTGGTCCCGAGCAGATGGTCTCCTTGTTGAATGAGATCTTCTCGGCCTTTGATCTATTGGCCGAAAAGCACGGCCTGGAAAAAACCAAGACCATCGGCGACGCTTACATGGTGGCTGGGGGCATCCCCTTTCCCCGACCCGACCATGCCGAAGCTATTGCTGAACTGGCGTTCGGCATGCAGGCGGAGATTGAGCGATTCAATCACGAGTACAACACTTCCATCCGCATCCGCATTGGCATCAGCACCGGCCCGGTCGTCGCGGGCGTCATTGGACGCCGGCGATTCGCCTACGACCTTTGGGGTGAAACGGTCAACCTCGCCTGCCGCCTGGAATCAACGGGCGAAGCGGGAAGAATTCAAGTCGCCGAATCCACCTATGACCGGTTGAAAGACAAATATCAGTTTGAAAGCAAACACAGCATCGACGTCAAAGGCCAAGGCGTTCTGTCTGCCTACTGGCTGGGCAACCGGATAGGACATCCGGCCGCGAGGGGCACGAGTGGAAAAGTTGCGGCATGAACTGGGTGCGGCAAAAAGATTGGCACGAAACCGTCAAGGGGACTGGAAACCGCCGCCGACACCAAGAAGGCGATCCGGCATCAAGGCGGGGTGACTCAAGGCGTGGCGCGGCTGCAAACCCCGGTCACGCCGGCGGCGCTGGCGCATAAATTACGGGAAGTGCTGGATCCCCCAAGCCCGCCGAAACCGGACACCGCGCCGCCAAACTTTGGCGGCCCCAATTCTCCCATGGGGTGAACACCCCATAGCGCCCGTCGGCGCTCCCGGGTTAGTTTGGCGACATGAAAGTTTGCCTTCGGAATTCCCGATCATCGTGGAGACATTCGGATGCCGCGGGGGCCGTGAGATTTACGCGGTTCATGGTCACGACCCCATGGGAGGTGGCCTTGAAACCAGAAACTAACAACAACCAACCGGAGCTTTACAAATGATTTTTGCTCTTGCCAGCATGGTTTTCCTCTGGTTTGGCCTGGCGATGCTATGGACCTTCGCACTGTGCTGGGCCGCCAGTGGCCCGTTACCAAAACCCAACTTCCTCGGGTGCAACTCAGACTTTCCGCATCGTCTCGACGCCAGCCGGTGGAACACCTGATAGCGTCAACTCGGTTTTTGTGCATCCCTCCCACCATGGCAGAACAACCATTCCTCCCCAACCAGCGGCCCGCCGCGGCCCAACCCCCGGTGCCGAACCCGAAGCGAACCGGCATCCAAATCAATTGGAATGGAGGAGCAGTCCAAACCATTAAGATTCGGCACCGGCCGATCGGGATGGACCGGGAGCTTTGCGGCATCAATTGGATGCCAGGTTGCCGGCAAGGACCCAACGCGCGGTTGGCGTTGGACGGCCCGGCCAGAATAATTTTCGCCTTCCGGCCAAGCAGGTGGGCATGTTGAAAACCCCACCAGGGCGGAGAATTCACCATTCGGCGCTGGTGGCCCTGTCGTTGTGCCTCGCGCCGTTCGCTCACGGGCAGGCGCCGGTCGTTGGCGTAACGCCGCCGCCGGTAGCGGAGACCTTCGTTCTGCCGAAATCCGTCCCCGACCCGCTCGAACCGGTGAATCGCGTGATGTGGGCTTTCAACCAGAGGCTGATGACCGGCGTCATCAAGCCGACCGGCCGGGTTTATCGGTTCGTCGTCGCGAAAACGGTCCGCACCGGCATCGGCAATTTTGGTCGCAACCTCATTTACCCGGGACGCCTGATCAACAATCTGCTCCAGAGCAAGTGGCGCGGCGCCCGCGATGAATCGTACCGGTTTGTTTGCAATAGCACCGTCGGGGTGGCCGGGTTCTTCGACGTGGGGACCAAATGGAAGATTCCGAAATCCGAGGCGGATTTTGGCCAGACGTTCGGGCAATGGGGCTGGCAGCCGCACTGTTTCCTGATGTTGCCGATTCTGGGACCGAGCAACGAGCGCGACACCCTCGGTCTGGCCGCCGACACGGCGACCAATCCGCTGCTCTATATTGCGCCCTACGAATTCGTCGCGAACGATCCGCTGACCTGGCTCGGCCCCTACACCTACTTTACCTATGCGGTCATGTTCAACGATATGACCGATACCGTGGGCGAATCGGTGCGCTTCAGTCAGGCCGAAATGGATCCATATTCCGAGATTCAGTACGCCTGGACGTTCGCGCGCGCGAATCGCGTGGCGGATTTCCAAGTGAAGGGGAAACCGGACGAAGCCTCGCTGGAAACTCTTGAATCCGTCTTCTTCACCTACCAGGACCCGGCCTTCCCCGACTGCGGGAAGACCCGGTCGGTCCTGATTCCGGCCACGGGCCGGAAATTAAAATTCACGTTTTGGTTGCAGCCGGGCAAAGCGCCCGTGGTGTATATCGTTCCCGGGCTAGGCGCCCATCGGCTGGCCCAATCCGCCCTGGCGCTGGCCGAGTTGGTTTACAAAAACGGTTTCTCCGCCGTGTGCGTCAGCAGCCCTTTCCACTCCGAGTTTATGGAAAATGCGGCGACGGCGGCGCTGCCGGCGTATCTGCCGGTGGACGGTCACGATGTCCACGTCGCGTTGACGGAAATTGATCACCGCTTGCGGGGGCTGTATCCGGCCCGGCTGGGCGACCGGGCGCTGATGGGCTATTCCATGGGGGCCCTCGAATCTTTGTTCATCGCCGCCTCCGAAGGACCCACTCCCTCTCCTCCTGCAGAAGAGGCGAGGGCTGGGGAGCGGAAACCGTTTTTGTTGGCAGCCCCTCGCCCCACTCGGTCCGCGCGGGGCGAGGGAGAGTCGAACCAGTTGCCGTTGATCCGATTTGACCGTTGCGTTGCCATCCATACCCCCGTGCGCATGGCGCATGGGATTTCCAAGCTGGACGAATTTTACCGGGCACCCCTGGACTGGCCGGGCGCGGAACGAACCGACAACCTCGAAAACACCTTTCTCAAGGTGGCCGCTTTGAGCAAAAACACGCTCACGCCGCACCCCTCGCTGCCCTTCAACGCCATCGAGTCCAAGTTTCTCATCGGCCTGACGTTTCGCCTCATCCTGCGGGATATTATTTTCAGCAGTCAGCGGCGAAACAATCAGGGCGTTTTGCAACAGCCAACCCGGAATTATCGGCGTGACCCCGTATATCAGGAAATCCTTGAGTATTCCTACCAGGATTATTTTGAGAAGTTTGCGATTCCCTATTACTGGACCCGGGGCCTTGACGCGACGGCGGAAACGATTGAGCAAGCCGGTGATTTGCGAACCTATGGCGCCGGGCTGCGCGCCAACCCCAACCTCCGCATCATCGTCAATCAAAACGATTTCCTCCTGGCGGACGAAGACCTGGCCTGGCTTCACGCCACGTTTACCCCGGAACAATTGACCGTCTTCGCGCAAGGCGGTCACTTGGGAAATCTTTCCAATCCGACCGTGCAAAAAACCATCTTGAGCGCCCTGGCAGGGTTGAAATCGTCTCCACCCAAATCTGATTGAGCCTTTGAAAAAGCTCCGCCCATGAAAACTGAAGCTCCCGCGATTGTCGCCCCCGCCATGCCTGTCTCCGCCGGCAAACCGGGCGTAGTGCCAGCGCCGAAAATTCCCCTGGCCGCGAAATTGGCGGTCACCGCCTTCCTCGCCGTCCTCGTCCCAATTTATTGGCACGCCTATGGGCCCACCAATTTCTTATGGTTTTGCGATGCCGCGCTCATTCTCACGGTGGCGGGCATGTGGTGGGAAAGCGCCCGGCTCATCAGCATGTGCGCCGTGGGCATTCTGCTGCCGCAATGCCTCTGGCTCGCGGACTTCGCCAGCCAGTTGCTGGGAATTCACCTTCTGGGCCTCACGGGTTATATGTTCGACCCTCGGCTTCCGCTGTTCACCCGCGGACTTTCGCTTTTCCATGGCTGGCTGCCCTTGCTGCTCGTCTGGCTTCTGGTCCGCGTGGGCTACGACCAACGGGCCTTGTCGGCCTGGACCGGCCTGGCCGCAGCGTTGGTGTTCGTCTGCTACTTTTTCACCCCGCCCGCGGGCGCGCATCTGGCCAACCCCAACATCCCCATCAACCTCAATTATCTTTACGGTTTCAACGACCAGCAGCCGCAAACCTGGGTCAACCAAAACCTTTATGTCCTCCTGTGGCTGGGTGCGCTGTGGCTGGGCGCCTTTCTCCCCACCCATCTGGCCTTGCGCAAAATCTTCGCCAAGTCACCGCCAGCTCTTCGCCAAGTCACGGCCAGGGGCCGGCCGGAAACTCCCCCTCCGCTTTCGCTGATCATCCCCACCCGCCCGCCCCGGCTGGATTCATAAATGTTGGGTAGGGTAACACCCCATAGCCCCCTTCCGCCCTCCGGCTTAAGTTCATTCATGTTCGATAAACCACTAATCCCAACAGGAGGCAATATATGTCACTGCTCTCTCTCGTCGTCACCCTGATCGTCATCGGGGTCTTGCTCTGGCTGGTCAATACCTACATCCCGATGGACGGAAAGATTAAGAAAATCCTCAACGTCGTCGTGGTGATTTGCGTCGTCGTGTGGCTGTTGTTTGCCTTCGGCGTGCTCGATCACGCCAGCGACATCCGCGTCCCCCAGCTCAAATAGCCAGCCACGGTCAAACCCATCAAACTAATGATCCCCAATCACACCCAGTTCATCGCCGCCATCCAGGAGCAGCGCAAGGTCACCGTGCGGTTCTATTCCAAACCCGACAGCGGCGTGCTGGATCACGTCTGCGCGCCGATGGCTTACGGTCCGGGTGGCAGCGTGCCGGACGGACTGAATCGTTATTGGTTTTGGGATTACACGAGCAGCACGGGTTCGCATACCCTGGGCTTGGTGCCGCAGCAGATTGTGGATTTACAGGTGCTCGGCGAGGGGTTCGATCCGACAAAATTTATCGTTGAGCTGTCCCCGACGTTTGTCCCGCCACCTGCGAAGTTGGCGCCCGGCGCCGTAGCTTCCGCCGGCGGTCACACGATCCCGATTTTATGAATCTGCCCGTTGAAGGTGTCGGCGGCATACCGCGACCATGTCAACTCGGAGCCGGCTAAAGCCGTTCCCGCGCATTTTCGGGGTGGGCGTGATTCGTAGAAATAACTTTCGGATCGCGTTGGGTGGCCGGGCGCGTCACTCTGGGCGTGCCCTGTAATTTCGTTAATTTATTTCGAGAGCCAGCTCTCGCCCTCCGGTCTGGGCCGTATGCGAAAAACTATTCGTCAGCTATTTTCCGGTTTGCGGTGGCGCCTACTGTTGCTGGTGTTGCTGGCGTGTGCCCCGTTGGTGAGCTTGACGCTGCACACGGCGTCGGAAGAGCGTCGGCGACTGGTGCAAGATTGGAAGCAGCGTTCGCAGGAGATGATGGAATTGGCCACGCGGGAAGAGGGTCAGGTGATCGGCCAGACGCGCCAACTGCTGCTCGCCCTGGCGGAGTCGGCTCCAGTGCGCGCGGGCAACCGGCGGGACTGCAAGAAATTGCTGGACGAGGTGTTCGGCAGCTACCCGCGCTACGCCAATTTGGGAGTGGTCAGGACCAATGGAATCGTTCTGGCCAGCGCCCGCCCGATGGAGGAACCGGCCAACCAAACGAACCGTCCGTTTTTCCGCCGCGCGCTCGCCACGCGCGCCTTCGCGATTGGCGATTTCCCGGACGGACCAGCGGTCGGCAAGCCCACCGTTAATTTCGGTTATCCGGTTTTCGATTCCGACGGGCAGGTCCAGGCGGTGGTCTTTGCCGCGCTGGATTTGGACTGGGTCAGCCGTTTCGAGTCCGCGCTGGCGGCGCAATTGCCCAAAGGCGCGACGTGGACCGAGATTGACCGCAACGGGAAAATTCTGGTTCGTTATCCCGCGCCGGAAAAATGGATCGGCCAGCCTTTCCCGGAAAAGTCCCTTTTGAAAACTGTTTTCACCCAGGATCGCGGCGTGGTGGAGGCGATTTCTGAGGACGGAATTCCCGGTTACCATGCGTTCGCCGCCATGCGCAGCCAGCTCGTACCCGACGACGTGGTCACCATTCTCAGCAGCATCCCCAAGCAGGTTCTCTTTGCTGAAGTGGATCGCCGACTGGCCGGACACCTGATCGGGTTGGGGATTGCCGCTGGCTTTGCTTTCGTGCTCGGCTGGATCGGTAGTTACTTCCTGGTCCTCCGCCCGGTTCGGACCCTGGTGAAATCCAGCGAGCGGCTGGCTACGGGCGATCTCAGCACGCGTACAGGTCTGTCCCATCGGGGAGACGAATTGGGCCAACTCAGCTCCGCCTTCGATGAAATGGCGCAAGTCCTGGAAAAACGGGAGGCGGATCGCCAGCGGGCGGAGCAGGAATTGCGGCACAGTGAGGAACGTTTCCGCGCGCTCGTGCAAAATTCGACGGACGTGATTGGCATCACGGATGCCCAGGGCATCATCCTGTATCGCAGCCCCACCCTTCAAAACAGCCTGGGCTACGAAGCGTCCGAGGCTCGGGGGAGGAGCATTGCTTATTACTTTTGGCCGGAGGATTTGGCGCGGGCGCAGGCGCGGCTGGCGGAGCTGGTCAAGTCACCGGGTGCCATTCATTGGGACGAATACCGGCTTCGTCACCACGACGGCTCCTGCCGGTTCATCGAGTGTACGAGTTCCAATTACCTGCACGACCCCGCCATTGGCGGGATTGTTTTCAACTACCGCGACATCACCAAGCGCAAACAGGCCGAGGCGGCGTTGCGCGAGAGCGAGGAGCGAATGCGGCTGGCCACCGAGGCGACGGGGGTTGGTATTTGGGAATGGAATGTCATCACCAACAGGATCTGCTGGGATGCCCAGATGTTTCGGATTTATGGAATCGCGCCGACGAAAGATGGGGCTGTGGAATACAGCGACTGGAGCGGGTCCGTCCTGCCAGAGGAGTTGCGCCAGCAAGAGGAGCGGTTGCAAGACACGGTGCGCCGACTTGGGCGCAGTTTCCGCGAATTCCGCATTCGGCGGCGTGACGACCGGGAATGCCGCCACATCCAAGCCGTGGAAACGGTTCGCACGAACGCCCAAGGGCAGGCCGAATGGGTGGTGGGGACGAATCTCGACATCACCGAGGGCAAGCAGGCCGAGGAGGAGCTGCGGGGCAACGAGGTTCGGCTCCGAAGCGTGGTGGAGTCCACCGCCGACGGGCTGCTGGTAGTGGACCGGAGCGGCCGGGTGATCATCCAGAACAGCAGGTTCGGTGAGATGTGGCGCATTCCCAGCGAGCTGCTGGCCAGCGGCGACGATAACGCCTTGCTGGCGCATGTGGTGGGGCAGTTGTGCGACCCGGAGGCCTTCCTGGCCAGAGTGCGCGCCCTTTATGGCACGGACGCCGAAGACATGGATGAGCTGCGCTTCAAGGACGGCCGGATCTTCGAGCGCTTCTCCCGCCCGTTGGTGCTGCAGGGAGCGGTCATGGGCCGGGTGTGGTCCTTCCGGAACGTCACCGATCGCAAGCAGGCCGAGGCAAAACGCAAGGCATACAGCCGCAAACTTCAGGTGCTTTCCCGCCGGCTGGTGGAGGCGCAGGAAACCGAACGCCGGAACATCGCGCGCGAACTCCACGACGAAATCGGCCAGGCCCTTACCGTCATGCAATTGAACCTGCAAGCGATGTTGCAGTCGCCCGGCACCGACGCCCTGACGCCGCGCTTGAACGAGAGCCTCACAGTGGTCGAGCGCGTGCTGGAACAAGTGCAGGACATCTCGTTGAATTTGCGCCCGTCCATGCTCGACGATCTCGGATTGGAACCGGCGTTGGTGTGGTTGACCAACCGGCAGGCGGAACTGGCCGGGCTGAAGGGCGAAGTCCAGGCGGACGCATTGGAGCAACGCTTGGACCCGGCGGTCGAAACCGAGTGTTTCCGCATCGCGCAGGAAGCCTTGACGAATGTGGTGCGCCACGCCCAGGCGAAAGCCGTGACCGTGGAGTTGCGCAAAGAAGATGGGCAAATCCACCTGCGCGTGCGCGACGATGGGATCGGTTTTGATGTGGCCGCCATCCGGGAAAAGGCCGTGCGCGGCGCGAGTCTGGGGGTGTTGAGCATGGAGGAACGGGCGGCGTTGGCCGGTGGCGGACTGGAATTGACGTCCATCCCCGGGCAGGGCACCGAAGTCCATGCGTGGTTCCCGTTGAAGTGGCAGACCCCGCCGTCCGAATCTAAAGACCCATGAACAAGCCCATAAAACCCGTTCGCGTCATCCTGGCCGATGACCATACGCTCGTGCGCGCGGGCATTCGCGCGCTGCTGGAAAAGTTGCCGGGGGTGGAAGTGGTGGGCGAAGCCGGCGATGGCCGCACGGTGCTCAAGCTGGTCAAGCTGCACCAGCCCGATGTGGTTTTGATGGATATCACCATGCCCGGCCTGAACGGCCTGGAAGCGGCGGACCGCCTGGCCAAGGAATTTCCGGACGTGCGGGTCATCATTCTTTCCATGCACAATAACGAGGAGTACTACTGGCGGGCGTTGAAGGCGGGCGCGGCCGGCTACCTGCTCAAGAAGGCGGCCACGGCCGAACTGGCCACCGCCTTGCAACAGGTGGTTCACGGCGAAATTTATCTGAGCCAGGAAATCTCCGCGCGCCTCGTCAAAAAGTTTCCCTTGCAAGGAATCGCCGACCGGAAAAGTCCGCTCGAACAGTTGACGGGCCGGCAGCGCGAGATCCTCCAACTGATTGCCGAGGGCCAAAACACCAAAGGCATCGCCGAACTGCTGAAGCTCAGTCCCAAGACCGTCGAATACCACCGCATGAAATTGATGGATTGCCTGAACGTGCATGACATTCCGGGTCTGGTGCGCTTCGCCCTGCGCGTGGGATTGATTCAGCAGGAAAGTTGACGGGCGCTCGCCGACCCGGCGCCGCCGGCCTCCATTCATTACCACAATTCGTGGCCATGCAGCTTGAAACGCTGCTCAATCTTGCCCCACGTATCGTTGAGCCTGATCGTTTGCTCCAGGCACCCCCCCCGCTTTGTCCGGATGCACGCAAACAATTTGCTGCCGATAAAGCCGGCGCGCCTGTTCCAAAACCTGCAGATGATCAATTCGTCGCAGCCAAAACGATCCATTTTCACGCCGCCGTCGGACGTAGAGCATCCGGTTCGGCACCCCCACCGTTTTTAACAGCCCGACTATTTGCTGCGTGTGCCCGGGGCTTTTGGTTTTCCGGCATCTGGTGAGATTAAGCGGCATGGCGTTCATGTTTTGTGCTGGTCGGAAAATTCGATCCGGCAAGACCAGCCGCCCGGCTTGAAAGCGTCTTCCAGTTCGCACCGCCACAATGCACCGGAAGACCGCGCGCGGCTATGGGGTGTATTCCTGCCAAAGCGATCCATTTTGAGGCAGCCTTCGGGCCTAAAGCATCGGTCTGGCCCACCCGCCATTTCCAGCCGCTCGGCGATTTGTCGGTTATGCCCGGCGTTTCTTGGGTTCCGACACCATGTGAGATCAAGCCGCCTTGAGTTCATGGTTTGGCCTGGTCGGAAAAATCGCGCCGGTTACAACGCGCCACCGGCTGAAGCCAAAGGCCCGGCGGTGCGGTGGCCCGGATAATAGAATTTCGCGTTTGATCCCGGCCAGATGCCATCTCCAGCGGCCAGCGCGGAGCGCCGCCGTCAAGTGCAGACAGGATCGGCCCCAACATCTTTGACTGAGATAAAGTGTCATCGTTTTATCTTTCGTTGATTCTTGACCGGAGACAGACGGAGCGAGGTCGGCCCGTTTCCGACCTGGGTCCGCGCCTGGCTGGCTCCTCGTTGTCGCGCTATTGCGGTTCTTTCCGCGCCCAACAATCCCGCCTTGAGCTATCAGGGCTGGGTATCTTGTGTGCGATAGAAGCGCGTCGGGAAACTCGCGGCGTTCGTGTCCGTAAAGGCCACCGCGCCGCTGGCCCCAGGCGTCACCGCGCCGATGACGGTCCAGGTGGTGAAATCAGGTGAGGCTTGGAGATTATAGGTGCGGCCAATCTGGCCGGCCACGGTCAAGATAACCTGCCGGGTCGGGCTGATGCGGATCTGCACGATTGGCAATGCCCCGGGAACGGTATAAGCGATCTCATTCGAGAACGTGCTTTCCAGTCCATTCGCGTCGTACGCGATGACGGCAAAGAAATAGGTGACGCCGGTTGCCAGACCAGGAACCGTATTGGAGGTCACGTTGCCCACCGCCACGCTGTTCGTATAATTTCCACTCGCCGCGCCAAAATAAACGCGGTAGCCGGTGACTTCGGGGCTTGGGCTGCCATCCCAAGCCAGGGCCACACTGGAGCCGGGCAGGGTTACGCTGAGAGCCGGGACGGAGCTGCGGAGCAAGCCGAGCAAAAGGATTCCTCCCAGCATTCTTGTGATGCCAATGAATCCCGAAGCCCAACGCAAAGCTCCGTCGGTACGGCCCACGGTTTGTTCAGAGTTTTTTCTCATGCGTACCGTTACGACTCACCCGTTCCGGCCGCGACTAGGGCGTTCCTTGCCGCCACTGGGAAAACCCTTGGTTTCAGTTGGAAGCAGTGAGTCTGGTACCGATGAAAGTTTGAGCGGGCGGGTCGCGTAAAAATTCCCCGGCGTGAACGGACCGCGGCCGTGCCAGAATTTGCGGCGGTCGCCGGGCATTCCACCGCCTCGCCGCATTCCCAAAAAGCGGCAATCGCGCGCGCCCCAGCCCGCCACCCTTTCGGGATTCCTGCTGGGGGTCACTCTTGGCGCATGGGGTAAACACCCCATCCCGCCCGCGCGGCTTCTTTGCTATCTCCCAGGAGATGGTCAGAAATGCACTGCCGGCGTTCACCCGGGATCAACGAACGGGTTCGATGAAAGCATTCACCCTCGGTGAGCCGAACGACTTCGCGCTCGTCAGTGACGACGCCGATCCCCCGCATTGCCGCGTGCTGGTGGCGGACGACGTCGAGACGGATCGCCTGGTCACGATCTGGCAGTTCGGCAAGGCGTGGCCCGGCGAACGGGACATACTGGTGGAGTGCGCCGCGGACGGTGCGGAGGCGCTCGAAAAGAGCCGCCGCAACCGGGACGCGTTGGTCGGGCTGGATTGGAATATGCCGCAACAGGATGGCGCGAACGTGTTGCGGGCGATACGGGAGAAAGGACTGCGCGTCCCCGTCGTCGTGGTGGCGGTTCAAGCGCCGCGAAGCCATTGCGAGCGACCTGGAATCAATGGCCGCCGCCTTCGTGAACAAAGACGAGTTGGCCCCACACCGTTTCGGCAACGCGATTGCGGCCTTGATACAGTTACAAGCCGGGCGGGGTTTGGCGGGGGCAGGTCGCGCCACGATCCGAGCCTGAATTCGTGTTGGAATCATCGCAATGCCGTCCGCGCCCGGAGTCTTGATTCTTTTCGAGGATCAGAATGAGATGGACGACGCCCGGAGAAATCCGCAGAGTAAACCCAATCTTATCACCGCCAATGATCAACTCCCTCGTCAACTCAACCACGACACCCAAAGGCTCGGCATGGCATTGATCGTTTGCCCGGAGTGCGGCAAAGAGGTTTCCTCCGAAGCCAAGGCTTGTCCCGCGTGCGGTTATCCGCTGGCGGAACGGACTGGTGCCGCGTCGCCGTTGCCGGGAGCTCAAGCCCGCGCCGGGGACGCGGTGGACACGCAGGCGGTGCTGCTGGAGGTGCGTCCGTCCTGGTGGAACTTTGGCTGGCACTTGCTGTTCTTCTGGCTGTTAGTCCCGCTGGTCATTGCGCTGTATCGGCGCCACTCGTTTGTGATGCTAATTTACTCCGACCGCGTTTCCGTCGAAGAAGGTTTTTGGGCCAAGGAAACCAGCGAGTTCTTCATCAAAGACATTCGGTCCATTGACGTGCGCCAGGGAATTTGGGGCCGCTTGGTCGGCATCGGCGACGTCACCATCTCCACGGCCGCGACCGTGGAGGCCGCCGAAGCGGCGCGCGGCGTCGCGCACCCGAAAGCGATCAAGGAACTGCTCATCGCCCAGCGCCAGCAGGCTTCGATCTGACCGCCCGTTAAGAAAACTCCAACGCGCCTTGTTTCAGCCGCCCGCGCGCTCCGAGTGGCTCGGGTGCGGGATTTTCGAGCGGACGCGGTGACGGGCGGCAAGGGCGTTCGGCGGGAGACGCATCTGCCAAGTTGAGCCGGCGGCAATCGCCAAGGCGGCGCGCGGCGAGTCACGGCTTCACAAAATCTCCGGTAGGGTAACACCCCATATCCCCCGCGCGGTCTTCAGTGCATTGTGGTGATGTGTAACCGAACACGCGGCCAAGTCCAGAGTCCGCGATCCCGATGAATCACCAACTATGAAACACAATCACAACCATGACAACGCGCCGCGCGCCGAACCCCACCTCGTGCCCGTGCGCTTCGAGTTCACGCATCCGACGGCCACCACCGTTTGTGTCGCGGGAACGTTCAACCATTGGCAGCCTGAAGCCAAGGCGCTGCATCCCATCGGGAGCGGTCATTGGCTGAAGGAAACGGCTTTGACGCCCGGCACCTACGAGTACTGCCTGGTGGTGGACGGCCAATGGATGCCCGACCCGCTGGCCCGAGAAACCGTGCCCAACCCGTTCGGCGGCAGAAACTCGGTTCTGCAGGTGGCGAGCTCGCCGGAAGCGGCCCATCTCGCCAACGCGGAAAATTTACCACTGAAAAACGCAAACAAACAAAAAACCAAGAAACTATGAACAAAGAAACACAAGCAATCAGTAATGACATGGGCCAACTGGCCGCCGATGCCCGCGCGTTGATGACCGCCACCGCCGACGTGGCCGGAGAAAAAGTCGGGGAAGCCCGCAAGCGTCTCGCCGCCGCACTGGAAAGCGGCAAGGAAATCTATGGCCGCGTTAAAGAGAAGGCGGTCGAAGGGGCCAAGGTGGCCGACGTGGCCGTGCATGAGCATCCCTATCAAGCCATCGCCATCGGCGTCGGGATCGGGGCCCTCCTCGGTTATTTGCTCGCCCGCCGGTGTTCGCGCAATTGCGACTGATCCGCCATGGAAACCGCCACCGACAGCTCCGAGCCAATCGCCAGCTCGTCCCGGCGTTTCGCGCGACGGCTATTGACCATCGGTGAGAACCGCATCGAATTGTTGCTGGTGGAAGTGCAGGAGGAGCGCGAGCGGCTCCTGCACGCCTTCCGCTTGGGCCTCGGCGTGGCGGCCTTGGGTCTGCTCGCGGCGCTCACGCTCACAGCCGCCATTGTGGTTTGGTTGTGGGCTTGCTCGCCGGTGGCCGTCCTCCTGGCCTTGACCGGCCTCTACGGCGGGGCCGGAGTTTGGCTTGGCCGGCAACTCGCCGGACGGCTGCGTGATTGGCGGACGCTTTCCGCCTCCCTCGATCAACTTCGAAAGGACCGCGCATGTTTGGAAAAAACCCTCGAATGAGTCGGCTGGAGTCACGGAAGCAACTTTTGATTGCCGAAAGCGAACTTAACCGCGAACAACTGATCGAGGATATGATCGTGCTGACGGCGGGCGTTCGCACGCTCACCGAGCGCGCCAAATCCTTCGGATCGCTCGCCTCGTCCGCCGCGTTACTGGTGGCGGGCGTGGCGGCTTTCCGCCAAGCCAAGTCCGCGCCCGCCGCCGCGAAACCCTCCTGGCTGAGAAAAATTCTCAAAGGCGCGGGCATGGTTTCCACAATCTGGCTCGCGTCCCGCTCGGGGGGGCGCGATCAGAAAGACAAGTAGCAGAACACAAGAAAGGCAGATTTATGTTACAAAGCATTAAACAATTATACGGCGACAAACTCGGGGCGTCGGACGGCGAAATCGGCCACGTGAAGGACTTTTATTTCGACGATCAGAACTGGGCGATTCGTTATCTGGTCGCGGACACGGGCACCTGGCTGATGGGGCGACAGGTGCTCATCTCGCCCTATTCGCTCGGCCGACTCCAAAAGACGGGAAGAGTTCTGCTCGTGAATCTGACGCGGGAACAGATTGAGAACAGCCCTTCGATTGATTCGCACAAACCGGTGTCGCGCCAATACGAGGAGGAGTATTACCGATATTTCGGCTGGCCCTATTACTGGCAGGGCGATGCATTGTGGGGCATGAGCGGGTTTCCGATTCTGGAACTACCCGCAAAACCGCGACCGGGCGAACGGCCCCAAACGAGCGGTCCGCAACCCGCACGCGCCGATGCGCATTTGCGGAGCACTCAGGCTGTGAACGGCTACCACATTCAAGCCAGCGATGGAATCATCGGTCACGTCTGCGATTTCATGATGGACGCGCAGAACTGGGCGATTGACCAACTGGTCATCAAAACCGGGCACCGGTTTTCCGGCAAGGAAGTGCAGATCCCAACGCGCAACGTGGAACGGATCAGTTATCCGGATTCCACGGTGTTTGTGAATTTGACCATCGAAGCCGTCGAGCAAAGCCCCGCGCACGATTTGGCTTCGCTGGTTGCGGCCGCTTGACCTCGCCAGGCCATTCCGCCGTTATGAAGCACAATAAATATCCCCAGGATCAAAGCCAAAAACCGGCGAGCGCCTCAGAGCCAGGTGCGGCGCCGGACTTGAACCGAAACGAAAATGATTTTGCGCCGTCACCGGACGAAGTGGCCCGAAGGGCCTACTTCAGTTATGTGAACCAGGGTTCACTGCCCGGGCACGAGGTGCAGCATTGGTTGACGGCCGAGGCGGAATTGCTCGCGGAACGCAACCTCACCCGGATTCACGGTTTTCATAACCGGCCTACGCCGGGCCGAAGCTCTCCCCCACCAGGGCCAGTGGCTACGGCCCGGCGTAGGCCGGACGTAAAACACAAATCACCGGCAACCAGCCGGGAAGGAATCAATTTTTGAAAGCAGCCATCACCAAATCCGATTGGGAAGAAGGCTCCAAGCCACCCGAACCGCTGGAAAAAAGCGAAAGACTGAGCTTTGAATACAAACGGACAACTCGTTGAGAGCGTGACCCGCTCCGAAACATTTCAGAACTACGAACGCGCCTACACGGAAGCGACCGGGATGCCGTTGACGCTGCGTCCGGTCGAGGCCTGGCAATGGTGAATCCAGACAAAATGAACCAGAGCAAAAACGACAACTCCGCAAAAGCGCCGGTTGAAACCAAATGGTGGTGGCGACCCGGGCGCGGATCGCGGATCGCGCAGATGGAGACGATCGTCGCAACGCCCATCGCTTCCGGCAATGGCATCCGGGCGACAACCTATTTGAAAATAAAATTTTATGAATACAAGTCCTTCGGCTCACAATTGGGCTAATGTCGCCGCTTACAATCAGGTGACGGCGGCAAAAGCCACCCGCGACAAACTCATCAAGCACAAACAATACATCGCCAAGCATGGCGAGGACCTGCCGGAGATTCGGAATTGGAAATGGGGCGCTCAATGAAATGGCTGCAAGCCCGAAAGCTATTAGCCCAAGGCAAGCGGAGTGAAACTCGCGCCGGCTAAAAAAGCTTCAGTCCACCACAGAACCTCTGCCCTCCTGGCGGCGAAGGTAATATTTCTCACGCTCCCCGGGTGTCATCTTGTTTAGCACCTGTGTTTCCCGATATTCGTGGGCTTCAGCTACCATGGTGAAAGACGCTTGGATGCCTTTCGCAGTGATGAGGCTTCTGAGCCATTCCAACGGCACACGGAAGAACTCTTTCCGAAAATTGACCTTGTTAATGCGCAGATCATCGAACTCCGAATGGAGCAAATTCTCGAGTGCCGGCGCGTCCTCGCAAGGAATCATTGCATGGACATCGAAATTGAACGGAACGGATGCGTCGCTCAGTTCACCTAGGCTTTCAATTCTACGGAATGTTCACGGCGGTCGTCCACCAAAGGGATTGTTTCCCCGGCCAGTTCTTGTCCGTCGAGCGAGAGTTGATTTGCGCTTGCTGAATCAGCGGCGAGACGAGTGATGGTGATGTGATAAACGGTTTGCCGGTAGCGGTAATGGATTTTGTAGCTCGTCCAGCTTTTCGGCAGACGCGGGGTCAGCCGCAGTTGATCGCCCTCCAGGTTCACGCCCAGCAATGTTTCGATGAGCAGCCGATACATCCATCCGGCGGAGCCCGTGTACCAGGTCCATCCGCCCCGGCCCGTGTGCGGTGCGACCGCATACACATCCGCCGCGACGACATAAGGCTCAACTTTGTAGGTGGCGATCTGTTTGGGCGTCCCGCCGTGATGGATGGGATTGAGCAGGCCGAAGAGTTCCCATGCGCGCTCGTTTTCTCCCATGCGCGCGAAGGCCATGGCGGTCCAGATCGCGCCGTGGGTGTATTGGCCGCCGTTCTCGCGGACGCCCGGAATGTAGCCTTTGATGTAACCGGGGTTGAGCGCCGATTTGTCGAAAGGCGGATCGAACAACTGGATCACTCGGGCATTGCGGCGGACGAGGCGCTGGTCCACGGCCTCCATCGCCTGGCGGGAACGCTCCGGATCGCCCGCGCCGCTGAGCACCGACCAGCTTTGCGGCAGGGAATCAATCTGACATTCCGGATTGGTCTGGGAGCCGAGCGGTTCGCCGTTGTCGAACCAGGCGCGGCGATACCATTGGCCGTCCCAGGCGTGGAGCTCGATGTTCTGTTGCAGTTGGCGCGCTTGGGCGAGGCAGCGGTCGGCGAAGGCGATGTCCCGGCGCGAGCGCGCCAGTTCGGCAAACTGGGTGAGCACGTCGTAAAGAAAGAACGCCAGCCACACACTTTCGCCGCGACCCTCTTTGCCCACCATGTTCATGCCGTCATTCCAATCGCCGCAACCGATCAGCGGCAAACCGTGTTCGCCGAATTTCAGTCCGCGCTCGATGGCCCGCACGCAATGTTGGTAAAGCGTGGCCGCCTCCTCGGAACGATTCGGCAAATCATAGTAAGCTTCCTCCTCCGGCTTGACCGGCCGGGCTTCCAGGAACGGAATCTTTTCGTCGAGCACGCCGGTGTCCGCGACACACGAAACGTAACGGCAGGTCACGTACGGCAACCACAGATAGTCGTCGGAAAAATGCGTGCGCACGCCGCGGCCTGCCGGGGGATGCCACCAATGTTGCACGTCGCCTTCGCGGAATTGATGCGCGGCGGCGCGCAGGAGATGCTCGCGGGTGAGCGCCGGTTCGCAATGCACCAGCGCCATCACGTCCTGCAACTGGTCGCGGAATCCGTAAGCGCCGCCGGATTGATAAAACCCCGTGCGGCCCCAGAGCCGGCAGCTCAAGGTCTGATACAACAACCAGCCGTTCGCCAGCACATTCACGGCGGGATCGGGCGTGTCCACGTTCACCGCGCCGAGGGTGCGATTCCAATAATCCCAGACGCCTTCGAGGGCCACGCGGCTGGCGTCTTCGCGGCGAAAGCGCCGGACCAGATTCTGCACTTCCGCCGCGGTGCGACCCACCCCGAGGCGAAAACTCGTTTCGCGTTCCTGCCCCTCAAGCAAATTGAAGGCGACCTGCACCGCGCCGCACGGATCCAGCCCCGCCCCGACTCGACCGGAAAGGCGCACGCGCTTTAGCGCCGCCGGCTGGGACAGGCTGCCGTTTCGGCCAATGAACTCCTTCCGATCGCCAGTGAGCGTGCGCGTGCCATCGTTGACATCAATGAACGCGATGCGCTCGGGGAATTCGGTGTTGTATTGATTGCGCGCCAGCAACGCGCCGGTTTTGAGGTCCACTTCGGTTTGCACATGCAGCAGACTTTTGTGCCGCAGGTCGCCCAACACCCACTCCCAGTAACCGGTGACGGACAAGCGGCGCGTCCGCCCCGAGACGTTGCGTAATTTCAACACCGTGAATTTCACCGGCGCATCCATCGCCACATAAACCCACAACTCCGAGGCGATGCCGTGTTCGGTGTGCTCGAACACGGTGTAGCCAAAGCCGTGGCGAATGACGTAGGGCGTCTCACCGCGCGCGGGCAACGGTGTGGGCGACCAAAATTGTCCCGTCTGCTCATCGCGGATGTAAAGCGCCTCGCCGGTGGGGTCCTGGACGGGATCGTTGCTCCAGGGGGTCAGGCGGAATTCATGCGCGTTCTCGACCCAGGTGTAGGCCGCGCCGCTTTCCGAAACGACCGTCCCGAAATAAGGATTCGCCAGCACATTGACCCACGGCGCCGGCGTCATCTGGCCGGGCTGAAGGGTGATGACATATTCGTGGCCGTCGCGGGTAAAGCCGCCAAAGCCGTTCGGAAAAATCAACTCGCGTTGCGGAAGCGGCGCGGGCAAATCGGCAGACCGGGAGCGGGTGGGCGTCAGGGCTGGGACCAATGGCTCCAAAACACTTCGATGTTCCAGTTGCTCCGCCAACGTTCCCTTCTCGTCGTCCAGGACAATCCGCGCCACGGATTGCAGCAGCACGCGATCGTCGTTGGGAATTTGTTCGAGCCGTCGGACAAAGATGCCCCCCGGCTTGTCCAGCATTTGCGCTTCAATGCCCGACGCAATCAGACTGGTGATCTGGTCGTGCAACGACTGGCGATAAACCGAAACGTCCTCGTTCAAGATGACGAGATCAACGGTCAGTCCCTTCATGCGCCAGTAGGAATGCGCCTGGATGATCTGCCGCACGATTTCGATTTTTTCCGCGTCACTGATGCGGAGCAGGACGATGGGCGCGTCACCCGAAATGCCATAGCTCCACAGGCCGCTTTGGCCGCGCCGGTTGTTGCGGAGCACGCCGGGGTTGGCCCGGCGCGCGGGGTCGGCATAAATCAGCGCGCCCGCCAGCCGGCCATAGAGTTGCGCCTCCGCTTCCGTGGCGGCGAGATGGTGCAACGTCACCTGACTGTGCGTCCACGCCAGATCGAAGGCGCGGTCCGCCATGCGGGAGCTTTGATATTTCTCGACGTGCGCCAGCGCGGCTTCCCGGTTTTCCGTCACCCCAACCACAAGGTCAATGATGGCGGTTTCATGCGCCGCCAGCGTGACCGTGCGCCGCAGCGAAATGATCGGATCGAGCACCGAGCCGACGGTGTTGGACAGCGGCGAAATGTTCTGCATCGCGGCCGGGTTGGCGAGGCTGCCGCCGCGGCCGACGAAGCGGAAGCGATCTGTTTCGCAGGAGATTGCGCCTGGTTCGCCCCCTTGACCCACCATCAGATGCAGCAACCACGGCGGCTTTTCTTCCTGCGACCGCGCGCGGCGGGTACAGAGAATGGCGGAGGATTTGGGCGCGAATTCGGTTTGCACGAAGAGATTGCTGAACGCGGGATGCGCTGCGTCCGCGTCGGGAATCGCCAGCACCACTTCCGCATAACTCGTCAATTCAATGACGCGCGTCCCGGAGGAACGATTGGTAATCGTGAGACGCCGCAACTCCACGTCGTCCTCCGGCGACACGCTGATCTCGGTGTGGATTTCGAGTCCGGCATGACGTTGCCGAAACTCCGCGCGCGCCTGCGTGAAGATGGCTTCGTAGCCTTTCGTCGCGCGCAAGGTCGGTTGGTACGCCGTGGACCAGAATTCGCCCGTCGCCACGTCGCGCAGATAAACGAACGTCCCCCAGCAATCGCGCGTGGCGTCCTCGCGCCAGCGCGTGACGGCCAGATCGCGCCACCGGCTGTAACCGCCGCCCGCGCTGCTGATGACGACGTGATAACGGCCGTTGGACAACAGATGAACCTCCGGCGCGGGGGGCGTGGGATTCGTGAAAACGCGCATCACGGCTTCGCCGCCGCCGGTGAGCGTGCGCGATTCCTCCAGTTGCAAATCGTCGGAGAGCACGCTCGCGGCGGTGTTGGGCACGCGCTCCTGCAACAGCAAGTCCGCCGCCTTGAGCAGCGGACAGGCCATGAAGCGGCGCTGCATGGGCTGGTCACACAACAAATTCCCCAGCGCCAGCAGACTCATTCCTTGGTGATGCGCCATGAAGGAGCGAATGGTGACGCTCGTTTCACCCGGCGGCAAACGCGACGGCGTGTAATCCACTGCTTCGTAGAAACCGTAAGCCCCTGCGCGTCCCTCGACGGCCAGCCGTTGCAGGTTTTCACAAGCTTCCCGCGGTGCGACCACCAGCGCCATCGCGGCGGCGTAAGGGGCGATCACGAGGTCATCGGCCAATCCCCGTTTCAAGCCGAGGCCCGGCACGCCGAAGGCGCGGTATTGGTAGTTCAGGTGAACGTCGGTCCGGTTGTAGCCCGATTCGGAAATGCCCCACGGCACGCCGCGCAATTTCCCATACGCGATTTGTTGTTGCACCGCCGCTTTGCAGCTGTGATCGAGCAACGTGTTCTCATAGTTGGGCATGACCAGCAGCGGCATCAGATATTCGAACATCGAGCCGCTCCAGGAAACCAGGATCGGCTCGCCCCGCGAAGCGACGAGCAGACGGCCCATCGAGAACCAGTGGTCCTGCGGCACCTGTCCCAAAGCGATGGCGACGTAGCTGCACAAGCGCGCCTCCGAAGCCAGCAGATCATAGAAGCTGGTGTCACACCGGCGTTCGGTGACGTTGCACCCGATGGAAAATAAATCCCGCGCCGCGGCGAACAGAAAAGTAAAATCCATGGCGGCGACCAGTTCGTCGCATTGTTTGGCCAGGGTTTCCAAGGCGAGCAAACGCTGGCGGGCGCGGGCGCGGCCTTCGCGCAGACAACGCGCGAGTTCCGCGCCGTCAACATTTTCTCCGAGCGCCTGAGGTTCTTGCAAAACGCCTGAAGTGCGCCCGGCCTCGGGCGCACTCTGGACGGGCGATTGATCCAGCATCGCGAGTTGGCGCAAGGTGGGAGCGTGGTCGGGCGCGGCAAGCGGCGCCTCAAGCTTCGTAGCAGCCGACGTGAGGCGGCTCACTTCAATTTCAGATTTCGAATTTCGGATTTCGGATTTGGAAACCAACCACGGAGCGAGGTAGCGCAATTCTTCCAAATGCTCCTCGCAGTTCCGCTTCAGAGTTTGACTCCAATCTTTTAGTTCGTCCTCTTGCTTTGCGAACGAAGCGGCGATCTGGGTCGCGAGCCTCGTCGCCGGTTCCAACCATTCATACGCCGCGCGTAGAGTGGCCGGCGCCTGCTCCAATTCGGCGTCGAGTTGCGAGAGCAAAACATTGTCGCCCGCCAGCGCTTTCAAGACGCTCACCGTGTCACGGAGGCCGGCGAAAATCTGCGGCGTGAAGATTTTCTCATCCGCCAGCTCCCGCAGCCCCGAACCGAGCGTCAGCAAATGCCCGGCAAGATTGCCGCTATCCACACTGGAAACGTAGAGCGGGAGGAGCGGCTGGAGTGTGCGCGTCTCATACCAGTTGTAAAAATGCCCGCGCTGCCGTTCGAGTTTTTGCATCGTGGCGAGGGTGGCTTGCGTGCGCCGAAGCAACCCGCCCACCGACAGATAGCCAAAGTCGCGGGCCGCCAGGTTGGCGAGCAGCGCCAGCCCCAGGTTGGTGGG
>CAYHFK010000015.1:8667-26041 GCA_964355895.1 uncultured Bifidobacterium sp. | reverse complement strand
CCGCAAAGCAAACCGGCGCGACGGCCAGCGCGGTGTTCGTCCCGCCGCCGTTCGCGGCCGATGCCATCCTCGAAGGCGTGGACGCGGGACTCGATCTGGTCGTCGCCATTACCGAGGGCATCCCTGTGAACGACATGGTGAAGGTGAAGCGCGCGATGGAAGGCAAACGCACGCGGCTCATCGGGCCAAATTGTCCGGGCATCGTCACGCCGGGCGAGGGCAAGGATTCGCAGGGCGGCTGCCGCATTGGGATTTCACCCGGCTACATTCATAAAAATGGAAACATTGGCGTCGTGTCGCGCAGCGGCACGTTGACCTACGAGGCGGTGTGGCAACTCACCTCGCGCGGCGTCGGGCAGTCCACCTGCGTCGGCATCGGCGGCGATCCCGTCAACGGCACATCGCATCTCGACGTGATCAAACTTTTCAACGACGATCCCGAAACGACCGGCATCATCATGATCGGCGAAATCGGCGGCAGCGCGGAAGAAGAAGCCGCCGAATGGATCAAAGCGAACTGCAAGAAGCCGGTGGCCGGGTTTATCGCGGGCACAACCGCCCCGGCGGGCCGGCGTATGGGTCACGCGGGCGCGATTGTCAGCGGCGGCAAAGGCACCGCCGAAGCCAAGATCGCCGCGTTCAAAGCCGCCGGCATCGGCGTCGCCGTCACGCCGAGCGAGATGGCGGATACGTTGTTGAAGATGATGTGAGGGAAATCCCGAATGACGAATTTCAAATGACGAAATATCGTCATTTGTCATTTGTCATTTGCCATTTGTCATTCACATGTCCCTGATTGATTTCATCCTGAACCTGGCGGGGCTGCTGTTGTGGTTCAACTGGCGGGCGGCGCGCATTGATCCGCTGGCGACGGCCACCCCTTCCACCCTGGCCGGGACCTTGCGGCGCGCGGGCAAGGCTTCCTTTACCCGTTGGCATCTGCCGGCGGCGATTGCCGGCCTGATTCTCTTGCGCGCCATATTCTACTGGTTGATCGGCGGCGCGGTGAACTGGACGGGGACGCTGGACGTGGGAGTGATCTCCGTGCCGTTCCGCAGTGACAGGTTCGAGCGGATGCTGCTTTACTCCGTTCTCAGTTTTGGCGTGGCGGTGGCGGTGTTTTTTATCTGGCTGATCCTGTTGTCCAGCTTGAAGCCAGCGACGGCGAAAGCGGATTCGTTGCGTGGCCTGCTGCGGTCGCAGCTTGGCCGGGTGGAACGCTGGCCGTGGGGGATCAAACTGCTGCTGCCCCTCCTCGTCGTCACGGGGTTGTGGTGGCTGGTGAGCTGGCCGCTGACGTATGGGGGGATCTTGCCGCCGTCGGGTTCGGTGGGGCAGCGGACCGAACAAGCCTTGTTGGTCGGCCTGGGTAGTTATCTCGCGGGGAAAGTTCTGATCGGCGGCGCGCTCGCCTTGAATTTCGTGAGCAGCTACATCTTTTTTGGCCGGCACCCATTCTGGCATCAACTCGATGAGGTTTCGCGTCGCTTGCTCGCGCCCTTGCGTCGCCTGCCGTTGCGCGTCGGCAAGGTGGACTTCGCGCCGGTGCTGGGGATCATCCTGGTTTTTCTCCTCGCCCACTTCGCGGAAAACGGAGTGAAGACGCCGCCCCGAAAAGACCGGGCCGGACGACCGCAGCCGCCGGTGGTCGAAATTCCCGGCCTGGTAAATCTGTATCAACGCGTCTCGAAGTGAGCGGCTTGGCGCCCAGCTAATCTCCGGCTCACTCCGCCTTTGGAAGTCTGATCGTGACCTTCGTCCCAGCGCCGAGTTCGCTTTCGATGACTAGCGTGCCGCCGTGCAGTTCCGTGAGCCGCCGTGCAATGGTGAGGCCGAGGCCGAGGCCCTGCTGCTCGTGGGTCTTGCGATCGAATTGCATGAACGCGCCGACCTTTGCGATGGCCTCCGGGGCCAAGCCCCGGCCGCAATCCAACACCGAAAAAACCACTTCCGCCGGCGTGGTGGCCAGTTCCAGGATCACCGGGGTGCCGGGGGACGAAAACTTGAACGCGTTGTGCGTCAACTCCCCCACCACCTTGATAAAATATTCTTCCGACATCGGCACGTCGGTGGCAGCGAGGTTCAGTTGCAGGTCCGCTGGGCGCTTGGCCGTCTCCGCCTGCTTGCGGGCATCCTGCTCGATCAGCGTCGCGGGCGATGCGGTGTGTTTGCGGCGCAGGGTGTTGACCTTTTGCGGGTCGGCTTGCAGTACTTCGAGCTGGGAGTAAACCAGAAAGGTTTCGATGAGCCGCTCCAGCGCGTGACCGCTTTGGGCGATGACCTGGCCCATTTCGGCAATTTCTTCGGGCGAAAGCGTGCCGGCGTCGGCGGCGAGGATTTCGCCATAAGCGAGGATGCCGTTGAGCGGCGTCCGAAATTCGTGCGGCAGCAGCATGGTGATGTTGTCGCGCAAGCTGGATAAAGTTAGCTCCGCTTGGGCCCGGACCGCCTCGGTTTTTTTGAACCGGGCGTCCACGGACTTGTAAAGCTCGTCGAGCGTGAAGGGCTTGGGCAGGTAGTCGTCCGCGCCGAGTTCCATGCCGTGCCGCATGCCTTCGTTATCCGCCTGGCCGGTCATCAAAATGAACGGAATGGTGGCGGTGGCGGGTTCGTCGCGGAGGGCGGACAACGTGGCGTAGCCGTTCATTTGGCCCATGTTGACGTCGCAGAGAATGAGGTCGGGCAATTGTTTGCGGGCGGCTTCGACGCCGGCGGCCCCGTCCGGCGCCTGGATCGCCGTGTAGCCGCGCTGCTCCAAGGCCATCTGCACCATCTCGCGCAGCCACTCTTCATCGTCAATGACCAGGATTTTCTTCATCGCGGCGCCGCAGGGGCGGAGCTATTTCCGATTCGCCAGGGGGATATACGAATTAATCGTCGGCCCCGTGTAAACCTGGCGGGGCCGATAGATGCGGGCTTTGTTGTCTTCGAGGATTTCCTTGTAGTTCGCGATCCAGCCGGGCATGCGCCCGATGGCAAACATCACCGTGAACATCTCCACTGGAATCCCGATGGCGCGCATGATGATCCCGCTGTAAAAATCCACGTTCGGGTAGAGCTTGCGTTCGACGAAGTAAGAATCCCTGAGCGCCGCCTCCTCCAGTTTGATGGCGATGTCGAGCAATGGATCTGAGATCTTCAGCGTTTTCAACACCTCGTCGCACGCCTTTTTGATGATCTTCGCCCGCGGATCGTAATTTTTGTAAACGCGATGGCCGAACCCCATGAGCTTCTTGCCGCTGGTCTTGTCCTTGGCGGCCGTGATGAACTTCGAGCCGTCGTCGCCGGACTTGTGAATGTCCATTAACATCTCGACCACGGCCTGATTGGCCCCGCCATGCAACGGCCCCCACAAGGCACAGACGCCCGAGGCGCAACTGGCATACATGTTCGCCTGGCTGGAGGCCACCATGCGAACGGTGGCCGTGGAACAGTTCTGCTCGTGATCGGCGTGCAGCAGGAAAATCAAATCCAGCGCCCGCACCACCTCCGGTTTGATCAGGTAGTCGTCGTACGGATCGGAGAACAGCATGTGCAGGAAGTTCGCCGTGTACTTGTAGGTGTTCTTGGGATAGATGATCGGACGGCCCTGGGACTTGCGATACGAGAAAGCGGCGATCGTCCGCACCTGCGAAATCAACCGCGCCGTATTCAGCGCAAAATCACTGGCATTGGTGCCGTTCATCACTTCCGGGTAGAAGCAACTGGCGGCATTGATCATCGCCGAAAGAATCGCCATGGGATGCGAGCTCGAGGGGAAACCCTCGAAATGATACTTCATGTCCTCATGGAGATTCTGACTGGCTGTCAGTAAATCTGAAAAACGACTGAGTTCCTCGCGGTTCGGCAGGTGGCCGTAGATGAGCAGATACGCCGTCTCGATGAAGGTGGAGTGCTCGGCGAGTTCCTCGATGGCGATGCCGCGATAACGCAGAATGCCCTTTTCGCCGTCAATGAAAGTGATCTTGCTGAGGCAGGAACCCGTGTTGCCGTAGCCGTCGTCGAGGGTGATGTAGCCGGTTTCCGCCCGCAGCGCCGAAACGTCCACCGCCCGCTCGCCCTCGCTGCCCACCACGACCGGGAGAGAATAGGCCTTGCCGTCGAGTTCCAGTTTTGCCGATTTGCTCATATGCACCAGTTTCTAATGGTTTTCAGATCCGTCGCCAGTCTGCGAAGAAGCAAAAACTTTGGCAAGGAGAGAAACCTGATTTGGGCGGGTTTGTGAGTCCGAAAAGTTTCCCGCCTTCCGCTACCCGCTTTGAACTCAGCATTGATTCCTGCGCAGAGTGCATGAAAGGCCCTGCCCCACCATCGCCGGCAGATCATCCTCGTAAAACTTGCGCCGAAACTCTTCGCATTCGAGCAGGTGCTGGCGCAGCTCGCCCTGGCCACGCCGCAGGATGAATTTGAGTTCCTCCAGGTTCGCCGACCATCGGAAGCCGTTGAAGAACTCCGCCTCCGCGAACTGCGTCTTGTACAGCGCGTTCTCCGCGTAACACGAGCCGAGATAGAGATGTCTGAAGCCGCGCCCGGCAAAAAGCGTCGCCGCCGCCGTCATCATGAACATGCCGAGGCTGCGATTCGCGTGAGCCAGATCGTAGAAGGCGTAGTAGTAATACGCAAACTCGCCGCCCTCGACGTAAAGCGTCGCCACACCGACCTCCGTGCGCGTCGCCGTATCCGTGAACACCAGCAGATGCGAGATGATCGGCGAAGCGAACAGCGAATCCAACCGCTCGAAACTCATCACATCCACGCCGAACTTCGCGTCGGCGTACCGCTTGAAGAATTCCCGCCGCGTCGGGGTGTAATCGAACTGGGCCCGAGGAATGAGTTCGCAGGAAATGCCTTCGCCTTTGCGCAGAATGCGGCGGTTCTCCGACGACGGCTGAAATTCCGGCAGCTTCACGCGGACGTGGCGGCACAGGTAGAAGCGATCCAGGTTGCGCGACGACGGCAGGAAGCCCGCGTTGAACAAATCGGCGGGCGTCTCGCCCGGTTCGGGAAAAGCCCAGATGGCGTACTGGAAAATGTAATTGCCGTAGTCGGGCTTCGCTTCGGAGAACAGGAGCTTCATGCCGCGCGTTGGTCGCCCAGATAAATTCTCGGCAACCGCCCGCGCCAACTGCACAGCACGTCATACGCCGCCGAGTTCTTCAGCTTCGCCACTTCATGAACGGAGATTTCCTCCCCGCCCTGCCGGCCCATCAACACGGTTTCGTCCCACAGTTGCGCCTCGGGAATTTCCGTGATGTCCACCGTCAGCGCGTCCATTGCCACGCCGCCGATTACCGGGGCGCGCCGGCCGTGAACAAGCGCAAAGCCCTGGTTGCGCACGCGCGGAAAACCATCGCCATAGCCGAGGGGCAACACCGCGATGCGGCGCGGCGCGCGCGCCGTGTAACGCATCCCGTAACCGACATGATCGTCGGGCTGGAGATTCTGGATGGCGGCAATGCGCGCCTTCACGCTCATCACGGCTTCGATTCCCGCGATGCGGCGGCAAACCGCCGATGGGAAAACGCCCAGCGGCAGGATGCCGACGCGCACCATGTCGAAGTGTGCCTGCGGCAAATCCAGAAACCCACCGCTGTTGCAAAGATGGCGCAACGGCACGGTCACGCCCCGCACTTCGAGGCTGCGCAACATTTCGTCGAACCGGGCGAGTTGCCGCAGCGCAAACGCTTTCTCCGTCTCGTCGGATTGCGCGAAGTGACTGAGCACGCCTTCGAGCGCCAGCGATTTCGTGACAAGAATCGTTTCGACGAGCGGCAAGGCCTCGTCCCAACGCGCGCCGTAACGGTTCATGCCGGTGTTGATTTTCAAATGCACCGGCACGCGTGTGCCCGCGCGGGCGGCGAGTTCGCCGAGTTTCACCACCGTGCGCGGTTCGCTCACGCAACAGGTGAGATTATGCGCCACACACCACGGTAATTCGGATTCCTGACGGTCGCCGAGCAACAGGATACGGGCCCGGATGCCCGCGTCGCGCAACGTCATTGCCTCGTCGACCGTGGCGACCGCGAGAAACTTCACGCCGCTGTCCACCGCCGTGCGCGCCGCGTGAACCGCGCCATGGCCGTAAGCCTCGTCCTTCACCACGGAGAGCAACTGGAGCGCCGGCGGTTTGTCGCGCTGGAGCAGTTGGAAATTGCGCCGCCACTTTTCGCGATCAATCTCGATCCACGCCGGGCGCGGCGGACGATCGCCGGACAACGGCGCGGTTTCATCACGCGGCGCGGCGGCGTCACCCGTCCAGGTGGCGGGTGTCGGCGTTTCAACGAGTTCTTGAATGAGTGTGCTCACAGGAAAAATCGTTCGGCTTGTTCATTCGCACCCCGGCGGCCATAGCGATCTGCCAATGTCCGTCCTGAAGTAACTCCCCTCGCACCGGATGCGTCGGATGTTCGAGTAAGCTTTCGCGATGGCGCTCGCCACGTTCTTGCCGAAACCGATCACGTCCGCGATGCGATGGCCCGTTGCAACGAGTCGTTCATCGCCGTCGCGCGTGACTTCGTTCCACCACACATCGCCGTCGCCGCGGTCGAACGGCGTCGTTACGTCCACGGGCAACGGCGGGCCTTTGATTTGCACGTAAGGATAGCCATAGCCCGCCAGCGTGATCGAACAACCAAACTTCCGTCCCGCCACGAAATGCGGCGCCAACTTCCGATTCCGCGCCGCGCCGAGCAACGTTTCCAGTGGATTCGCCAGCAGCCGCAGAATCATTGCGCCGGATGTGACGCCGATGCGGATGTTGTATTCGATGACACACCATTTGCCGCGCCGCCGCACGGCGGTGGCCTGGATTGGTCCGCGGTATTTCACCGCCCGCAACCAAGGCCGCAGCGGATGAATCAACTCGCGCGCCAGACCGTATTTGTCGTCGGGGTCGCGTTCGACCAGACCGCCGAGCGGAGCGCCGGCCACGATGCCCATGTTGCCATCGAACGCGCGCTTGTATTCCTGATTCGTGACCAGCGAATAAATCTCGCCGCCGCTGACCAGCGCGATGTGGCCCGCCTCGGCGCGGCCCGCGAACTCCTGCAAAAAAATCCCTTCGGCGTAGTTCACATGCCTGAGCCACGACCGCGTGTCCTCGATGGATTCGCAAAGAATCGTGTGGACCGGGCTCGTCGGCGAGCAGAGCGGATTCTTGATGACATAAGGCGCGGGATGGCGCGCGAGAATTTGCTCGGCTTCGAGGCGGTTGCGCGCGACGTGAGCGTGCGGAAAGGGAATTTTGTATTCCGCGCATAGTTTGCGCGCGAAGTCCCGCTCGCGTTCGATCCGCATCGCTTCGCGGGTCGGGCTGAGAATTCCCACGCCGGACTTCAGCAACTCCTCGGCCCATGGCGCTTGCGCCCAATCTATGGACTGCGGCACGACGAGTTCCACGCCGCGCTCCTTGATGAGCCGCATCGGACTCGGATGGGCCTCGCGCGAAAACACCGGCCCGGCGAGCGATGGTGGGAAGTGCCCATAGTCGCGCGTGAGGTACGTGGCGGTTGTTGCGCCGTTTTCCTTCAGCGTTTGCGCGACGCTGAAAGCGAACGACCCGACGCCCAGCGCCAAAACGGAATGGCGGCGTTGTTTGGACAATCTGTGGTTCATGCCAACCTTGGACCCGACCAACCTGACGGGTGACGAGACTGTTCACTGACGTTGGCGACGTCAAGTCTGCGCGTGGTCGGAGAAGCGAAAACGTATCCGCAAAAGTCTGGCAGGCCTCAGTCGAATCTCCGCCCCAGCCGCCACTGATCGTACGCCAATCGCTGCCCGCCGGTCATGCTCGCAAAATCCGGCGAACCGTCGGGGCGCTTCGGCCAGTCCAACCGCCCCGTCGGGGCGTTCGGGAGCTTGCCGCCCTCGGCTTTCCCGGCGGACTTCGATTGAGCCAGGGCATTACCGCGCACCTCAACCGTCGCCCGGCGTGCCGCGCTGCCATCATAACTCATCGTCTGATCCGTGAGTTTCAAATCCTCGTCGAGCGCGCGCTGCGGTTGGATGCCTTTGCCTTGCAGCACGCCGTGATATGCGCGCACCGCTTCGTCGGGACTTATCTTGCCATCCGTGATCAGCCGCAGCATCTCGATGAACGCCAGCTGATGCTCCGCGTTGTTGATCTTGCGACCGAACAGCGCCACGCGTGCGCCGTATTTCTGCGCGTCGTGAATCAGTTTGAACGCATCGTACGTCGTGCCCGCGCTGCCGCCCAGAATGCCCACGACCAGATTGGGATCGTATTGCGCCAGCTCCTCCATGGCTCGCGGCCCGTGATAAACAATTTTCAGAAACACCGGCCGCCCCGACTCCGGCACACCGGCGAGCGTGCGCAGAATGTTGTCGTTGATGAACTCGCCCAGCTTTTCGGGGGCGATGCCGCTGTTGACGTTGGGATCGAACACTTCCAGAAAGTGCCGGAATTGTTTCCGCTCCGCTTCCGCGCGAAATTCCTTGTACCAAAGCAGCGCTTCCCGGTCCTGCTCCAAATCGTTCACGTAAGTGATCGAGTAGAGACCGAGATTCGCGCCGGGAAAATCGCCGCCGGCGCGTTCGCACTCAATCTCGCCGCACTGAATCTGATCAATGCTCGCCGAACGAAACGGCTGCGACGGCTCCCGCGTGTAGCAGCCGTGGCGCACCGCCCAAACGTCCGTGGTGTCGTTCGCGCGCGCCGCGGGCGTGACATGTGAGTTCTTGAACAACCCTTCCTTGATGCTGAGTTGCTCGTTCACGTACGCGGACATCAACATGATGTCAATCAACCCCTGATGCGTAACCTCGCGGATGATGTCGAGGAACTCCGGCAGGTTGCGATACCCAAACTCGTCGCGCGACCAAACCTCCGGCGAGAATTGCCCGGGTCGCGCTCCGCGCTGGGCGAGATATGAACGCGGCCCCGGTGCCCGCGCGCCAAACGCCATGTCCGCGTCCTTTGCATCCGCGATGATAAACGCGCGCGACGCGCGATTGGCTTTGACCTCCGCAAGTTTTCGGTCGAGGGATTTCATGCGCGCTATTTCATCTGCGCCAAAATCTGGTCCGTGATCGCCTGCACCGCTTTCTCGGCCTCCGCATCGTAACCGGCGCCCGTCTCTTGTTTTGGCGGCACGGCGCAGGACACGCCCGGACGCCATTCGCCGCTGTCGCAGAGTTCACATTCCTTCATGCCAAAGCGTGGGTCCACGAAACCAAGGCTTTGCTTGATGTTGAGCAGTTCCTTCATCTGCGGGCCGGTGAACGTATTGATTGGCTTGCCGAGTTGTCCGGCCACGACGATCGTGCGGCAATAGGCTTCGATGATTTCCATGCGCCAATAGGCTTCCTCGATGTTGTTGTGACTCCACGTCACGACGCCGTGATTGGCCATCAGGATGGTGTTGTATTGGTCAGTCAGGTCGGCCACGAGTTTGCCCATCTCCGGCGAGCCGGGGGTGCGATATGGCGCCACCCCGACGGCACAAAACACTTCATACTCCGGCAACATACAAGTCGGCGGCGCGATGCCCGCAACCGCAAACGCCGTGGCGTAGGGCGGATGACAATGACACGTCGCTACGGCTTTTGGCTGCCGCTTCATCATCTGCAAGTGCATCAGGATTTCACTGGTGCGTTTCTTCGTCCCGCAAAGTTGATTGCCTTCAAAATCCACGAGACACATGTCTTCCGGCTTGAGCGAACCCTTGCTGACCAGCGTCGGGGTGCAAATCGCAATATCTTCGCCCACCCGGATGGCCATGTTCCCGCCGTTGCCATCCACATAGGCACGTTTCCAGAGGCGATGTCCCATCTCGCAAATCTGTTCCTTCAAACTGTGCGCGTAAGCGGAATTGAAGAATGCTTCCAGTTCAGCCTTTGACGATTTCGAGGTCAACGGCTTGCTCGGTGGCTGCGGTTTGCCAGCCGGTGCCGTAGATGAAGCGTTCGCGCTCGCGACTGCTTTCATACCCGCACTGGATTCCAAGTCGTGCAAGAAATCCCGCGCCGACGGCGTGAGAATGGCGTCGGGGGGAAGATTGTGCAGACTCTGGCCGTTGCGGACCATGTCTTCCACATCGCGCAGGCTGATAACATTTTTCATGGCTCAGATTCCAAATCCAATTTCACTCAACCCTTCCACGGGCTGTAAAACATTTCGTCCACGAGCGCGGCGTTGATGGCGTCAATCGGCGTCGGCTCCGCGAACGGTTGTGCCGCTTCCCGGCCTTCGATGTAGCCAATCACATGCCCCGGCGCTGCGCCGAGATCGTCATAGACCACCAGACTCGGGTCATTGCCCATGCGGGGCGGGGCATCGAGACCGGCGGCAAATTGCTCCCGGCTGAACGGACTCACGATGAGATAACGCCCGCCTTCGAGCGGCTTCAGTGTTTTGCTCAACGTCACGCGACCGATCACCGTGCCCAATTTCATACGCGCACCCCCGGCTCGCTTTCATCCACCACGCCAATCACCAACCAGCGCGCCGGACTTTTTTCCACGCCCACGGCTTTGCGCGCGGCCGCGCCGTCCGACGAAATCACCACCTGCTGGTGCAGGCCCGCGCCATGCGCATCAATCGCGATCTGCGGCGTGCCCTCCGGTTGGCCGCCTGCACCGATGGGCTGGCAAATCACGAATCGCCAGCCCTCGAAGCTCGGATGTTTCCGGGTCGCGACGATGTTGCCTTCGACGCGAGCTAAAAGCATAAAGCAAAAGCCACAGATCGGCACAGATGGACACAGATGTCGAAACTCTCCGCCTCGCAATCAGATTCAAATCTGTGTTTATCTGTGATCATCTGTGGCTAATAAATCCGGAGATTGTCCACCATCACACAGCGGCGGACGCGCGTGAACGTGCGCGGGTTCGTGATGCCTTCGCCGGTCGGCGTGGCAATCGAGAAACTCAAATAGCCTTCGCCGCCCAGACCCAGGCCGGCCGGCGACGGGCCATTCTTCACAAATAAAGTCGTGTCCAGCGTGCGCGCCATCGCGGTAATGTTTTCCACATCGTGCGAGTGGATGATGCTCGTGTGCTTGTAGCCGTGCTCGGATTCCAACGAACGCTCGATGCCTTCCTCAACGCTCTTCACGCGCACAATTGGCAACATCGGCATCATCTGCTCTTCCTCGACGAACGGATGTTTCGCATCCGTCTCTGCAAACAACAACTGCGTGTCCGGCTTGATGTCCGCGCCGGCGGCTTGCGCGAGCACCGACGGGTCCTTGCCGATGAAATCCCGGTTGACGCTGGCATGAGCGCAACCGCCGCCTTGCCCCTCCTTGAAAGTGAACGCCGCCTTCGTCAGTCGCTCAAGCTGGTTGGAGTTCAGCCGCACGCCGCCGTGCTTGGCCATCTCCGCCATCAATTTGTCGGCGACGTGATCCAGCACGAAAACTTGTTTCTCGCCAATGCAGAGCAAATTATTGTCGAACGCCGCGCCCTGAATGATGGCCTTGGCCGCCCGCGTCGCGCAGCAGGTGTCGTCCACGAATACCGGCGGATTGCCCGGACCGGCGCAGATCGCGCGCTTGCCCGTCTGCATCGCCGCCTTCACCACCGCCGGACCGCCCGTGACGAGCAACAACTTTACGGCTTCGTGTTGGCAAATTGCGTTGAACGATTCCAGCGTCGGCTTCTCGACGACACACGCGATGTTCTCAATGCCCGTCTCGCGGAAGATGGCTTCGTTGTAGGCCCGCACCGCCGCTGCGGCACAACGTGACGCGCCCGGATGCGCGTTGAACACGACGGCGTTTCCCGCGCCGACGATGTTTACGATGTTCCCGCTCAAAGTGGGAATCGAGTGCGTGCTGGGCGTCACCGCGCCGATAACGCCGAACGGGGTGTATTCTTCCAGGGTGATGCCGTGATCGCCACTGCGAGCGTCGGGACGCAGCCAATCCACGCCCGGCACCAGCTTGATGATCTGGAGTTTGGCAATCTTGTGATCGAGCCGCCCGATTTTCGTCTCGTCCAGTTCGAGCTTGCCCCAAACCTCGGCGTTCCGTTCCGCCATTGTCTTGATGATCTCTTCAATCTTGCGGCGGGCGGCAACCCCCTTCTGCTTGAGCAGCAAGAAGGACTCGTGCGCGGCGGCACAGGCTTCGCCTGCGTCTTGAAACACACCGAATTTGCCGCGCAACGCGGGGTTGCTGGCCGAGTGGCTCTTGCCATTGCATCCGCACGCCGCGGCGGGCGCAGATGGCGCAGCGGAAGACGCGGGTTTTGCTGTGGTCGTTCCACCGATTCGGCCAAGCACCTCGGCCACCACGTCACGGATCAAAGTTTCGTTCACGGCACTCATGGCTTATTGGAGCGCGGACAGCCTTGTCCGCGAGATTGAAATTTGTTGTTCTCTTTCATGCGAGCGTGCGGCCAAGGCTGGCCGCGCTCCTATTGCGACTTTCCGCTGAAAATCTGTTTCCCCAACACGTCCACCGAATCCACGATGCCGATGACGACGGCGTCCACGGGCGCGTCCTTGAGCCCGGCGGCGAGCCGTGCGCTGCTGCCCTGGCAGAACATCACCAGTTCGCCGATGCCCGCGCCCACGCTGTCCACCGCCACGATGGTGTTCGCGCCGGGGCGGAATTTGGTGGGGTCTTTTTCGTCCACCAATTGCGGGCGCAACAGGAGCAGCTTGCGACCGTTCATGGCGGCTTCCTTTTTAGTGGCGACCACCGAGCCTTCGACTTTGGCGAGGAACATAACAGTATTCAGTTTTCAGTCTTCAGTCTTCAGTGTTGGTCCCGGTCGCACACGGCGACGGAAAACTGAACACTGAATACTGACTTACTGACTACTTCTTCTTCGGTAACACCGCTTCCACGTCCGCGTGCGGACGGGCGATGACGTGAACGCTCACCACTTCGCCTTTGATGGCTTTGATGGCTTGCGCCCCCGCGTCGGTGGCGGCTTTGACGGCAGCGACATCGCCGACAACGCAGGCTGTGACGAGGGCGTTGCCGACCTGGGTCATGGGGCCGACGAGTTCCACGTTCGCGGCTTTGAGCATTGCGTCCGTGCCCTCGACGAGGGCGACGAGGCCGCGGGTTTCAATCATTCCAATGGCTTGAGGCATAGTTTTATTTTCGGTTGATGGTTGTGGTTGAGACTTTAGTTTCGGGCGTTTTCCAAAAAACGTTTCGTTTCGCGGGCGACGACGAGTTCTTCGTTCGTCGGGATGACCATGAGCTTCACGCGCGAGTTGGGAGCGCTGATGACGGCTTCAATGGCGCGGGTGGCGGAATTTTTCCCCGCGTCGAGTACGATGCCAAGCTGGTCGAGGTTCGTGCAAATGGCGGCGCGGAGTTCGCCCTGGTTCTCGCCGATGCCGGCGGTGAAGACGATTGCGTCCGCGCCCCCGAGTTCAAAAAAGTAGCTGCCGATCCAGTGCCGCGCGCTGGCCACAAACACATCGAGGGCAAGTTTGGCCTTCGTGTTGCCTTGCTCCGCCGCCGTGGCAATGTCGCGGATGTCGTTGGACAAGCCGCTCAATCCTTTGAGGCCCGATTCCTTTGTGAGTTGCCGCTGTGCTTCTTCAATCGTGATGCCGAGCGTTTTTACCGCATAGGGTATCGCTTCGGCATCAAGGTCGCCGACGCGGTTGTTGTGGGGCAGGCCGGATTGCGGGCTCATGCCCATGCTCGTGCCGATGGCCGCGCCGTTGAGAATTCCCGTAACGCTCGAACTGCCGCCGAGATGGCAGGAGATGACGCGTAACGGAGCGCCGGCAGTTTTGGTTCGGCCGCCGTCGAGATAAAGTCGGCGCGCGCGTTCAGCCACGTCGGGGCGACCGAGCAATTCTGCCGACCGTTCGGCGATAAATTTATGGCTCGCGCCGTGGAAGCCGAAGCGGCGGATTCCTGCTTCATGCCAGGCCGCAGGCACGGCGTAACGCATCATGGCCTCGGGGGCAAACTGGTAGAACGCAGTCTCAAACAATCCGACGAGCGGTACACCGGGCATCCGTTGCGCGAACAGCTTAATACCGGTGATGTAGGGGGGATTGTGCGCCGGGGCGAGGCCGTTGTAGGCCTCCATCGCGCTCAGCACGCGGTTGTCCAGTCGCACGCAGCCGGTAACATCCTTGGCAAGGACAGTTTTGAAGCCGACGGCAGCGAGGTCGCTTTCGCTGGCGATGTGGCCCGCATCTTTGATCTGCGCAAGGCAATCGTCAATCGCCGACGGATAATCAGTGACGCGCTCGAAGCCGCCTTTGTGCAAAAGGCGCTCGGCGTTGTTCGCAAAATCGAACAGCCGCCACTTGAGCGAAGTCGAGCCGATATTGGCGACCAATATTTTCATCCGTTCATTCGTAGGTGACGACGTGAGGAGGCTCATTTCTCCACTGACAAGTTAGAGCCTCCTTACGTCGGCTCCTACAAGTGGAGAGGAACAGTTTATTGCAACCACTTCCCCAGCCCGCTCAATCCTTCATGTGGACGCGGGATGACTTGCACGCTGACGACAGTGCCGACTTGGGCCGCTGCGGCCGCGCCGGCATCCGTCGCGGCTTTCACGGCGGCCACGTCGCCACGGAAAAACGTGGTGACATAGCCGCTGCCGATTTTTTCCCAGCCAGTGAGCTGCACGTTCGCGGCTTTGAGCGCGGCATCCGACGCTTCGAGCGACGCGCACAGGCCCTTACATTCGATCATTCCCAATGCTTGTTGTGACATAGTTTATTGATGGTTCAGAGTTGATGATTACTTCGCGGGCACGCTGTTGCCGAGGAACGCTTTCAGCAAATCCTCGTGGGGCCGCGCGATGATGTGCGAACTGACGAGTTCGCCGACCTTGGCGGCGGCTTTTGAGCCCGCGTCCACGGCGGCTTTCACGCTGCCGACGTCGCCCTGGACCAGCACGGTGATGAGGCCGCCGCCGATGGGGATGGTTTTGACCAACTTGACGTTGGCCGCTTTAACCATGGCGTCGCTGGCTTCCACGCTGCCGACGTAGCCTTTGGTTTCGATCATTCCTAATGCTTCACTCATTTTGATTTCTCCTGTTTGGGTTAATGTTTGCGTCGTTGCGAAAAATTATTTCACCAGTTCCACCGGCGTGTCCGGCTGCAAGTTGCACGCGTTGCCTTCATCCGTGTCAATGTGGACTTCCAGTTTGAAGCTGTTGTCCACACGGCAAAGCATCTTGTCGAGCGCGATGCCACAATCACCGCCGATCTTGAGCTGCAAATTCTCGCCGTGCTTCACGCTGTAAAAATCTGCGTCCGTCGGACTCATGTGAACGTGTCGCAAGGCGCGGATGACCCCGTCCGACATCTCGAAAAATCCCGCGGGCCCCATCAACATCCCGCCCGGCGTACCCTTGATGTTGCCCGACGCGCGCAACGGAATTTCAAACCCAAGCGCGATGGCGTCCGTGTAGGCGAGTTCAACCTGGTTTAGACTCCGGCATGGGCCCAAGATGCGCAGATTCGAGATCACCCGACTGCGCGGGCCGATGAGCGTCACGGTTTCCTTCGCCGCGAACTGCCCATCCTGATAAAGCCACTTGTGAACGGTGAGCTGATGACCCTTGCCGAAAAGAGCCTCGACCGCTTCGGGGGTGAGATGGCAATGGCGTGCGCTGATGTTGACGACGAGCGGATTGGGCGCGCTCGCGGTGCGGGGCAGCGGTTTGCCGAGACGCGAATACACCGCCTGTCGAACCATGTGTTCGACGACAGATCTATGTGGTGCGGATGCAGCAACGGCCATAACTTGCACACTTTTGACCGAATCAGCCTGCGCGTCAACAAACATCTTGCAATATATTCCAACATCTACCATCTTATTGCCCGAATGACGGCAAGAAAGAAACAAATGGGCTATTCTGGCCTTCTTATCGTGCTCGTTGCCCTTGCTGTGGCTTCGTGTAGCCGTTCACAGAAAGAATCGAAACAGGGAGAGGCTTTAAAGCTCCACTCGATTACTGTTGGTCTATGTGAGGATGGGAAATTGGTTTCTGAATATGAAGGAAGCGGCATGGCGGCTGAGATTGGATGGGTTACAACAAATCGAAAGGACTTCCAACTCAACTTTAAGGGAATGCACTTACCAAGAGGATCAACCTATATTCTGGGGGACACAAACTACCTAGACTCTACCGTAGTGGGCACCGCTTCCATAGAAGGAAATGATGACGACCAGCTTGCTTGCAATTTGAGGATCGATTCCAAAGTCCCCATCACGCTTCAGTTCGTCGGAATAGCCGACATCACCAAGTCTGCCACGAACGAAGCGGACGCGTCGTTTACTTTCCTAGCGGGTAAGCACGATTTTCATTTCATGGGAAAGTTAATCTCGGTTCTTGAAGTCCAAAAGAGGTGAACAGTCTTATGACGGCAGAAGAGCGCAAACATCGCCTTGAGGGCTATCTCCAAGAGGTGGAGTTTGCGTCGCTTGAAGATTTGTCCAAGCACGTCGGGGCTTCGATCTCGACCGTGCGGCGCGACCTCACGGTGTTGGAAGCGGCGGGTGGATTGCGGCGCACGCACGGCGGAGCGCGGATCATCACGCCCAAGTCCGACGAGTTCACTTTCTCCGCGCGCGACACGCACCAACTCGATCAAAAGGAAGCCATCGGTCGCGCCTGCGCTCAACTTATCGGTCCCAACCAAAGCGTGATCATTGACGCCGGTACGACCGTGTATCACGTCGCAAAATATCTGGAGGACAAGTCGCCGCAAATCGTGACCAACTCCCTGCCCGTGGCGAATCTTTACTCGGCGGCCGGTCGCGTGGAACTGGTGTTGAGCGGTGGCGTGATTTATCCGCGCCTCGGCGTGCTGGTTGGCCCGCTAGCGGTGGAAGCGTTCACAAAAATTCACGCGGACGTTGCGGTGATGAGCGCCGGCGGCATCACGCTCGATGGATTAACGAACTCACACGGACTGCTGATTGACATCCAACTCGCCATGATGCGCGCTGCCGCGAAGGTGATCTTTTGCCTCGACCACACAAAGTTTGGCCGGCGCTCCGTCTCGCAACTATGTGATCTCTCCAAAGTCCACACCATCGTCACCGACAGCCAAGCGCCGACGGAACTCGTCGAACAACTGCGCGCGAAGAGCATCGAGGTTATTATCGCCGGATGAGGGCAGAACCATCCGGGAAGGGCCAACGTGGCCAGCGTAGCGTGTTTCAATTCTGAATGATGGGAGACTTCGCCTGCTCCGCCGCGCAAGGGAGGGGGCGGCAAGTAATGGAGCTACCCAATGCCTGCCGGGTTGGAGACCGGCGCTCCGGGGGCAGTGCCCGGATGCGCCCCTTAACGTTCCCGCGAAGAATTTTTTCTAGGAAGTGCGCGCGGTTTCCCCCAAGCTGTTCAGCCTTTGGAACTATGGATTTGAAATTACCAAAACTCGGTGAGGGCTCGGATTCGG
>CAYHFK010000015.1:0-8567 GCA_964355895.1 uncultured Bifidobacterium sp. | reverse complement strand
GCCTTTGGAACTATGGATTTGAAATTACCAAAACTCGGTGAGGGCTCGGATTCGGGCGTCGTGGTCAACGTCTTCGTGAAAGAAGGCGATACGATCGCCAAGGATCAAACCATCATCGAACTCGAAAACGAAAAGGCTGTGGCCACAATTCCCGCGACGGCGGGGGGCGTGGTGACCAAGATCTTCGTCAAAGCCGGCGATAAAATCACCATCGGCCAGCGCATTCTTTCGCTTGGCGAAAGTGGTGGCGCGTCGTCATCGTCGCCGAAAGCTTCAGTGCAGCGCACCGAACCGGAACCGGAAGCAGACGAGCCGGACGAAGCTGCGGGCGACGAAGAAACGCCGCCGCGCGTGGCGGCGCCGGTGTCGTCACCGTCATTGCGCAGGGTGGCGCGCGAGTTGGGAATTGATTTGGGCAGGATCCGTGGCAGTGGATCGGGCGGGCGCGTCGAGATGAGCGACGTGCGCGCTTACATTCAGCGGTTGGAAAAATCGGCGGCCAAAGGAAAGTCCGCCGGTGCGGTTCCGGCTGTGCTCGCGAAGCCCGCCGCCGAACAGGTTGATTTCTCCAAGTGGGGGCCGGTCACCAAGAAATCCATCACGCCTCTGCGCCAGGTCATCGCCCGGCGCATGTGGGAAAACTGGAACGCCATCCCGCACGTCACGCAGTTCGACGAGGCGGACTTCACGCGCTTGAACGAGTTGCGGAAGAAGTTCGCCGCCGCGTACGAGGCCAAGGGCACGAAGCTGACGCTGACGCCGCTGGTCTTGAAAGCGGTGGCCGCGACGTTGAAGAAACATCCCATCTTCAACTCCAGCCTGGATGAAGTTGCGAACGAGATTGTCCTCAAGGAATACATTCATCTCGGCATCGCGGTGGACACGGACGCGGGCTTGATCGTCCCGGTTATCCGGGACGTGGACAAGAAAAGCGTGTTCGATCTCGCGAAGGAACTGGAGCAACTCGCCCAGAAAGCGCGCGACCGGAAAGTGACCGCCGACGAACTCAAGGGTGGCACGTTCACGATTTCCAATCAGGGGGCGATTGGCGGCGCGCATTTTACGCCCATCGTCAACAAGCCGGAAGTCGCCATCCTCGGCCTTGGTCGCGGGGCAATGAAGCCGGTGGTACGCGACGGCAAAGTGGAAATTCGCATGATGACGCCACTCGGTTTGTCGTATGACCATCGTGTCATTGACGGCGGCGCGGCGGCGCGGTTCATCGTGGACTTGGTGGCGGCGATGCAGGATTTCCGGGAGGAAGCGGTGAAGCTTTGAACGGAGGGATGGAGTCGTGGAGTGATGGAGTAATGAACATGGAAGTGAGTTATCGCAATAAGAATCGCGGCTACCAGCAATTGCGCGTGTGGCAGGATGCCATTGATTTTTATGTCGCATGTTGCCACGTGTTCAAGGCCTTTCCTTACGACTTGCGGCGTGTGACATCGCAAGGGATCGCGGCGGCTGATTCGGTCCACCGTAACATTGCCGAGGGTTATTGTCGTCGCTCCGTCCGCGAGTACATGCAGTTTTTGAATTACGCCCTCGGCTCGCTTGGCGAGTCCGTTTCTGGGCTTATTGCCTATCACAAGGCGGGCCAACTCCTGCAAAACGATTTTGAGGCTTTGAACGCGCTCGCTTTCAAACTCGAAAACGGGCTTCTGAAACTTGTCGAAAGCCTTGAGCGCAAAGAAATGGCCGGCGACTGGATTGACCATCTCGTACTCAAAGAAAGCAACATCGCCTACGGGGGCGAACAGATTTAATCACTACTCCACCACTCCATCACTCCAATTTTTCATGGACCCAATCAAAACTGAAATCGTAGTCGTTGGCGCCGGCCCGGGCGGATACGCGGCGGCCTTTTACGCGGCGGACCTGGGCAAGAAAGTCCTGCTCATTGAGCGCGACAAGCGGCTCGGCGGCGTTTGCCTCAATCGTGGCTGCATCCCTTCCAAGGCCCTGCTTCACGCCACACACCAAATCACTTCGGCCCGGGAATCCGACCATCGCGGCATCACCTTCGCCGCCCCGACGGTGGATTTGGCGAAGCTGCGGGCGTGGAAGGAATCCATTCTCACGAAGCTCGGCAGTGGCGTGGCGCAACTGGCAAAGATGCGCAACGTGCAGGTGATTCAGGGCAAGGCCTACTTTGAAGGCTCGCAGACGTTGCGCGTCGAGAACGAGCAGGGGCAGCAGTTTGTGAATTTCGACACGGCCATTGTCGCCGTTGGTTCGTTGCCCGCGTTGCCCAAGGCGTTCGATCTCGGCAACCCGCGCGTCATGACTTCGACGGAGGCGCTGGAGATCGAGGACATCCCGGAGAATTTGCTCGTCGTCGGCGGCGGTTACATCGGCATGGAGATGGGGACGGTGTATGCCGCGCTCGGGAGCAAGGTCACGGTGGTTGAGGCGCTGGACAGTATTCTGGCCGGGGCGGATCCCGATCTCGCGCGGCCCGTGGTCGCTGCGGCAAAAAAGGCGTTCAAGGAAATCCGGCTCAAAGCCCGCGTGAACAAGATGTCCACCGTGGGCAAGCAGATCAAAGTCGAGATGGAATTCGACGGCAAGAAAGTTGAAGAACTTTACGACCGCGTGCTGGTTTCCGTGGGCCGCGCCGCGAACAGTGCCGACCTCGGCCTGGAAAACACCAAGGTGGTGCTCGACGAAAAAGGTTTCATCAAGGTCAACGCGAAGCAACAGACGGACGATCCGCACATCTACGCCATCGGCGACATCGCCGGCGGGATTTTGCTGGCGCACAAGGCGCACAAGGAAGGGCGCATCGCCGTCGAAGTCATCAATGGCGAGGACAGCATCAATGAGCATATCGTGATGCCGGCGGTGGTCTTCACCGACCCGGAACTGGCGTGGTGCGGCTTGACCGAGGCCGAGGCGAAAGAACGCGGCATCAAATACGAAGTGTCGAAATTCCCGTGGGCGGCGTCGGGGCGCGCGTTGTCGTTCGACCGCACTGATGGGGTCACGAAGATGTTGATTGATCCGGACAGCGAACGCGTGCTGGGTGTGGGCATCTGTGGCGCGGGCGCGGGTGAATTGATTGCCGAGGCCGTGCTGGCGATGGAAATGGGCGCGACCGCCGAAGACATCGCGCTGACCGTGCATCCGCATCCGACGTTGTCCGAGACGCTGATGGAATGTGCCGAGGCGTTCTACGGCCACGCGACGCACACGATTGCGAAGAAGCGGGCGTGAGCGGAGCGTTCGTCCTCGTCTTTACATTTGCGGGAAGAATTCGAGGAGGAGGACGAGAACAAGGAGGATGGTGTCATCGGCCAATCTTCGTGGTTGATCCGCGCCATTTACCCGGTAGTATCTTCGCGGGCTTGGTTCCGATTTTCGGTCGGGGCGTAGCGTAGCCCGGCTAGCGCGCTTGCTTGGGGTGCAAGAGGTCGGGAGTTCAAATCTCCCCGCCCCGACCATTTTTTTTGGTGATTTTTATGGGTTGCCCAAATGTATCAAACATCTTGTTTACCATAAACAGCTTTATGAATATCACCCTCGAATTTCAACAACTGGACGACCTGATAGTCAAACACACAGTTCCGCCAGTTACGGCCATACTTCGCAACAAACTTCATCCGTTGCGGGAGCAAATGGAGTCGTACGTTACAGATAAAGAAAACGTCACGGCGCTTTTGCAGAAGGCGCAAGCCGAAAATACAGCATTGAAGTTGACACTTCCGAATGATGAATCGAAGGACACAATCGAGTTTCAAGGTGTTCGTTTTAAGGGTGTCTCGAAAGGCCCGGATCAAGTTCAAGTATTTTGCTCGGCTTGCAATGTTGCTTTGAGCAGGTCGCCCGGAAATATCGGGCATGGAATTCCGATGATGTGTCCTAGATGTCATTTCCGCGCGCCTTTCACTTCATGGAACATTGCAGAATTCATCTCAAAGCTATCAAAATGAATTGGCTTTGACTTCATGTAAGCCATCAATCTTATGAGAATGTTCCAAACAATTGATAAGATATTATCAGCACCAGTCCTGGCGGTCATTTTGTTCACCGCCGACCTCAATCTTTGCCCAGCTCAGACGGCGGATCAAATTCCTTTGTCCCGGCGGGCGCCGCTTGCGACTGAACGCCCGAAGGTCATCCCACCCGCGCCGCCCAAGGCGGACGAATTCCGGGTGGTGAACGGGCAGATGTACAACATCCGCCGCAGCCAACTTTGGCAGGATATGAATGGTCAAGTGCAGGAAAACGAGGGCAATGTTTTTTTCCTCCTCACCGGCTCTGGAAAATACGTCCGGTGGATCGCGGTCAAGAACTTACCCCCGGCGCAGGGCATATCTGGGCGGGAAATTCAATTCCGGGGAATGCCCACCGGCCGCTATCAATGGGGCGACAAGCCGTTGGAACTCTGGGATTGCGGTACGCCGCCGCAACCGAAAGTCATTCAACCCGCCGCGATCACGACGAATCATGTCGTTGCCGCGCCGACCCGGCCAAAGCCCTCGATCACCAACACTCCGTCGGTGAAAACCAATCGTTACATGACGAAATGAGCCGCAAGCATATTGGGCACGGGGTCTATCGCGATTCCCGCACCGGGCATCTTTATCACCGGCCCAAGTATCCGTCGTGGCAATATCCCGGTGAATACGCAGACAAATAACCGCTACCAACCGCCGGGCTGAGTTGTGCTTCAGGTTTTATCGCAACTCCGTCGCGAGTTGTTTTCCCAACGCGGCCGCTTCCTTGATCGGACGTTTACCCTCGGCGCGTTTGGCCGGGCCGTCGCGGAAGGAGACGGCGCGCATCGTGATTTTCTCACCCGTGATTTCGGCGTAGGCCGCCACGGGGCTTTGGCAGCCGCCGCCCATCCCGTGCAGAAACGCGCGCTCGGCGGTGACACATTGAAACGTGGCGAAGTGATTGAGCCGCTCGCAAATTTTGGCGATGCGCTCGTCGTCCGCCCGAATCTCAATCCCAATCGCGGCCTGGCCGACGCAGGGCAACATGACCTCCACGTCGAGCACGGTGGCGAGCAAGCCACGTAAAGCCTGTGACTCAGGTCTTGCTTGGACTCCACTTATACGTGGCAAGCCGTCGGGCACGGCGTCGCCGTGGAGTTTGCCGTCGGGCGCGAGGGTGAAGTTCAGGCGCGTGATGCCGGCGAGCGCGAGGACGGTGGCGTCCAGTCCAGCCTGCTCGGCAACCTTCTTCATGCGCGTCGCCACGTTGCCGCGAATCTCCACGATGTTCAGATCCGGGCGGATGACCAGCAATTGCGCCTTCCGCCGCGTGCTGCTGGTGGCGATGGTTGCGCCGGTGGGGAAATCCTTCAGCGCCGTGTGCGACTTGAAACCACGAATTGCATTCGGTCCCGACGACTTATCGGCCGAGCGGTAAATCAACACGTCCCGCACATCCGCCCGCTCCGGCGTGGCGGCGAGCATCAGGCCGGGGGGCAGATCGGTCGGCAAATCTTTCAAGCTATGGACGGCGAGGTCGGCCTGGCCGTTGAGGAGGGCCACTTCGAGTTCCTTGGTGAAAAGTCCTTTGGGCAACGCGGCATCCGGCTTGGCCATCGAGGCGGTTTGCAATTTATCGCCCGTCGTCTTGATGATCTTGAGTTCAAAGGCGAGCGCCGGGAACGCGGCGCGGCATTGGGCGAGAATCATGTTGGCCTGGGCGAGCGCGAGCGCGCTGCCCCGCGTGCCGATGATGATGGGGCGTTCAGACATTGGAAGCGGCGGTTTGTGAATTAGCGGAAGGGTGCCGGCGGGCGGTTTGGTCCAGGAGGCCCCGCACCTTTTCCTCGATGATCGCCTCGCACCGCGAGACTTCCTCCTTGCGCTGCTCAAGATAATCGTGGGCGATGCTTTGGAGGTCGTCCACGTTGTAGAGATAGACGTTGTCGAGTTGGTTCACGGCGGGATCAATGTCGCGGGGGACGGCAATGTCAATCAACAGCAACGGGCGGTTCTTGCGCCGCCTCATCAGCGGCTCCAATTTGGCGCGATCCAGGATGTGATGCGGGGCGGCGGTGCTGCTGATCACGATGTCAATCTTATCGAACTCGTGCGCCCAACCGTCGAACTTCACCGCGCGGCCGCCCAGTTCCCTGGCCAGCGTTTCCGCGCGGTCAAACGAGCGGTTCGCCACGACGATGCTTTGGGCGCCGCGCGAGAGCAGGGCGCGCGCGGTTTTCTCGCTCGTGTCGCCCGCGCCGATGACCATGACTTCGTGGCCCGAGAGCGTGCTGAAGATTTTTTCCGCCAGGCCCACCGCCGCCGAAGCGACCGAGATACTGCCACGCTGGATGTTCGTTTCCGTGCGGACCTGCTTGGCGACGTTGAACGCCCGCTGAAAGGCCTTGTTCAACCGGGCGCCGGTATGCCCGTGTTGCAGCGCGAGGTCATAGGCTTTTTTGAGCTGGCCGAGAATCTCGGTTTCGCCCAGCACCATCGAATCGAGGCCGCACGCGACTTTGAAAAGATGCTGCACGCTGTGCGGTTCGTGCAACGCGTACAGTTCTTCCCCGAGCGGCGCCGGGTAATTATGCGCGGTGGCTAGAAACTGTTTCAAGGCACGGAAGGCGTGGGCCGGTTCGAGCGCGGTGAAGGTATATATCTCCACGCGATTGCAGGTTGAAAGAATCACCGCCTCTTCCGCGATTCCGGCGGTGCGCAGTTCCTGTAACGTCGCCGGGATGCGCGCCTCGGCAAAGGCGAACCGTTCGCGCAATTCCACGGGGGCTGAGCGGTGGCTGAGGCCGATGACAACGACGCTCATGGGTGATGCAGGCCCGAAAGCAGGTTCGTGCCCCAGAACGTCAGGAGCACGAAGATGAATACGGCGATGGTTCCGAGGGCGAACCGGCGGCCGGCAAACGCATATTTCATCCGGCTGAATAAAAGTCCCGCATACAAGAGCCACAAGAAAGCGGACCACAATACTTTTGCGTCCTGCCAGTAAGGCACCCCCGCCGGCCGGGGCAGCCGGCCACCCGCCATCAGCCCGAGGGTCAGGAGTAGAAAACCCACGAAGACGACGCGGTTGGTGACCACATCAAGCCGCTGGATGGGCGGCAGCAACGAGAACACGGCGCGGAGTTTGTCGAACTTGAGATTGTGCTGTTGCGTGAGAAACATCACGGCGGCGACGGCGGCGAGACCAAACGCGCCGTAAGCCAGCATGATCAGGGCGGCGTGCAGACTTCCGAGCGCCCCGGTGAATTCCGTCTTCGGCCCGTCCAGCGAGGGCATCAGGGCGAACACGCCGATGGCGAACAACCATGGGGCGGCGAAAGCGCCAACAAAGCGAAAGCGCCGGAAGAGACCCACGAGGAGATAGCTAAAGGTGGTCGTCCAGGTAAAAAACATCATGGCCTCAAAGAGATTATTGACCGGGCAGCGATTGAGGGAGAACCCGCGCAGAACCATGGCGAAGGTGTGAAGCGCGAACGCGGCGAACAGCAGCAGATAATTCACCCGGTCATCCTGGCGAAAGCCTTTTCGCCACAGAAACACCGAGTAAATCATGCTCGCACCGTACAGCACGACGGCCAGCAGGAAGCAATGTCGGTCAGTGAACCAGTCCACGGGGATAGCTTAAACAGGCGGGGCAGGGGAGCAAGCGGCAAGTGGTCGGGAATCAGCTGGGATTGCTGGCCTCAGTCGCGATTGACCGCCCGGCGAAGTGGATTTTGCCATTCGCAGCGGGTGGCGCTGGCTGCCGGTGTCCGGCGGGTTAAGGGATGGATGAGTCCGTCTTCAGGTCGTAAAGACTCGACTCCAGATATACCTCCGTCTTCGAATCGCTCCAGCCGTGCTCATGTTCACGAACGCAACCGAATAGCAGTCGTACCAATCATTGTATTCGTAGCCCCAAGGTGCGCTCGACGACCCAGCGAGCGCCGGGGCAACACGATAAAGCCGCGCGCGGTGTCGCTGCGGCGGACGATCTCCAAGGCGCACGACTCATCCGTTCCACCCAGTTCACCAGTTGGCCGGCGTAGCCGCCCTCGGCCCACAGCTGGCGCAACCGGCCATACACTGCAAACGCTTTGGCCAGCAGTTGGCGCGCGCCGTCGCGATCCTGGATTGTTGGCGGGCAATACACTCACCATCAGCAGCAGGCCCAGCGTGGTCACCAGGATGTGCCGCCTGCGCCCGCTGATCTTCTTGCCCGCGTCGTAACCGCGCGACCCGCACGTCTCTCTCTGGCCTTGACACTTTGGCTGTCCACAATGCCGGCCTTCCAGCAAACGGATGTGGTTCCGCAGATGCGCGTGGATGAGGCAAAACCATTTGCCATCCGGCAGAGCCAATTAAGTTCCGCGGCCGGCGTGCTGTTGACAGTCAAATTCGCGGACTTGGGCCAGTCGTTCACGCGTCCTTCGATACCAAATCCACTCGCTTGAACCGCCTTTGAAAGAATTAAATGCGTTCAATTTTAGCCGGCCAGAATTGTTTCGCTTGAGCCGGACAGAAACGCTGGGTAAGATGATCAAGTGGAAGGCGGGGTAGCCAAGTGGTAAGGCACGGCTCTGCAAAAGCTGCATTCGTCGGTTCGATTCCGACCCTCGCCTCCAA
>CAYHFK010000014.1:0-26154 GCA_964355895.1 uncultured Bifidobacterium sp. | reverse complement strand
GCGATTTCGACATTGAGCCGGTGGAAGTGCCGGCGCTGCGCGAACTCATGCCCGGCCGGCTCAAATTCGTCTTCGGCCTGGCCAACGACGAACTGGGCTACATCATTCCCAAGAGTGAATGGGACGAAAAGCCGCCGTATCTCTACGGCTCCAAGGGCGTTTACGGCGAGGTCAACTCCTGCGGGCCGGACACGGGCCGGCTCCTGCATGCCGCCCTGGCCGAACTTTGCCGGGAAACGAAACCCGCGGGATCAGGTAAGTGAACGAAGTTCTTCTTTGAAAACTCCATCCTCGTAGGAGACGAGGGAGCGACCCCTTTACGTCGGCAACCGGTGAAAGACCGGTCACGTTTCCAGTTTCCACGGGGCGCGCATGGGGCGCGAAAGCATGGCATTGGCGGCGGCATCATTCTCAAAGCGTTCGGCTTGGGGATCCCAGCGGAGCTTGCGTCCCTGCTTGATCGCGATATTGGCCAGGTGACAGACGGTGGCCACGCGATGGCCGATCTCGACCGGGAAATACGGGTCCTTTCGGCTCTTGACGCAATCCACGAAGTTGCGGTGCTCTCCGTCAGGATTGGTGAAAAGATGGAGTTCGTCCGGGGCGATGACCGAGTTGAGAATTTCCGGCGAACTGGCTTCGAGCGGACCGCGCCAGCCGCGGTTGCCCACCCAGCCTTTCGTGCCGATGAACTTGAGGCTGGGATTACCGGGCTGGCAGGTCATCACCACGCCATTGGCATAACGGTAAGTGACATCGTAATCCTTGACGGTGTTGTAGAGTCCGCCTTCCCAGTGCGTGCCGGTGCCTTCGACCTCCACCGGGCCGCTGTGCTCGGTGTCATTGCCCCATTGCGCGGTGTCAAAGAGGTGCGCGCCCCAATCACAGATGATCCCGCCGGAGTAATCCCAGATCCAACGGAAGTTGTAATGGACGCGCCCCTTGGTGTAGGGCGCGAACGGGGCCGGCCCGAGCCACATTTCGTAATCCAGCTCCGGCGGCACCGGCTGGGGCGTAGGATCGCCCGCTTCCCCGGGCTGCTTGGGCAGAATCACCTCGATCTTTTGCAGCTTGCCGATCCGGCCGTTCCGCACCAGTTCCGCCATGCGATGATACTCCGGCAGCGAGCGGTCTTCCGTGCTGGTCTGGAAAACCTTTTTATGCTTCCGGACGGTCTCAATCAGGACCCGGCCCTCGGCGATGGTCAGCGTGGGTTTTTCGCACTGCACGTCCTTGCCGGCGCGCAGGGCCAGGACGCTGATCAGCGTGTGCCAGTGATCCGGCGTGGTGATCATCACCGCATCAATGTCCGGACGGGCGAGCACCTCGCGAAAATCCGTGGTCATCGTGCAATCGCTGTTCTTGTAGTGCTCATCCACCTTGGTCTTGGCGAAATCCATGCGCTCGCGGTCCACATCACAGACGGTCAGGATCCGGGCGTCCGGCAGCTTGAGGTACTTGGGGAGATTCCAGCCGATGGCGTGGCTCCCGGCACCGATGAATCCGATCGTGATCTTTTTGCTGGGAGCGTCGGCCCCGAGGACCCGGGCGGGAATGATGGTGGGAAAAGCTGCGACCGCGGCCCCGGCGGCGGCGGTGGAGCGGAGAAACCGGCGACGATTCATGGCATTGGCAGGATTCAGCTTCATGCTTTGTTAAAACTCACGTCAAGCGTTGCCGCATTGCCTCCACGTTACGCGGCGGCAAAAATAGATTCCGATCCGCTTTTCAATACGGCAAAGCTGCAGCGTTCGCGGCCGAAACCACCAGGAATTCCTGCTCGAACCAACCCCGCAAGGTCGTTGGCGGATTGCTGCTCGTCGCTGGGCGTTCAAACTGGGGGACGATGGCAAGATGAATCACCTGCGATTCCACGAGTTTTCGGTAACCCGGCACGCAAGCGGAGGCAACGATCACTTTGATACCGCTTTGTTTCAGCGTAGCGAAATCCTGCGGCGCCAGAGGCGGGAAGGGGCAAAACAAAACAACCGCGCCTGCGTTCGGATGGCTCTGCAATGCCTGGAGAAACTGATCCCGCAGAATCGCTCCACCCGTGGCCATGCGTTCCATCGGCGTCACTTTGAATTCTACCGTGGCCGCGATCGACAGCGCCTTGGTTTTTTGGAGCGTGTCCTGGAAGGACTGCAGTTGGCCGTCCACGGCGGCATTCTTGGATTCACTGTTGTCGGGACTAATGACAACCACCGAGCCGGCATTGCCGAGTAACTTAGCGGTTTCCTCCGCGGTGCCGGCGCCCAGCGCCCGGTAAGGATTCAGGTCAAACTTTTGGGTGCCGGACTGACTGCGAAAAATCCACGCCGCTGCGCCGGCAATCACCAGAATGGCAAGCAGTGGGACCAGCTTCTCTTTTGTCATGCGGGATTAGTTTTATTGGCTTGAACCTTGTCGCCGAAGTTCCCTGTTTCGTCCGACTTCATTCCAGGTCCCACATCCAGCGAGGATCATGTCTTCCGTTGCCGCCGAACAAGCTAGAGCCGGTGGCGGCTTGACCCGCGCCATTCTTTCCTGGAAAGTATTGTAAGCCAATGAGACTGACTTTGATCGCTTGTGCGTGGCCATCTACATAGCCCGTGTTGCACCGACCATTGTGTCGGTTTACCGGACGCTGGGGAGTGCTGTCGTAATAACCTGTATTCACTGGAGTGCGCCAATAAGGCCGCAACTCGCCGGGTACCGAAACCCATTTGTCTGGATCTTTTTCGACCCAATTGCCAATCCAGCCGAAGTCGGAAAACGGAATCGTTTCGACCGGTCGTTTGACTTTTGACAGCTTTGTCTTGTTCTTATCCCAAGACGTCAGTTCGGGATGACTTGCCGCAATACCGAACGTAGCTTGTTGTACACTGGGGCATTTGATGACATTGGTAGTTTGAATATAGGGCCGGAGCAAATCCACCCACCACGTTACCCCATCGTCAGGAAGAAATGCGCCGGGCGGGGGCACGATGTCTATTAAATACAACGTCACCATGTCATCGTTGTGATCGTCCCCATACATGGTGTAACCCAAAGCCAACTGTTTGATGTTGCCCAGGCAATTTATGCTGCGCGCCTTCTCCTTGGCTTTGCTCAAGGCGGGCAACAGCATCGCCGCCAGGATGGCGATGATGGCGATGACCACCAGTAATTCAATCAAAGTGAAACCGTCCGGTTTCCCGGACGCGCGCGGTTGGTTTAATCGTTTCATAATTCCATCAAGGACCGGACCGCCACCGTTTGGCGGAGTTGGGTGATCTTGTTGAATTACTATTATCGCGCGGCGTTAGTTTGGCAAGCGCGTTTACGGTCCGGTTCGGCCTGGCGCCGCGTGAAAGAGAGATTGACGACCGATCAGGGAGGGATAAACTGGTGCTAGATTAACCTGACGCAAATGCAACCCAAAGCAATTCGCCCGAACCGCGCCGCGCCAAACGCATTAGAATCCAGTGCCATGAAAGCAAACCCAACGCTCTCCCCGCTCCCGCGCCAGCGGGCCTTCACCCTCATCGAACTGCTGGTCGTCATCGCCATCATCGCCATCCTGGCGGCGATGCTGCTCCCGGCGTTGTCGAAGGCGAAAACCAAATCCCAAGGCATCAGTTGCATGAACAATTTGCGCCAGATGATGCTCGGGTGGCGGATGTATGCCGACGACTACAACGACTTGCTGCTGGCTTCCTTGGACGTTCCGGCCCAGCAAAAGCGGGTCAACTGGTGTACCGGCGGTCTGAATTTTGACGGCGGCAATCGGAGCAACTGGGATGTAAATCAAGACCTCGCGAAAAGCCCGCTCATGCCGTACATCGGCAAGAACAGTTTCGACATTTGGAAATGTCCGGCGGACCAGGCCACCGTAATCGTCGGCGGTAAGCGACTGCCGCGCGTTCGCAGTAACTCGATGAGTCAGGTGTTTGACTTTGGCGGCTGGCTGCCCGCCCCACCTTGGCGGGTCTATGGGCGGACGAGCCAAATTGTCATTCCCGCCAATACCTGGGTGTTGGTGGATGAGCACCCGGACAGCATCAATGACGCGGCCTGTGCGGTGCAAATGGCCAAGCCCACGGCCACCACCGCGCAAATCATAGATTTCCCGGCGAGCTACCACAACGGCGCCTGTGGCTTTTCCTTCGCCGATGGCCACTCCGAAATCCACAAATGGCGGGGATCAAAGATCAAGCCCGCGCCCAAGTACAATAACAATCTCCCGCTCAACGTGACGGCCGGGGATGCCGTCAAAGATATGATCTGGTGGTCGGAAAACACGACGGTGGCCGTTGCCAGGTGAAGAGTTGATAGCGTCCGACGAACCGCAAACCGGACGGCCCGAATCGCAATTACCTCCCGCCGGATTTGGGAGCCAGGCATAGTGGTCGCGGGAAATGCGGGAAACCCCACCTTCCTCCAGGACTGACGCCTACGGAAGCGGTAGGGTCGGCGCGCTGCGCCGACCAGCACCGCGTGCAGCGGCGCAACGCCTTTGCGGAAGGGGTGAATGAGGTGGAAAAGGGTTCCGGCCCTGCACGGGCCGCGTAAACCCAGCGGTTCGTTGTGCTCAGGCGGCGCCGCTCTACGCGGCGGGCCGGTGGTCAGCGCAGCGCGATGACCCTACCAACCACTTTGATCGGCACATCTTTTGGGTGGCAGGGTTCAACTCGGCACCTCCCTCCCTTGCGGCTTGCCCGGGCACAGCCAGGGATTAACTTGTCCCGCGTGTTCAAGCCGATGATTTACCGTGGCCGGCGGTGGGCGGGGGCGAGCCTGCTCCTGTTGCTCGCCGCTTTGCCGCTCGGCGCGAGCACGAATTCGGCGTGGTTCGCGCGGGCCTGGCAGACGGAGGACGGCTTGCCAGAGCACACCATCGTGGGTTTGGAGCAAACGCCGGATGGTTATCTGTGGGTCGCCACGCATCGCTCGTTGTCCCGTTTTGATGGCGTGCGCTTCCAGGAATTCGCCGCCGCGACCCCCGCCAGTCCGACGACGGATCAGATCCGCGCCATGCTGCTGGACCGGCGCGGTCGGTTGTGGCTGGCCCGGGATGGCGGCACCGTCGTCTGCGTGGCCGCAGGCGAGGTCACGCAGGTTATTACCTTGATGGAAACTTCACCGGGAGCGCCCGCCCGGGCGATGGCGGAGGATGCGGAGGGGAACATTTGGATTAGCGACAGCACGGGGGCGGTTTTCCGGATTCAGGAGAGAAAAGTGCAGGCCTTTGGAACGGCCGAAGGACTGGTGGGACAGGGCCTTTGTTGGCTGACGACCGACGCCCAAGGCCAGTTCTGGTTTTCCCAAGCCGGCCGCGTGGGCGTCTTGCGGGACGGCCGCTTCGCGACGTTGCTCACTTTGGATCAACCCTCCGCCCGCATTGCGTTGGCGCGCCAAGGCGGGGTCTGGGTGTGCGCCGGTCTGAAATTGTTTCATTACCAAGCGGGGGGGGAACTGAAGGCGGTGACCGAACTGAAACTCGAACCCGGCCTCACCGAGGTGGCGGTGACCGCCCTGTATGAGGATAAGGCGCGCGGCTTATGGCTGGGCACTTCCTCGGGCGGGCTTTTTCGTTTTGATTCCCAAGGCCTCCAAAGCGTGGGCACTTCGCATCCCAACATCATAAATATTTCCGAGGACTCCGAAGGCAATCTCTGGGTGGGCACGCGCGGCGGCGGCCTCAATCGCCTCAGCCCCCGCGCCGTGCAGTTGCTGGGGCCGGCGGCCGGCCTCCCCTTCGCGGCCGTGCAATCCGCTGGTGAAGATGCGGCGGGAACGCTCTGGATCGCGGGGCAAAACGGAGCGTTGGCGTGCCGGAGCAACGGCGTTTGGAGTCTGCTGGCCAGCAACTCCGGTTGGAAGGGCGGCGCCGTTACCTGCGTCGCCGCCGAAACCGGGGGCGGTGTGCTCATCGGCACCCGGGACAAAGGGGTTTTCCGCCATCAGAACGGCGCTTTTGCTTCGCTCCCGTTGAACCAGCAACTGCCGAACCTGTCCATCCGTTCCCTTTACCCCGGCAGCAACGGCGATTTGTGGATCGGCGTCAGTTCGGCCGTGGCGCGTTTTCAATCACGGGCCGGCCGCCTGAAACATTTCCCTTTGCCCGCCGGCGCCAGCGATGTTCGCACCATCGTTCAGGACGCCAGCTGCGACGTGTGGCTGGGCACCACCTCGGACGGGCTTTTGTTTCGTGTCCACGGTGAGGGGCTGAGCAATGAAACCACCAACGTCATGCAGGGACCAAAACACATCCGGTGTCTGCAAATCACCAGCGATGGCAGTCTCTGGTTCGGTTATGCCGGACAAGGACTGGGCTGGCTCAAGCACGGACGTTTTTTTCAATTCCGCGCCGGGCACGGGCTGTGGGACGAATACATTTCCCAAATCCTTCCCGATGACCAGGGCCGGCTCTGGATCGCCGGCAACCGGGGTATTTTTCAGGTGGCGCGCTCGGAGTTGGAAGCCGTCGCCGCGGGTCGCGCCGCGCGGGTGCGGTCCGTGGTCTTCGGGCGGGGGGAAGGCGTGCCCAATTTGCAGGCGACCTTTGGGATCTCGCCCGCCGCCGCGCAAACCCGGGATGGCCGCCTGTTGCTGCCCATGCTGACCGGCCTGGCAATCATCGAGCCTCATGTCCTGCGGAAAAACCCGCGCCCGCCACCGGTCATTGTCGAACGCTTGACGGTCAACGGCCGGATGGTGGCCGCCTACGATATTCCCGGCGGCCACGACGCCACCAATGAGCCGGCCCCGGTCAACTTGCGCGCGCTGCCGGCCCCCTTGCGCCTCGGCCCCGGAGTCAACGAGTTGGAGTTTGAATTCACCGCGTTGAGCCTGGCGGCGCCGGAGAACGTGACGTTCCGTTACCAGCTTGAGGGGCTGGATACGGATTGGGTGGATGCCGGCACCGTGCGGGTCGCGCGCTACCCCAATGTTCCGCCGGGGGATTACCGCTTCCGCGTGACCGCCTGCAACCACGATGGAATTTGGAATGACGGCGGCGCCACGGTGGCGCTGACGGTGACACCGCACCTTTGGGAAAGGACTTGGTTCCGAGTGACGATCTTTGTCGCCGGCGTCTATCTATTCGGCGGCGGGTTACTGCTGACGGTGCGGCGACGTTATCGCCGCAAGCTCGAGCGCCTCGAACAGCAACAGGCCTTGGAGCGCGAACGAACGCGCATCGCGCAGGACCTGCATGACGACCTGGGCGCGGGACTCGTCGAAATCAACTTCGGCAGCGAACTGGCCCAGGACCCGGCGCTCGGCCCGGACGAAGTGCGCGAACACACGCGCGAGATCGGCACGCGGGCGCGCGAGATGGTCACCGCACTGGACGAAATTGTCTGGGCGGTCAATCCCAAGCACGACAGCGTTTCGTCGCTGGCCACCTACTTTTGCCAGTTCGCGCAGCATTTTCTGAAGGCGACGTCGGTGCGTTGCCATCTCGACGTAGCCCGGGACCTCCCGACCGCGCCGCTCAACGCCGAACAACGCCACAGTTTGTTCCTCGCGTTCAAGGAGGCGCTCAGCAACGTCGTCCAACATTCCGGCGCGCCGGATTTGCGGCTGGCCATTGCCGCCAACGACGGAACGCTCACGGTAACCGTAAGCGACAATGGTTGTGGTCTCACGCCGGATGCTCCGCGCGGAGGGAACGGGGCGGACGGATTGGGCAACATGCAGCGCCGATTGCAACAGCTCGGCGGGCGCTGTGAACTGACCAGCGGCCCGGGACAGGGCACGACGGTCACGTTCAAAGTGCCGCTGCATGCCGTCGGTCGCCCGAGGCTCGGATAACTCAATTGAGGTATTGTGAACTTAACCCAGCCAACGCACCGTGGACAGCGAGGCGGATTCAATTTCCCGCCTGGCTTGCTCATCAACTATGACCGCGGATGCTCAGGAAGGACAAGGGCTGGCGTTGCCTGCCCGGCAGGAGGATATGACCACGGTCGCCTTGGTTGAAGACAGCGCGCCGATGCGCCGCAATCTCGAGCGCATGTTGCGCCGGGCGCCGGGCGTCCGCTGTGTCGGCGCCTGCGGCACGGCGGAAGAGGCGCTCGAACAAATTCCCCGCCTCAAGCCCGACGTCGTTCTGATGGACATCAACCTCCCGGGCGCTTCGGGCATCGAATGCACCGCCCGCCTCAAGCTGCAGTTGCCCGCCATGCAGGTCATCATGCTGACGGTTTACGAGGACACCGCCAGTATCTTCAGCGCCCTGAAGGCTGGGGCGTGCGGTTATCTTTTGAAACGCGCCTCGCCCGGCGAGATCCTGGAGGCGCTGGCCACCGTGCAAACCGGGGGGGCGCCGATGACGAGCGAGATCGCGCGCAAAATTGTAATGACCTTCCAGTCACCCACTCCGGGCGTTGGCGACGCGGCGACGCTTTCCGCGCGGGAACAGGAAATCCTCGATCTGCTTTCGCAGGGAAAAGTGAGCAAAGAGATCGCCGACCGGCTGGCGATCAGTTACCACACGGTCCGGGTTCACACCAAACACATCTACGAGAAGCTGCATGTGCGTTCCCGCGCCGAGGCGGTGTTGAAATTCATGGCCGACAAAGGCGGAGCGGCGAGCGGAGCGATCCCCCGGCCGCGCTGAGTTCGCATCGGCTCGCAGGACAACGATGAAGCAGCCGAAAAGCCCCTTGCCCGCCGCGCTGAAGATGAAACCCGAACCCGCAATCCACCCTCCCTTGGCATGAAATTCGACCGCCGACTCATCCTGCGCGCGCTCGCCCTGCCGGTGGTTTTGGTCCGCCTGGCTTCGGGGCAAACTGCCGCCGGTTACGATGGATCATGCGGCGCTCATTGAGAAATGGGATGCGCCAAGTCTGGCGCGCGGGGAAAAACTTTACACGGCGGTCTGCATTACCTGTCACGGCACGCCGGCGAAGGAGGGCACGCTGCCGACGTCCCGGGCGTTTTGGAAGGAGCCGTTCAAGAACGGCAGCGATCCATTCAGTTTGTACCAAACCATCGGGCAGGGGACGAACCAGATGCCGCCGCAGTTGTGGATGACGCCGGAGCAGCGGTACGACGTTGTTCATTTTCTGCGGGAGACGTTTCTCAAGCCCCACAACCCAACGCAGTATTTCGCCGTCACGCCGGAGTATCTGGCGACGTTGCCCAAGGGGACGAACGCGGGGTTTCAGAAGACCGCTGAGATGATCGAGTATGAGCGTGGACCGAAATATCTGCGAATGGATTTCGGGCCGGCGTTGTTCTGGACCTATGAGGTGGCCCCCAACAACTTCGCCCATAAGGGAATTGCCATCCGGCTGGACCAAGGCCCGGGCGGCATTTCCCGAGGCCGCGCGTGGATGGTGTTCGATCACGACACGCTGCGCTGGGCTGCCGCCTGGACCGGGGAGAAGTTCATTGACTGGAAAGGCATCGCGTTTGACGGTTCGCACGGAACGCACGCGGGCATCGTCGGCACGAAATCCTTCATCAATCCGGTTGGGCCGGGTTGGGCCAATCCGGCGACCGGGAGTTTTGAAGACCCACGCCTGCTGGGGAAGGACCAAAAACCTTGCGGGCCCCTGCCGCGAGCTTGGGCGCATTACCGGGGGCTATCCCGGAGCGGCGACGAAGTCATCCTGACCTACACGGTCGGCGATGCGGAGGTGCTGGAATTGGCGGGCCTCGAAACGAGCGGCGGGGTCGCCGTCTTTTCCCGCACGCTCAACGTCGGAAAATCCAGTCGCGACCTGCTGGCGCGCCTCGCGCCGGAAAGCGTGCCGACGTTTTTGGTCGGCCCGAGTCCGGCCAAAATCATCCGCGAGCAGGGAATGAACTTGCTGCATGTTCCGGCGGCCAGCACGCCGCTGAAAATAAAAGTCATGGTGGGCGATCCCGGGCCGGGGGTTGATCCCGGCGTGGTTTATGGTTTTGCGGTCACCTCTCAGCCGGCGGTGGATTTAAGCGCGCGAACGAAGCTGGCAGCGCCGGCCTCGCAGCCAATCGAGACCCACGGAAAATTGGGCAGCGATGAAGGCGCGTTCGCCGTGGATGAGATCACCGTTCCGGCGGAAGCCCAGATGCCGGGCCACTCGTGGATGCGCCTGAGCGGCTTTGATTTTTTCAAGGATGGCCAGTCCGCTGCGGTTTGCACCTGGAACGGCGATGTCTGGCGCGTGAAAGGCATCAACGCGACGCTGGAAAAACTGACCTGGCAACGCATCGCGACGGGACTATTCCAACCGTTGGGGCTGAAGATTGTGGACGATTTGATCCATGTCGGTTGTCGCGATCAGATCGCGCGTTTGCGTGATCGCAACGGTGATGGTGAAATCGATTTCATCGAGAATTTCAACAACGACCATCAAGTCACCGAACATTTCCATGAATTCGCCACCGGCCTGCAGACGGACCCGGGCGGGAACTTTTATTACGCCAAAGGTGGTCGCCACGGTTTGCCTGCCGTCGTGCCGCAGCACGGCACGGTGCTCAGAGTCAGCCCGGATGGCCGGAAAACCGAGATTCTGGCGCACGGCTTTCGCGCGATCAACGGCATGTGCGTGAATGACGATGGCACCTGCCTGGTCACGGATCAGGAAGGTCATTGGACGCCGAAGAACCGGATTGACTGGGTGCGTCCGGGGAAATTCTACGGTTACATGTGGGCGTACGATCATCCGGAAAGCGCTGCGGATGATGCCATGTCACCCCCGCTCGTGTGGATTGTGAATGAAATGGATCGTTCGCCGGGAGAAATTGTTCGTGTTCCCAGCGGGCGATGGGGCGCATTGCAAGGTTCGTTGCTCAGCATCTCCTACGGCATGGGCCAGATTTTCCTCGTGCCGTATGAGTCAGCGGGCCAGGAACTGCAAGGCGGCGTGGTCGCGCTGCCGCTGCCGCTTTTCCCCACGGGGATCATGCGCGGACGCTTCAATCCGCAGGACGGTCAACTTTACACCTGCGGACTTTTTGGCTGGGCGGGAAACCGCACGGCGGATGGTGGTTTCTTCCGCGTGCGCTACACGGGCAAGCCCTTTCATTTGCCGGTTGGAATGCACGCGACATCGAAAGGCGTACAGTTGACCTTCACGGAGGCCCTGGATGCCGCGACGGCGCAAGACGTGAAGAACTACGCCGTGGCGACGTGGGGACTCAGGCGCGCGGAAAATTACGGTTCGCCCCGCATCGGGGAAAAAACGCTCCAAGTGAAAAGCGCGCGACGGTTGCCCGACGGCAAAACGGTTGCGCTCGAAATACCCGAGCTACAACCCACCTGGTGCATGGAGATCAAGGTTTCCATTCGTGGTGCCGACGGCACGCCCATCAACCGGCAAATTCAAAACACCATTCATTCGCTGAAATAGGCAAATCCCCGGTTCGGGAGCGCGGCACGAAAAGCGCGGAGCGCCAGCCGAGTCGCCCGCTGAGGTGTGATTAAAAGTGGGTGCGGGCATGACGGACCTGAAACGACCGGCATCTGATCCTCCTCGTCCTCGTTCTCGTCCTCGATTTTGCGAGGTTTTCGAGGACGAGGACGAGAACGAGGAGGAAACCAGAAGATAGGTTCCGGCCTCACTCGCTTTTAATCACACCCGCCCGCTGCGTAACGCAAACGAGGGGTTGGCATGCGTGAATCTATTTAATAGCATGCATTCATCAACCATGAAAAAGCCCGCGCCCCCGCTCACTTTGAGTTTTGTTGGCCGCCGCGGCTTATTGCGATTAGGTTGCGGCAACAGGTCTGATTCCGCCAAGGCTTGTCAAAGGTCCGGTCGGCTTATTGGCGTTGCGTTTCAGCCGATGCAAAACCATCTCTATGAGCCTTGCCTTTGACAAACATTGCTTCCGGTCGAGCTGGGCTTTTACCCTGATTGAATTGCTGGTGGTCATCGCCAGCATCGCCATTCTGGCGGCGATGTTGTTGCCCGCGCTCAGTTCCGCGAAAGAACAGGCGCGCAAAACATACTGTTTCAACAATAATCGGCAGATCATTCTCGCGTGCGTGCTCTACGCGGACGGCCAGAATGGTCGGCTGCCGTGCGGTTCGATGGACGCCCCGGGGCGCAACGCGAAGGGATATCTTACGTGGGATGAATTGGTCCTGCCCTACGGGGCGCCCACCAATGTGATCGCCTGCCCGAGCCACAAGCTGGGCCGGCGGCATTATTGGGCAAATGCCAACATCAATAACAGCGCAATGCAGCATGGCAATCCGAAGCAAACGGGGGTGATGGCTCTGGGCTTTTCGATCAAGCCGGAAACCCTCACGCGACCAAGCGACACGGTTGCGTTCACGGAGATCCGCGATCAAAACGCGACCTACGCGTTCGGTGGCGTATCCAATCCGGGCGAAGGCTGGGGCTCCATGCTCTTTGCCTACGAAGACTTGTTCATCCTCCAGTATCGCCATCTGAAACGGGAGACCATCCCGTTTTGTGACGGGCATGTGGAATCACTTAAATCCAATGTCTTGATGGCGCCGAACCTTCCCAGCGGCAAGCCGAGCTTTGAAAAGTTTTACCGGGACAAGTCGCAAGTGCCGCGAACGTAATATTTCAAACATCCGCGCCAGAACCACTCACCATGAAATCACGCGTCATCACCCTGTTAGCCGTCGCCGTTGCTCTCCTCGGAAACGGAGCCGAGCCAGCGTCGCTCAAGGACAAAACCCTCGTCGTCTGGGCCGCCCCAGCCAACCTGACACAGCAGGCCGGCAGCGCGTTGACGATTGACGACGGCCAGGCGCACTTCGACGGAATTATTTTCGGCGAGATCACACCCAGGAAATGGATGCCGGGCAGCGACGGTTTCCGCCGCACGCTGAAGGAGCAGGGGAATTGGCCGGACGAAACCGGGGATGCCACGACGTTTGTTCAGATGGCCATTGTTTACCGCGGGAATGAGGTAGCCGTCTTCCGCAACGGGCGCGATTACGCGCATTACCCCATGCCAAATCCCGCGCAGGAGTTTGGCCCGACGTCGCTCGTGCTGTTTGGACGGCGACACCTGGACGCGGGAGATCCGGATAACTCGTTTGCCGGGCGAATCAAGGATGCGCGCATTTACGACCAAGCGCTGGATCAGGAAACCATCGCTGCTTTGCTCCCCGGCAAGGCGACCAGCGACTTGAAGCCCTGGGCCTGGTGGTCATTCGCCGACGAAGGCCTGCGGGAAAAAACCGGACGCTTCAACCAGATCAGTCTCCTGGGCGATGTGCGCATCGAAGACGGTTGCTTGGTCCTGCCCGGCAAAGGCGCGACGGTTTTCATGAGTAGCCTGAGCCGCGATGAGAAGAACCCAATTCCCGTTCCGCGAACGTGGTCGTTTACCAGCGCCGTTCCAGAAGCAGCGGTTCGCTCGGCGCGATTGCTCCGCGAACGATTCCTCGCCGATCCTTATCGTCCGACTTACCACTTCTGCGTGCCGGAAGACAACGGCATGCCCGGTGATCCGAACGGGGCGTTCTATCACAACGGACGCTATCACCTGATGTATCTCTACAATCGCAGCGGCTCGGGATTCTGTTGGGGCCACATCTCCAGCGGTGACTTGGTTCACTGGCGTCATCACCCGGACGCAATCGGGCCGGGTCACGGTGATGAGGGCGTTTTCAGCGGCGGCGCTTTCGTGGACGATGACGGCAGCGCGTACCTTTCCTATTGGATGCTTTGGGGGGCCAAGGGCATCGGGTTGGCCAGGAGCCGCGGCCCCCATTTTGATTCCTGGACAAAACTGGACGCCAACCCGGTCATCAAGTCCACCGAGTGGGGGATCACGGAGGCGAAGGACCCAAACGGAAAAACTTTCCTCTACGGTTCCGCCGACCCTTCAAACATCTGGAAGAAAGACGGGCGCTATTACATGCTGACCGGCAATCTGCTCGTGCTGAACAAAATTGGCCGCGCCACCAATGCTCCGCCCGCAGAACAGGGCGACCGACTTTATCTCTTTGTCTCGGACGACCTGAAGAACTGGAAATATCTCCACGGCTTCTATGAACGGAAACCGGAGTGGACCGACCGCAGCGAAGACAACATGTGTCCCAGTTTTCTGCCGCTGCCGTCGAGTCCGGCGGGTGGACCGCCAAGTGGAAAACATCTGCTCCTGTTCATCAGCCACAACAAAGGCTGCCAATACTACGTGGGCGACTACCGCACGGACCGGTTTTTTGCCGACAACCATGGCCGCATGACCTGGGTGGACAACACCTACTTTGCCCCCGAGGCGTTGCTGGATGGGCAAGGCCGGCAGATCATGTGGGCCTGGCTGCTCGACAATCCGTCCGGCGAAAAAGAAAAAGGCTGGTCGGGCGTGTATGGTCTGCCCCGTTCCCTCTGGCTCGGCGACGACGGCACCTTGCGCATGCAACCGGTGAAAGAACTCGAAACCCTGCGCGGCCACGCGAAATCGTGGAACAGCCAGACCCTGGACGACGGCGAAACCAAGCCGCTCGAAGGGGTGGCCGGGGACGCCTGCGAACTGGAGATCGAAATCGAAGTCGGCGCCGCCAAACAGAGCGGCTTGAAGGTTCGGGCCTCAACCAGCGGCTCGCCCCGTGGGATAGGCGCACGCGATCCCGAGTCGGAGGCTGGCCGCGTTATCCCACGGGGCGAGGAAGAAACGCTCCTCTATTACGACGCGGACAAGAAGGAGCTGGTCTTCGACTCCACCCGCAGCGGCAAGGAGGGCCGCAAAGTAGTTGAGCGCGCGCCGTTCGTCTTGAAGCCGGGCGAGCCATTGAAGTTGCGGGTCTTCGTGGACAAGTCGGTCGTGGAAGTTTTCGCCAACGACCGCCAGGCCATCGGCCGGCGGGTTTACCCGACGCGCAGCGACAGCCTCGGCCTGGTCTTGTTCGCCAATGGGGGCGGGGTGCGATTCAAGTCGGTCAAAGCCTGGGACCTGATGCCATCAAACCCATACTGAAGGACAGGACCCCGACGAAAGAATCGCCAACCCGATGCCTCAAACGAGTTATAGGAAATTGACCGAAGCTTTGGTTAGACTCGATTCATCAACTATGAAAACAACCACTCACCCGCTCGGCTTGATCGCTATTTGCAGTTTCGTCGTTTTGTTGGCCGGTTGCGACAACAAGTCTGACTCCACCAAAGCTCCAGAAGGTGCCGGCCGGCTCTTTGGCGTTTCGTTTCAGACGATGAACAATCCATTCTTTGTGGATCTGAACGCCGGCCTCCAGAAAACCATCGAGGCGCACGGGGACCGGCTCACGACGCTCGACGCGCAGTTCAACAGTCTCAAACAGAAGAACGACATCTCCGACCTGATTCAACAGCAGCCCGCCGCCATCTTCATCAATCCGGTGAACTGGGAGGGCATCAAGGGCAGCCTGATCGAGGCGAAGCGAAAAAATATTCCCGTCATTGTTGTGGATGCACCGGTGAGTGATCCGGACCTGGTCCTCTGTCAGGTGGCGAGCGACAACGTGGAAGCCGGCCGGCTGGCGTGCGAAGCGCTCGCGCAGATGAAACCCAACGCCAAGGTCGTCATCCTGCATCTCTCGGTGAACAAGGCTTGCATTGATCGCGTGGACGGCTTCAAAGCCGAGCTGGCGAAGCATCCGGGCATGAAATTGCTCGATGTGCAGGAAGGCAAAGGCAGCACCGAAGCCGCGCGACCGGTGATGCGGGATTTGCTGGGCCGCTTCCCGGAGCTGGATGCCGCGTTTCCCATCAACGACCCGAGTGCGCTGGGCTGCATTTCCGCCATCGAGTCGGCGGGGAAACTGGGGCAAGTGACCGTGGTGACCGTGGACGGATCGCGCGAGGGCGCGGCCGCCATTGTTGCCGGAAAGCTTCATTCCACCTCGGCTCAATATCCTGGCGAGATTGGCCGCATCGCTGCCGATAAGGCGTACGATCATCTGGCGGGCAGACCGGTCGAGAAAGACGTGAAGATTCCGGTCAGGCTCGTCACGAAAGCGAACGCTGCACAGTTCCTCAAGTAACCGAGAAAGGACCTGATGCAACGCCTCCAACTATTCGCAGTCCCCCGCGCCCTGCTCATTCTCCTCGCCGTCGCTGGGATAACCACGTCCAACCTGCGCGCCGCGGACGACGTGCTGATCGCCGATTTTGAGGGCGCGGACTACGGGAATTGGAAAACGACCGGGGAAGCCTTCGGCTCCGGTCCGGCGCAGGGCACCTTGCCCGGCCAGATGCACGTGGACGGCTTCCAAGGCAAATGCCTCGTGAACTCCTTCTTCAAGGGAGACGACACCACCGGCACCCTGACCTCACCGGCCTTCAAGATCGAGCGTCCGTTCATCAGCTTCCGCATCGGTGGCGGCGGTTGGCCGGAGACCTGCCTGAACCTGCGGGTGCAGGGCAAGATCGTGCGCACCGCCAACGGTCCAAACACCCAGCCCGGTGGCAGCGAAAAACTCGAAACGCAATCGTGGGACGTATCTGAATTTGTCGGCCGCGAGGCGGTTATCGAGATCGTGGACCAGCGGAAGGGCGGTTGGGGCCACCTCAACGTGGATCAAATCGTTCAGACCTCCACGAAACCGCCGGGAATCACCAAGAATGCCACGCGCGAGATCATCGCCGAGAAGCGGCTGCTGAATTTTCCCGTCAAGACCGGCGTGCCGAAGCGCAACGTCACCGTGTTCGTGGATGGCAAACCGCTGCGCTATTTCGAGATCGAACTCGCCGACGCCGCGCCGGACTGGTGGGCGCCGTTGGATATCTCTGGCTGGGCAGGCCGCAAACTCAGGGTGCAAGTGGACAAGCTGGCGGAGGATTCGCAGGCGCTGACGCAATTGACGCAGGCCGACGCGCTGAAGGGCGGCGAGCATCTCTACCGCGAGCCCCTCCGCGCCCAGTTCCACTTCTCGCCCCGGCGCGGCTGGAACAACGACCCGAATGGCCTGGTCTGGTCGCAGGGCGAATTCCACCTCTACTTCCAGCAAAACCCGTATGGTTGGAACTGGGGTAATATGCACTGGGGCCACGCCGTGAGCCGCGATCTCGTGCATTGGGAGGAACTGCCCATAGCCATTTACCCGCACGCGCCGGGTGATGCGGTCTTTTCCGGGAGCGCCGTGGTGGACAAGGACAACACCAGCGGATGGAGGAAAGGCGACAACGATCTTCTCGTCGCCGCTTTCACCAGCACGGGCCGGGGTGAGTGCATCGTCTATTCGAATGACCGCGGGCGGACATGGACCGAATACGAAGGCAATCCCGTCGTGAAACACGCGGGCCGCGATCCCCGATTGCTTTGGCACGCACCAACCCGGCGCTGGGTAATGGCGCTCTACGACGAGCTAGACAAGAAACAGTGGATTGCTTTTTACACTTCCCCGGACTTGCGGCAATGGGAGTTCGCCAGCCGCATCGAGGGTTTCTACGAGTGCCCGGATTTCTTTGAACTTCCGGTCGCTGGCAACCCGGCGAAACGGCGATGGGTGCTCACCGCCGCGAACAGCGAATACATGGTCGGTTCGTTCGACGGAAAAACATTCACGCCGGACACGCCAAAGCTGCCGGGGCATCGCGGCAAAGGGTTTTACGCGGCGCAGACCTTCAGCCGTGATCCAAAGGGACGCGTCGTGCAGATCGGCTGGCTGCAAACCACCACGCCCGGAATGCCCTTTAACCAGGCGATGTCGCTGCCGCTCGAACTCAGCCTGCGGCAGACCCCCGAAGGCCCGCGGCTCGCATGGGAGCCGGTCGCGGAGCTTGTGGCACTGCGTGGAAAGCAACTCGCGAAACTATCCGGGCCGCTTCCGCCGGGCAGCGATCCGCTTGCGGGAGTGCCGGGCGAACTGCTGGAAATCCGCGTGGCGTTCGAGCCGGGCGCCGCCGCAGAAGTCGGTATTAATGTGCGCGGCATATTGGTGAGTTACGACGCGAAGAATCAGGAAATCGTCGTGAACGGCCATCGCGCGCCGGCGCCGCTGCGCGACCGCCAGTCGCGGCTCATCCTCTACGCCGACCGGACGAGCCTCGAAGTCTTCGCCGCGGATGGGCAGACGTATCTGCCATTCCCCATCAACTTCGACCCGAACAACACCTCGCTTTCGGTTTTTGCCAAGGGCGGCATGGCGGAGATCAAGTCGCTCGAAGTCCATGAGCTGAAATCGAGCTGGCCCACCGCACCGTGATGACCACGCAAACAGGGCAGCGTGGCAGAATCGCCGTCAATGAGCCATGAACACCGCCGTCCCAACGCCACCCGCCTTGATCGAACTGCGCGGCATCGGCAAACGCTTCGGCGGGGTGACGGCGCTGGCGGGGGTGGACTTCGAGTTGCGGGCCGGGGAAATCCACGCGCTGCTCGGTGAGAACGGTGCGGGGAAATCCACCCTGATAAAAATTCTCGGCGGCATTCACCGACCCGATGCGGGCGACGTTCTTGTGGACGGCCAGGTCGTGGACATTCGCGAAGTGAGTGTCGCTGACCGGTTGGGCATCCGGCTGATTCATCAGGAACTCTCGCTCGCCCCGAATCTTTCCGTGGCCGAAAACATCTTCCTGGGACGCGAGCCAGGGCGTTTCGGATTTCTGGATCGCCGTCAACTCTTCGCCAACGCGCAGGCGCTCATTGCGGAGTTGGGTTTGCCGGAAATCGGCTCGGTGGGGACCCGCGTCGCGGACCTGAGCGTCGCACAACAGCAGATGGTCGAAATCGCCCGCGCACTCTCCACCCGCGCGCGCATTCTCCTTCTCGACGAGCCGACCGCCTCGCTCTCGGAGGCGGAGACGGAGGCCCTGTTCATCAAGTTGCGCGGGCTGGCCAGCCAGGGCGTGGGCATCATCTACATCTCGCATCGCCTGGAGGAAATCCAACGGCTCGCCCACCGCATCACGGTATTGCGGGATGGACGCTCCGTCGGCCCGCCCCGTGGGATAATGCCGCCAGCCTCCGGCTCAGTCCCGCGTCCGCCTATCCCACGGGGCACGCAGGCCACCGCAGCCCTGAATCAAAGCGAGTTGATCCGCCTGATGGTTGGCCGCGATCTCAAAGCGCACTACCCGCGTCCGCCTTGGAAACCCGGCGCCGTCGCGCTGACTGTCCGAAACTTGCGGAACGAGCAGGTCCGCGACGTGAGTTTTGAACTGCGCTACGGTGAAATCCTGGGCTTCGCGGGACTCGTGGGGGCCGGCCGCACCGAGCTGGCTCGCGCTTTGTTCGGCATTGATCCGCTGTATGGCGGCGAGTTTTGGGTTGATGGCAAATCCGCCGTCATCCGTTGCCCGAGCGACGCCCTGACCGCCGGTCTCGCCCTCGTGCCGGAGGATCGCAAACGCCAGGGCCTCGTGCTGACCGGCTCGGTGGGCTACAATCTGGCGCTGCCGTGGGCGCACGAGTGGATTCGCGGCTGCTTTCCGAATCCGCAACGGCGCGGCGAAATCGTTGCGCGCGCAGTGCAAAGTTTTGGCATCAAGCTTTCCGACCCGGAGCAACCCATCGGCAGCCTCTCGGGCGGCAACCAGCAGAAGGTTGTCGTCGGAAAATGGATGGAGCGCCCGCCGAAGATTCTCATCCTCGACGAACCCACTCGGGGCGTGGACGTGGGCGCGCGCGAAGAGATGTTTGCCATCATCCACCGGCTGGTCGAGCGGGGAATGGCCGTCATTCTCATTTCGTCGGACTTGCCCGAAGTGCTGAATCTTTCCCATCGCCTTGCCCTTTACCGCAAGGGCCGGATCGTGCGCGAAGTGGCCGCCCAGGAAATCACCCCGGAAGAAGTCATGGCCGAACTGACCCGCAACTGACAATCGCAATGACGTCCAAATTCAAATCCCTCCGCCAGGTGTTGCCCTTGCTCCTCGCCATCATCGTCCTGCTGGGCCTGTTCCGGATTTGGGTGCCGCAATTTCTCGGCGTGGAAAACCTGCTCGACCTCGCCCAACAGATTTCCGTGAACGCCATTCTCGCTTACGGCATGACGCTGGTGATTCTGATCGGCGGCATTGATCTTTCGGTCGGGGCGGTGGTGGCGCTCATTGGGACGGTGACGGTCGCGGTCCTCGCGCAGGGCGGGCTGGTGCTGGGTTTGGTTGCGGGGTTTGGGATGGCGGCGCTGTTCGGCGCCATCAACGGCGTCTGTGCCGCCCGTACGCGGATGCCCCCGTTCATCATTACCCTGGCCACGATGCTGGTGGCCCGGGGCGTCGCGCTGCGTTTCAATGAAGGCCGTCCGCTGGCCGTGCCGGACTCGGAAAGGCTTTTCCTTGCCCTAGGCAATGCGCGGCTCTTCGGGTTCCTGCCGGTGCCGGTGGTGTTAATGCTGGCGGCGTTTGCGGTCACGGCGGTGTTGTTGCATCGCACGCGTTTTGGCCAGCACCTCTACGCGATCGGCGGCAACCGCGAGGCCGCCCGCTTCACCGGCATCCCGCTGGCGCGCAATGAAGTGATCGTCTATGTGATTTGCTCCTTGCTGGCGGGCCTGGCCGGGATCATCCACGCCTCGCAACTCTACTCGGCGGAGCCGGCTTCCGGCCAGGGCTTCGAGTTGAACGCCATTGCCGCCGTCGTGGTTGGCGGCACCAGTTTTACCGGTGGCATCGGCACGATGCGCGGCACGTTGATCGGCGCGATCATCATCGGTATTCTCGACAAGGGGCTCAATCAGGCGGGGGTTCACTTCTCGCTCCAATACATCGTCAAGGGCCTGGTGGTGCTCGCGGCTGTCTATCTCGATGTGCGGCGACGCAAACAATAGAAAGAAAGGAATACCCCGATATTGAATACCGCACAGGAAACAGATACAGCCGGGAACATGCAAAGTAGAGTCGGCGCCGCCGCAAGGTTGAGGGTAGAAGTCCGGGATCGGAGGCTGGAAATCAGCGGGGCCGTTCGGATTGGCTGAATTCCCAACCATCAATCAGCAACCCTTAACGAACTTGCGGAAGGGATGAGTTACCGGGCAAAGTATTGACGCACTCGATTGGGGGGCCAGCGGGACGGCGAAGCCGGCGGAGGCTTTGCCCTTAGAGTCTGTTTGAAAAGTGCTGCAACCGAATATCCTCCTCGTTCTCGTCGTCGTCCTCGTCCTCGAAACCGGCGCAAAATCGAGGACGAGGACGAGAACGACGACGAGGAGGATTGGCAAAGTTGAATTTTCAAACAGGCCCTTAGCCGCCATGAAGATTAGTCTTCCCAAGATAGTCAACCAACGATCCAAGATGCGAACGAGCCACTGTCAACCGCGAGTCTGTGTTATTGGCTTCCTGGTAGTTGCGCTGGTCGCGTCATCCGGCGTCGCCCCGGCCCAGTTGGTTTATCCGGGATCCGACCCGGGCCCGGCGCGCACTCTCCGGGAAGGTCCGCGGATCATCCTCAGCAACGCCGTTATCTCCGCCACTTGGCTGGTCGGTGACCAGGGATTGCGTCCGCAGTTCATTCGGGATCAAGGGCAACAAAGGCAACTCGCTTTGACGGGCGAAGTCTTTGAAATCATTTTCACCAACGGCCAACACTACGCGGCCTCCGCGCTCAAACCGGACGGTTCACCGCAAGTGAGCGAGCTTCCGCCTGACCCCAAGGCGGCGCGGCTGGCGGCGCGGATTCGCGGCCAACAAGTGGAAGTACCCTTGCGTTCCGCAGACGGGCGACTACGCGTGACTTGGCGGGCCGTTTTGCACGACGGAGGCAATTATGTCCGGCAGGAGATGGCGGTGACCACCGAGGACGCCGATTGCGGGATCCGCGAAATTATCTGGCTGGACCAGGTCATTCCCGACACGCAGGCCGTGGGGCAGGTGGACGGTTCGCCCGTCGTCGCCGGCAATTTCTTTTTTGGCTACGAAGACCCGATGGCGGCCAACACCGTCACCCCCGCCGGGGGCGGCGCAGTCGTCTGTCGGTTACTGCGCGACGCCACGCTCAAGCAGGGCGAAACATTGACCCAGAGTTTCGTGCTCGGCGTCGCGCCGGCGGGCCAGTTGCGCCGCGCCTTCCTTTATTACCTCGAACGCGAACGGGCGCATCCGTATCGGCCGTTCCTGCATTACAACTCCTGGTACGACACGGCCTGGAATCCTTTTGCCTTGAACGAAACCAACTGCATCGAAGCCATCCGCCTCTGCGGTGAGCGTCTCATCAAGCCGCACGGCGTAATCATGGATGCCATGGTCTTTGACGATGGCTGGGATGATCCGCAGACGCTGTGGCAGTTCCACCGCGGATTCCCGCGCGGGTTCGCGCCGCTCGCCGAAGCCTGCCGGGAATACCACACGCGGCTGGGGGTGTGGCTGTCGCCCTTCGGCGGCTATGGCCAGCCGAAGGAGCAGCGGATCAAGTTTGGCCGCGAGCAGGGTTACGAGATCAACGCCACCGGCTTTTCGCTGGCGGGCAGCAAATACTATGGTGTGTTCAAACAGGCCTGCGTGGACATGATCCGCAAGTTTGGCGTGAACCATTTCAAGTTCGATGGCATCGCCAACGGCATGTATGCCAGCGGCGGCGCGCAATACGTCCTCGACACCGAAGCCATGCGCCGCCTGATGCTGGAGTTGCGGCAGGAAGACCCGAACCTTTACATCAACCTCACCACCGGCTCGTGGCCGTCACCGTTCTGGTTGCGCTACGCCGACTCGCTGTGGCGGCAGGGCGACGACATGGGCCACGCGGGCAAAGGCCCGAAGCAGCAGCAGTGGCTGACGTATCGCGACCAGGAAGTTTACCGGAACGTCGTTCGCAAAGCCCCGTTGTATCCCCTCAACTCGCTGATGACCCAGGGCGTGGCGTACTCGCGACACGGCACGGCGGGCGAGCCGACGTTCAACGGTGCCGGTTTCAAGGACGACGTGCGCGCCTTTTTCGGCAGCGGCACTGGACTGCAGGAGCTCTACATCCAGCCGGGCAAGCTGACGGCGGACGATTGGTCCGTCCTGGCCGAAGCCGCGAAGTGGTCGCGCGCCAACGCCGACGTGCTCGTGGACACGCACTGGATTGGCGGCGATCCGGCGAAACTGGAAGTTTATGGCTACGCCTCGTGGAGCGCACGCAAGGGCATCGTGATGCTGCGCAATCCGGACGACCAACCGCGCGCGTTCGTCCTCGACGTGGCGGCGGTGCTGGAACTACCGGCCGGCGCGAAATCAAAATACACGTTCAAGAGTCCCTGGACGGAAGATGCACCGAAACCGGCGCTCACGAGCGAGGCTGGCAAGCCGTTGCGCCTCACGCTCAACCCGTTTGAGGTTCTGGTTTTTGATGCCGTCCCCGCAAAGTGAGCCATTGTTCCCGGTCCGTCGGACGGTGACGCTTGCCAAACCGGCGACGGCAAGATACTTCAAGGTCGTCGCCACGCCCGGCGGGCCGGAGTTTGGCCGCATCGGAAAATGACACTCGACCGCGAACCAGCCATAACCATGAACTCGAGGATCATCATCTTGTCCGTCGCCGCGCTGCTGCTCTTCGCCGGTTCCACCATCGCCGCCACGCACACGATAGAAAATAAAACACTCTCTGTGACGTATGACGACGTGGCGCAGACATTCACAGTCGCCGAGAAGGCGACCGGAAAAAGTTTTCTGACGGCGGGAAAACTGGAAGGCGCGCCCGGGAAGGCGCGGGTGGAATCCGCGAAGGACACCGTTTTCGGCAAGGGCCGGCGCATCGTCGTGACGCTGGCCGACGGCGGGGAGAATTCGCTGGAGCTTTACCGCAACCTGCCCTTCATGCTCATTCGTGGCATGCGGCACAACGGCGGAAAAGATTTGCTCGATTTGACGAACGCGGTGCCGGCCACGTTCACGCTCGATCTCGGGAGGCCGGCGGCCGAACTCTGCACGGTGGGCACCGGTGGGCTGCTCGCCCCGTGGAATAAACGCTTCGGGAACTCCGGCAGTGGCGATCACGACTATTCCACGGGGCGAGCGCTGGACAAAAATCCCGGCAGCTATCTTTTTCTCACCTGCGCAGATCCGACGACACGCCGCGGGGTTGTGGCGGGTTGGGTTACGGAAGATCGCGGCAGTGGCGTGCTGTTTTCCGGCGTAACCAACGGACAGGTCGAGTTCAAGGCGCAGATTGACTACGGCCATCTGCGGATTCCCGCCGGACAATCGGCGACGATCGAGACGCTGGCAGTCGGCGTTTTCGATGACGCACGCATCGGGGCGGAGGCCTACGCGGAAGCGATCAAGAAGCAATACGCCATCAAGCTTCCGCCGCCGCCGGCCGTGTATTGCTCGTGGTATGCGGAGAAACACGGCGAGGCCGGGGACGAAAAATCCACGGTGGAACTGGCGAAGTTTGCAGCCCGGGAATTAAAGCCGTTCGGCTTTGGCGTGGTGCAGATTGACGATGAGTGGCAGGACGGGCCGAAGCTCAACGGCCCGCGCCGCGGCTTCGACCGGGTGCGACCGGATGGCCCGTACCCGCACGGCATCGCACCGGTCGCCGCCGAAGTGGCGAAGGCCGGTTTGACGTTCGGCCTGTGGTGGCTGCCGTTCGCGCGCAATTTTCAGGACCCCGAATACAAAGACCGCCAGCACTGGTTTGTGAAACGCGACGATGGCAAGCCGTATGACACGCCGTGGGGCGGGACGTGTCTCGACCTGACGCATCCCGAGGTGCAGGCGCATCTGGCGAAGGTGGCGAAGACCATCCGCTCCTGGGGCGTGACCTATTACAAGATGGACGGCCTGTGGACCGGCGCGGCGTGCGAACAGATTTATATCAACGACGGCTACAAGGACGATCACTTCGGCAACCACCAGCCGTTTCACGATCCGCTGAAGAGCAACATCGAGGCGTATCGCGACGGCTTGAAGCTGATCCGCCGGAACGCCGGCGCGGAGGTGTTTTTTTCCGGCTGCTGCATCAGCCAGAACATGCGCGAGCTGTGCGCCCTCGGCCTCGTGGATTCCATGCGCGTCGGGCCGGATTACAACGCCGATGGCAACGGCGTGAAGACCGGGCCGATTCGCGGATCGCGATTGTATTTCCTGAATGGCCGCGTCTGGTGGAACGATCCGGATCCGTCCATCGTCCGCGCGTCGGGCACGTTCATGGGCGTCAATCCGGTTACGCTCGCGCAAGCCCGCCTCGGGGCTTCGTGGGTTTCGATCGCCGGCCAGTTCTACCTGAACAGCGACTGGCTTCCCGATCTGCCCGCCGACCGGCTGGAGGTCATGAAGCGGACGATGACGCATCATGAGGCCACCGCGCGGCCGGTGGATTACTTCGACAGTTTCCTGCCAACCACGTGGCTCGTGACCGACACGAGTCAGACCGTCCGCCGCGATGTCATCGGCGTGTTCAACCAGGAGAAAACGGAGCTGAAGGTTGACTATTCCTGCGCGAAGCTCGGCTTGGACCCGAAGCAGACCTATCTCGCCTTCGACTTTTGGGACAACGTTCCGCTGCCAGCCTTCCAAGGCAGTTTTCAGTGTGAAGCTCCGCCGACCTCCTGCCGCGTCATCGCGGTGCGCGCCGACGAGGGTCATCCGGTTCTGCTCAGCACCTCGCGCCACGTCACGCAAGGCATCGTGGACGTGACCGGCGAAACCTGGCGCCGCGGGAAATTAACTGCGACCAGCAAGGTTGTGGGCAACGATCCGTATGAACTCCGCATCGCCGGCCTAACCAGTGGGGGTAGGATGTGGAAACTCGTCGCCGCCGATGTCTCCGCGAGCGATCAGGCGGCCGGGGTGACCGTATCGTGCAAGGAATCGTCCGGTGTTTTGCGCGTGACCCTCAATTCCCCTGAAAGCCGTGAAGTGAAATGGACCGTCCAGTTCAAACCGCAACCGCTCGCCAACCCAAAAAAGCTATGATTGCTCAAACGACAAAGCCATCGCAGGTGATTCGCCTCATTGGAATTCTGACCGTTCTGTCTTTCACTGTGTTGGGAAATCCCGTTTCCGCTGCGGCGCCGCCGACGGAGGGCGCGGTCGCATTTGACCCACTGGCGGAGCTCGACCGCTACAACGTGGTATGGGATTCACCCAGCCGGGACGCTGCCGGCTCGATGCCGATTGGCAACGGGGAGGTCGGCTTAAACGTTTGGGTGGAAGCAGGCGGCGACCTGCTGTTTTACATCTCCCGCACCGATACCTGGAGCGAGTGCAACCGGTTGCTGAAATTGGGCCGCGTGCGTGTGCAGCTTTCACCGAATCCATTCGTCAACGGAACCAAGTTCCGCCAGGCGCTGAGACTGCGCGACGGTCAGATCGAGATCACCGCTGGCGATACGACGCTGCGCGTCTTCGTGGACGCCGAGGC
>CAYHFK010000013.1:12762-26675 GCA_964355895.1 uncultured Bifidobacterium sp. | reverse complement strand
ACGGGGCCAGGCCGTTGGTGACGTCGGCGATGAAGTCCGCGATCACGGGCGGGTAATTTGTCACCAGGACGTAGTTGGCGAGCATTAACGCGTTGGTTCCGCCCGGGCCGATGGCGGTGAGCGTGACGCTGTAACTGCCGGCGTTGGAGTACGTGTTGAGCGGATGGACGTTGGTGCTCGTATTGCCGTCACCGAAGTCCCAGGCATAGCCGGTGGCGTTGGCGCTCAGGTTGGTGAACGTGACGGTCAACGGGGCCAGGCCATTGGTCGGACTGGCCGTGAAGATGACCAAAGGAGGCCCACACTGTCCTCCGCCGTCGGTGCAGTTCTGCTGCGTGAAAGTCAGTTGAAGTCCGGCGCTCAGGGTTGCGGCATTGCACGAGAACTGGGTGGTGCTGCTGCCGGTGTCTTTTTGCGCGCCAACGGTGGCGGTGTTGCCGGTGCCGTTTAGCGTGCCGTAAATGATATCAAAGCGCGCCTGTCCCTCGTAAAGGCGCACCTCGAAGTTCACGGGATTCCCGTTGCCCGTGGCGGTGTAATAGGAAGCGCGCCACTCGATGTTGAAAATGCGATTGGGTGAAATGCCGCTGGTGCTTGTGAAGATGCCTTGCGGAGGATTCACCGTGCCGTCGGTGCGGAGATCGTCCCAGAACGCAAAGATGGCGTTGTTAAGGGCGGTGGACGGCAGGCACACGTTTGCAAACTCGTTATTGGCACCGGTGAACTGCAGGTTGCCGTTGCCGCTGACCGTGACGCTGTTGAAAGTCTGTCCGTAGAAACCGTAGGCAAAAGGCAACGCGATGGTGGTGGTGACATCGTCGTCGTGGTTGCCGATGTCAGCGGTGCCGGGCACGATGGCAGCCGCGGTGGATTGGGTGATCACGTAGTTGCCGTCGCTGGAGGTGAGGTTGAACGAAAGCGTGTTTGTCCCGCCAACATATACGAGCGTGAGGGTGACGTTGACCGGTGTGCCGCAGACGAACGAAGGCGCGGTGCTGATTCGGAACGCAGTCGTGTTCGTGGTCGTTGCGCCGGATGGGATATCGGGGTATGCCGATTTCGGCTGGAAAAGGGTGACGCCGAGCGTACTCGTCGTGAGCGTGGCGGAAACATTGGTGGCCGTGCTGTTGCCATCATTGCGAACGCCTACCCGGAGATCATTGCATTCGTTGGGCTCGACGGTCTGGTTGCCGTTGCCGTTGCTGAGCGTGGCGGAAAGGAAGTTGATAACCGGATTCGTGCTGGCGCTGATCGGGAGTAAAAAGGCGCCGCGCCCCATCGTGCCCGCCACCAGCACGCTGTCCACGGGATTGAAGGTCATATCGTAAACCACGGCGTTGGGCAGGCCGGCACCAAGCTTCGACCAATTGCCCAAATCGTTGACAAAGGAGCTATAGACCCCGATGTCGGCACCGACGGCAACGCAATCGGTACCATTGAGCTGAAAAAATTCGAGGGTGTGCAGCGAACCTACGCCCGTGAGATTACCGGTGATGTTCACCCAGTTGGTACCGGAGTTGGTACTGGAATAAACACTGGCCGAGTCCGCCACGAACACATGGCGCCAGTTGTTAGTATCCAGCACGATGTCCTGCACCGTGCCGCCCGGGAAAGCGCCGGCGGTAGTGGCAACCGTTCCACCCGCAGTGGTGCGCAGCATCACCGACGAGCCGGAGCCGTAATACAGCACGTCGGGATTCGGCACGCCGGCCAACCAGCCTCCGTAAGCGATGGGTTTGCCACTGAACGTTCCGTTGACGCTTGAAATCGGCGTCAGGGCAGTGACGCTGTCGCCGCGGTTCAGCGATTCATAGGCGGCGTTCGCGCCGCCGATAATCAGCCGGGTGGGTGTGACTTTGTTGAGCTCGATCGGGGTGGTGAATTGCACCGAGATCGCCGGTCCGCCAGCCAGGACGGTCAGGGCGGGGGATACCGTGCTCAGAAGCGTGTTCGCGGAGTTGTAGGTCTTGCGGTAAAAACTGCCCAAGTTCTGGGAGCTTCCGTAGCGGACGGATTGTCCTGCGGTACTCCGATCGTCAATCGCCACATCGCCGCCGTCGCCACCGGAGATAAATGTCCACACGGACGAACCATTCAGGGACTGGATCTGAGTCCCGTTGTCTTGCATGCCCGCCATGCCCACCTTCGCCACGCTGTCATAAGCCACATCATGCGCCTCGAACACCGCCAGATTGCCGATGACCGAACTCCACGTGCCCGCGCTCGATTGGGGCGAAGAGCGCCGGTAGAAGCCGCCATCGTCGCCTTGGATCAGGTTTCCGTTGGCGTCCATCACCATCTCGCGGGAGTCGGCGTGGGGCGTGGTGTTGCCAGCGTTGCCATCCATGATCGTGGTGAACTGGCTGCCGGGCGCCGACGAGGCGTTGCCACGAAACAGGTTGCCGGTAAAGGGCGGACTGGTGATGCGGTCGCCGCCGATGTAAACGATGTTCGAGCTGGTCCGGTCGGCCGCAATCGAGAAATGGATTTGTCCCTGGGCGCCATTGTGCGCAGCAGGAGTGTCCATCTGGGTCCACGACACCCCTAGATTGCCGGAGCGCCACACGCTCGCCAGCACGCTGGCGTTGATGACCGCCACATAAACGGCGCTGGCGGTACCGTTATTATGTACGGCCATTTCGATCTTGGTCGTCGAGGCAGTAATGCCGGTGATCTCCGCGGTCACGTTCACCCAGGTGGCGCCGGCATCGTCGCTGCGGAAGATGCCCACCGTGCGCACCGCTGCGTAAAGCCGGTTCGGATTCAAAGGATCGCCCACCAAATCGCTCACCGGTCCGGCGGACAGGCCGGTGCCGCCCGCACCCGAAACCTGGGTGAACGCGGCGCCGAAGTTGGCGCTGCGAAACAAGCCACTGCCGTTGCCGCCGCCCCACTGACTGTCCGAAGCGGCCATGACGATGTTGCTGCGCGCCGCCACGCTGGTGAGATTTTCGTTGGCGAATGTGCCGAGGCGGGACCACGTGCTCCCGCCATCAGCCGAGCGCAACACGCCGATGCGCGCGCCGCCGACCGCGCCAAAACTGCTAAGTCGCGCGCTCCCGGCAACGAGCGTCTGGGCGGTTGCGTCGGTCGGGTCAAACTCCAGGGCCCCGATTGACAGCGAGGAAAGTGTGTCCGTCAACGGCGTCCATGAGGGACTGGCAGCGGTGGCATTTAGCGTCCGCCAGATGCCGCCATTGACGGAGCCGATGTAAAGGACGTCGGGATTTGTCGGATGCGCCGCGATGGCCTGAATGGCGCCACAGATTTCGTTGTTCGGCGGGATGCTCACCTGCCCGTTCCGCGTTGGGGCTGGCCCCAAGGGTAACCAAACGCCACCGACTTGCGTGGTTGGCACCCCCATCTCGCCTGGCGCGAAGGCGGGAGCCATCTCCAGCCCCGCGTCAAGTTTCCGTGGCTCGGGCACCGCAAACACCGGCGGCTGCTCGCTGGTTGCGCTGGGCGGCTGAGACGGCTGGGCGAGGATCTGCGCGCTGGCACTTAAGATGGCGACGGATATGCCGAGCAATTGGATCAAGGGGTGGAGTTTGATAAATCTGCCAAGGGAAACTCCGCAAACCATTTTTCGGAGTTTTAGTGATGGTGCCAGTTCGGTTTGCGGGCTGAATGGTTTCATAGCGGCTCCGTTTGAAGGTGCTTTCCTGGCAGTTAATCTTTCGTGGTTGATGGGGGCTGGGTCGTTTTTGGTTTTGATCTCCACTACTTCACCGGCTTCAATATTAACTGCGGCAAATCCATCACCGCCGGGCCGGGCTTGGACTTCGCTTTTACCGCCAGCGTGTAGCGACCCGGCTGGTCGAAACTCAACTCGCCGATGTCGCGTTTCACGAACGCTTGAAAGCCGCCGGTCGGCTCAACCTTAAACATCAGCTTCTGCGCGCCAACGGCGAACTCTACTTCGCTGCCACCGCTGCGGTCGCCGCAGCCGTAGGTGATTTCCACCGTAAACTTGTTGGGCTGGGCGACCTCGAATTCCCAGTGCGCCCAGTCATTCGGGTTCACCCAGAAGCCGAGCGTGTTTTTGTGCGGCAGCGGCTCGTAACGGAGCATCACCCCATGCACGTCCGCATCCTTGGCCAGCAGGGTGATGCGGCCGTCCGCCGCTTGCGGGCTGGGATGGTAGGCGGGGTTCGGCGTCATCATTTGCGCGCCGGTCTCGCGGCGCCAGGTGTCCAACTGCGAGCGGAGCGACTTCACGCGCGCCGCGTGCGCCGGGTCTTCGGCGAGGTTTTGGTTCTCGCGGAAATCGTGCTTCAGATCGAACAACTCCACGCGCCCGGTCTCGTAGAACTCGATGAGCTTGAAATCGCCATCGCGAATCACGCCACCCGGTCTGCTGGCCTGGTTGGCATAGTGCGGGTAGTGCCAGAAAAGCGGACGCGCCGGGAGTTCGCCGGTCTGCTTGAGCAACGGCACGAGACTGACGCCGTCCACCACTTCGTCGGGCGACGCTTTCACGCCCGCCAGTTCGAGCAACGTCGGGAAAAAGTCCACGCTGCTCACCGGCGTTGCGTTCGTGCTGCCCGGCGGGAAGGCGCCCGGCCACCGCGCCAGCAACGGCACGCGAATGCCGCCTTCGTAAAGCCAGCCTTTGCCCTCGCGCAGCGGTGAGTTAATGGTCGGGGGCGTGCTTGGCCCCTCGCCCGTGGCGAGTCCGCCGTTGTCGGACGTGAAGATCACAACGGTCTTCTCCGTGAGCTTCAACTCGTCGAGCTTTTTCAAAATCCGCCCGACGCTCTCGTCCATGCTTTCGATCATGGCCGCGTAAATGACATTCGTCTGCTGGCCCGGCGTGTTCGTCACCGCCGGATATTTGGCCACGTAATCCGCCTTCGCTTTCAGTGGCGTGTGAACCGCGTAGTGCGCGAAGTAGAGGAAAAACGGCTTGTCCCGGTTCGCCTCGATGATTTGTTCCGCCTCGGTCGTGAGCCGGTCGGTCAAATACTCGCCATCCTTCGCTGATTCCAAACCCGGCATGAACTGTTCCTTGCCATCACGGCCTTTGCCCTTGAACGGCGCGAAGTAACTCAGCGGTGTCCCCGTGTGATCGCCCGCGATGTTGATGTCGAAGCCCTGCCGCTGCGGCTCGAAGCCTTCGCCGCCGAGATGCCACTTGCCGACGTGCGCGGTGACGTAGCCGGCGGCCTTCAACTTCTCCGCGAGCGTGACTTCTTCCAGCGGCAGCTCCTGCCGAAACGGTGGTCGCGCCAGCCGTTGATCGGGCCGGTCCGGCCGCCCCGGCAGCCAGTCGGTGAGCTGCAATCGCGCGGGATACTTGCCGGTGAGAATGCTCGCACGCGTCGGCGAACAGACGGGGGCCGCGGCGTAGGCGCCCGTGAACTTCATGCCTTGCGCGGCCATGCGGTCGAGGTTGGGCGTGTGGTAAAACTTGCTGCCGTAGCAACCCAGGTCGCCGTTACCGAGGTCGTCAATGAGGATGAAGATGAAGTTCGGCTTCGCCACGTCCGCGGCGGGAGCGGCGACTGCGGGCAACGCCATCGCGGTCAACAGCGCGAGCGTGAGTGGGAGCGAGAAGTGTTTCACGAACGGGATGCTGCGCCAACGCGCGCTGGAATTCAACGCAAAGACTGAAGTGAATCGTCCCGGCAGTAATTCCACCGCTTGAAAAACACCAACTGGCCAGACGCCTCACCCCACCGTTTCACCTCCAAACGCTGGACGCCCTCGCCGCCGCTGAACTTTTGAACGTCTGCCGCGCCCACCTCTTCCGCCTGCGCGTCGGCTGGCGGCACCAACCCGCGACTTTCACCGCCCGATGCTCCGGCGGCAATCAATCACCTGGCGTCGCGCCCAGCCCCCAAGCCAAGGGTAAAATCGAACGCCGCTTCGGCACCTTCCAAAACCGCCTGGTCGCGCTGCTGGCCTATGAGAAAATCACCGCTTACGCCCCCGCCCAGGAACTGCTCGGCCGCGAACTGGCCCGGCAAAACCGCACCGTCTTCCGCACCACCGCCCGGTCGCCTGATGAAGCCTGCGCCCAAGCGCAGGCCCAAGGACGCACGGTCGGGGGTGGCTGTCCCGACCCAGCCTGCTGGACCTGCACCTGCGCTGCACCTGGGCCGCCGCGTCAACGCCGATCACCAAATCAACTTCCGCGGGCGCAGTTGGCCCATCCGTGCCAACGCCCGGCAGACCGTGACCCTCATTCACCATCCCCTGAACCAGTTCTGGGTCGTATCACAACCACCCAAACCACCCCAAAACCGCTGGCCCGATATCCTCGGAAAATTCTCACTTTGACCCAGTCTCATTTTGTTCCCCCATCAAGTCTCATTTTGAACTCCCGCCGACACACCCAAGCAAATGACTTGCGTCACGCCGGTTTGGTTGCATTTTAGTGGCTCAAATTTTCAGGCATGAATAAAATGAAGGGAATTATACTGGCGGGCGGCGCGGGATCGCGGCTGTATCCGCTGACGCTCGTCGCGAGCAAACAACTCCAGCCGGTTTATGACAAGCCGATGGTTTATTATCCGCTGACGACCTTGATTGAAGGCGGCATCCGGGAGCTTTGTCTCATCTCCACGCCCCATGACCTGCCGCGTTTCAAACAACTGCTCGGCGATGGCAGCCGCTTCGGGCTGAGGATTGATTATCGCGAGCAGGCCAAACCCGCGGGCATCGCGCAGGCATTTCTGATCGCGGAATCCTTCATCGGGGCAGACAACGTGGCGTTGATTCTCGGCGACAATATCTTTTACGGCGGCGACGCGTTCAACAAGGCGTTTGCGGAGTTCAATGGCGGGGCGACGATTTTCGGTTATCACGTCAACGATCCGGAGCGCTACGGGGTGGTGGAGTTTGACGCGCAAGGCCAGGCGATTTCCATTGAGGAAAAACCCAAGGTGCCCAAGAGCAATTACGCCGTCCCGGGGCTTTACATTTATGACAATGAAGTGGTGGCGCTGACGAAAGCGCAGCAGCCGTCGGCGCGCGGAGAGTTGGAGATCACCGATCTGAATGTCTCTTATTTGCGGCGGGGGAAGTTGCGCGTTCAGCGGTTGACGCGTGGATTTGCGTGGCTGGACGCCGGCACGAGCAGCAGCCTGCACGAAGCCAGCGCCTATGTGCAGACCATTGAAAAGCGGGCGGGCATCAAGATCGGATGCCCGGAGGAAGCCGCCTTCCGCGCGGGTTTTCTTTCCCTTGCGCAACTGGGTGAGCTTACGGACACGATGCCCAACTGCGAATACCGCGCCTATCTTTGCGACGCAGTGGAGGAGGCGAAACGACTCGAAATCGAAAAATGATTCTCCTACTCGGCGGCACCGGCTACATCGGTCAGGCGTTCCAAAAAGAACTGGAACGGCGGCAGCGCCCGTTTATGACCGTTTCGCGGCGCGAATTGGACTACACGCGGTTCGATTGCCTGTGGGATTTTCTTAAGACCAGGAAGCCCGAGTTCGTCGTGAATGCGGCGGGCTACACTGGCAAGCCCAACGTGGATGCCTGTGAGGCGGCGCGCGCCGACAGCCTGGCCGGCAACACGCTTTTGCCGCAAACCATCGCGCACGCTTGTGCCGCGCTGAACATTCCCTGGGGGCACGTCTCCTCCGGCTGCATTTATTCCGGCGCGAAGATTAAATCCGGCGGGGAGATTCGGGTGGAGAAGGACATGACGAAGCCGGAGTTGCGGACGCTCGTCGAGAAATCGCCGGAAAACATTCTAGGTTTCACCGAAACGGACACCCCAAATTTTTCCTTCCGCGCCGGCCCGTGCAGTTTTTACAGTGGGACCAAGGCTCTGGGCGAGGAGGCGATAGCCGGCATCGGACAAAGCTACCTCTGGCGGCTGCGGATTCCGTTCGATGAGTTCGATGGCGCGCGGAACTACCTGAGCAAAGTCCAGCGCTACGCGAAGGTTTATGACAACGTGAACTCGATTTCGCATCGCGCTGATTACGCGGCGGCGTGTCTGGATCTGTGGGACAGACGCGCGGCGTTTGGAATTTACAATGTTACCAATCCCGGTTTCGTGACAACGCGGCAAGTGATCGGGTTGATTGAAAAAACGCTAAAGCCCGGAAAACATTTTGAGTTCTGGGCGAACGACGAGGAGTTTTATCGCACGGCGGCGAGGACCCCGCGCTCCAATTGCGTGATGGATGTGTCGAAGCTGCTCGCGGCGGGGGTTAAGATTTGCCCCGTCGGCGAGGCCTTGGAACATTCGCTGCGAAACTGGCAACCGGAAAAAGCTGAACCTGAAACCAAAACGTGAACCTGCTTATTACCGGCGGTGCCGGATTCATTGGCTCAAATTTGATCCAGCATGTCATTGACCAGCGGGAGATCAAAAAGCTCGTCAACCTCGACTGCCTGACTTATGCGGGACACCTTGCGAACTTGGAGGGCGTTTTCCAGCATCCCAAGTACGTTTTCGCGAAAGTGGATTTGCGCGACAAGGCGGCGGTGCTGCGCGTGGTCGAGCAACACGGGATCACCCACGTTATGCATCTGGCGGCGGAGTCGCATGTGGATCGTTCCATTACCGGGCCGGGCGATTTCATCAGCACCAACATCGTGGGCACGTTTAATTTGCTGGAGGCGTGCCGCGCACATTGGCAAAATCCCCAGACCCCAGACCCCAGACCCAAAACCCGATTTCACCACGTCTCGACCGATGAAGTTTATGGTTCGCTCGGTGCGACCGGCTATTTCACCGAGACAACGCCGTACGCGCCGAACTCCCCGTACTCGGCCAGCAAGGCTTCGAGCGACATGCTGGTGCGCGCCTATCATCACACCTACGGGCTGAACACCGTCATCACGAACTGCTCGAACAACTACGGTCCGTTTCAATTCCCGGAGAAACTCATCCCGGTGGTCATCCAAAGTTGTCTGGCCCGAAAACAAATTCCCGTCTATGGCGACGGCATGAACGTGCGCGACTGGCTTTACGTCCGCGATCACGCCGAGGCGCTGTGGCAGGTGCTGCGGCGCGGCAAAACGGCGGAGACTTACAACATCGGCGGTCACAACGAGTGGGCGAACATCAACATCGTGAAACTGATCTGCGACCTGATCGATGAACTGGCCCCGCAACTTGGCGGGCAAACGCAAAAACTCATCACCTACGTGAAGGATCGCGCCGGCCATGATCGCCGTTACGCCATTGATGCGTCCAAGCTGCAACAAGAACTCGACTGGGTGCCGGCCTACACGTTCGAGCGCGGCATCCGGGAGACGGTGCGGTGGTATCTCGACCACCAGGTTTGGGTGAAGACGGTGCTAAACCAGTAACGGCGCGAGGCGGTTGCTCGGATTGGGGTTTGCTCCCAACTCATTCCGTGGTGAACTGAGGGCCGATGAGCGACCAGCCAGAGTCTTTGTTGCCGGGCGGGAACCGGTCTTCCGCCCGTCGCTACCGATTCATTGCGGAGTTTCTCGCCTTGCGGCGCAATACCTCCGTCATGCTCGCCGGGTTGGTGCTGGCGGGCACGGGCGAGAAGCTCTGGCTCGGTTTTGCGCCCAAGTATCTTGAAACTCTCGGCGCGGGCGTGTTCATCATCGGCCTGTTCGATGCGCTCCAAACTTTCCTCGGCGCCGTTTACGCGTATCCGGGAGGGGCCTTGACGGATCGCCTCGGCCAGCGCCGCTCCTTGGCGTTGTTCACCCTCATTTCACTGGCGGGGTACGTTCTGATCCTTGTCTGGCATCATTGGCTGGCGTTGCTGGTGGGCGCGGTCTTGTTCGTGGCGTGGAGTGCGTTGTCCTTGCCGGCCACGTTCACTGTCGTGGCTACCTCACTGCAGCGACACCAGCACACGATGGGGATCGGTGTGCAATCCCTGGTGCGGCGCGTGCCGATGATGCTCGGTCCGTTGATCGGCGGTTGGCTGGTGACCCGGTTCGGCTGGGAGGTTGGGGTGAATTACGCCTTGCTGCTGTGCTGCGGGCTGAATGGGGTGACGCTTTTCTTTCAAGCGTTCTTGTTCGAGCCGGAAACGGAAATGAGAGCAAATACCACGATCACTTTTTGTCAGGTCGTCAAGTCTTTCTCCCCAACGCTGCGCGAGCTGCTGGTGAGCGATATTCTCATACGCTTTTGCGAGCGGATTCCGTACGCGTTCGTGATTTTGTGGGCGATGAACCACGGCGGCGTCAGCGCGCAGCAATTCGGTTATCTGGTCGCGTTCGAGATGGTCACGGCGATGGTGTGTTACATCCCGGTCGCGCACCTTGCGGACAAATACGGTCGTGGCCCGTTCGTGCTGGTTACGTTTGGGTTCTTTACGCTGTTTCCCGTCACGCTTCTCTGGGCGACGAATTTCGGCTGGCTGGCGTTTGCCTTCGTCGTCCGCGGGTTGAAAGAATTTGGCGAGCCGGCGCGGAAAGCGTTGATCATCGGCGAAGCCCGGCCCGAACTACGGGCGCGAACTTACGGCGCGTATTATCTGATCCGCGATTGCGTGGTGACCAGTGGATCGTTGCTCGGCGCGTGGCTTTGGAGCCTCAGCCCGCAAGCGAATTTCATCGGGGCCGCGGTTTGCGGGGCACTGGGCACGGGATGGTTTTGGTGGACGCGGAGTCGCCCGTCTGAACGGGCTGGGGGCGCGTAATGAATTCCAGTCCTGCATCGCGCGCAACTTTTCCCTTGTCACCGGCTCCGGGTCACTTATCCCTCTAACGGCATGACCACGGCCAACAAGATTACCATTCTGCGGATGTTGCTCGTTCCGTTCTTCGTGGTGGAAGTGCTGTACTACGTCAAGACCGGCAACGAGCTGCATCGCTTCGCCGCGTTATTGACGTTCGCGGTGGCGGCCATCAGTGACGGCGTGGATGGCTACATCGCTCGCCATTACCATCAGTGGAGCGAACTGGGCACGATCTTGGACCCGCTCGCCGACAAGTTGTTGCTGGTGTCGGGCGTGGTGTTGTTGAGTTTCGATCACGGCACGATGCTGGGACAAATCCCGTACTGGCTCACCGGCACGATCATCGGGCGCGATCTGCTCGTATTGATCGGACTGGTGGTCATTCGGTTGACGGTGGGCAAGGTCAAGATCCGGCCGCATTTCGTCGGCAAGGTTGCCACGGTACTGCAAATGGTCACGGTGCTTTGGCTTCTGCTCAAGTGGGACACGGGTGCCGGGACGCATTGGGCATTTGGTTTAACCCTGGGGGCGGCGATTTGCACTGGCGTTTCCGCTTTAGTGTATGTCCGGGATGGCATGCGACAACTGAGCGCCAGTCCCAGCAGTTTGCCGAGTAATCCGCCGCGCAAGGTGGAGTGAGGGATTGCTTCATGGGGTTGGAGCGGGGCAGGGGACTCCCCGGGTGGGTAACGCGGTTGCGCGTCTATTTCTTAAGTGCATTCAACATCCGCCTGTTGGGTTTCAGGACATCGGCTTTAACGGTGAGGCCACAGTTTCGGGACGGCGGAAAAGGCCTTTGCGATTCGCGGCGATTCGATCTGCGGTCACATAAATGAGTTCGGGTGGTGCAGCGGCCTGGGTAATTGATTGTGCAATGGACCGGGTTTGCCTGGGCAAAATCAGCTTGGCAACGATTCTGCGTTAGCAGACTCCGGATGTGTATCAAAGGAGAATTGACTTGGGTGAATCGCAAAGATCGCCTTGCTTTGGCCTTCAGTTGCCTCACGTTGTTACTACAAATCCCGACGTTTGCTGCTGGCAACGTTACGCTCGCGTGGGATCCCAGTCCAGATGCCAGCGTCACGGGCTACCGCATCTATTACGGCCCGGCCAGTGCGAGTTACACGAACTCCGCCACGGTTGGTAATGTTACGAACACGACGCTCACCGGTCTGGTGGAGGGTGCAAGTTACTTTTTCGCCGCGACGGCGTTCGACTCAGCTGGCGTGGAAAGCGATTTTTCCAACGAAACCACAAACACTGTTCCCACCGCTTCCACAAATCAACCGCCGACGCTGAACGCCTTAACCAGCGTCACCATCAGCGAAGATGCTGGCGCGCAAGTCGTGAGCCTGGGCGGGATTTCTTCCGGATCGGTCAGCGAAACGCAAACCCTCACGGTCGCGGCAACCTCCAGCAATCCAGTTTTGATTCCGAATCCGACCGTGAGCTATGCAAGTCCCAACGCAACGGGTAGTCTGAGCTTCACTCCAACGGCCAATGCAAACGGCAGTGCGACGATCACGGTTACGGTCAATGATGGTCAGGCGGCGAACAGCACGGTGATGCGGACTTTCACCGTTACGGTAAATGCGGTGAACGACGTTCCAGCACTTGCGGCCATTAACAACGTGACAATCAATGAAGACACAGGTGTGCAGACGGTGAGTTTGACGGGCATCGGCACGGGCGCGGCCAACGAAACGCAAACGCTGACGATCACCGCGACCTCGTCGGATCCGAGCTTGGTTCCGAATCCGACGGTGAGTTACACGAGTCCGAATGCGACGGGGAGTTTGAGCTTCACACCCGTAGCCAACGCCAATGGTGTTGCAACGATCATCGTGACGGTCCATGACTGTCAAGCGCTCAATAACACGGTGAGTTGGACTTTCACGGTCACGGTGAATGCAGTGAATGACGTGCCGACGCTGGGTGCGTTGAACAACTTGACCCTGGCGGAGGACTCCGGACTCCAGAGTGTGAGTCTCGCGGGCATCGGCACCGGGGCGGCGAATGAAACGCAAATCCTGACGGTCACGGCGACGTCGTCCAATCCGGGTTTGGTTCCGAACCCAACGGTGAACTACACGAGTCCAAACGCGACGGGCAGCTTGAGCTTTACGCCGGTACCAAATGCGAACGGCAGCGCCACGATCACAGTGACGGTCAATGACGGTCAGGTGGCGAACAGCACGACTACGCGCACGTTCACCGTGAATGTCAGCGCGGTGAACAATCCGCCGACTTTAGCCGCGCTTGGCAATGTGACGATCAACGAAGATGCGACCGTGCAGACGATGAGTTTGACGGGCATCGGCACGGGCGCGACAAACGAATCACAAACCCTCACGATCACGGCTACGTCCTCCAATCCGAGTCTGGTTCCGAATCCGACGGCTAGTTACACCAGTCCGAACGCGACGGGCAGTTTGAGTTTCACCCCGGTCGCTAATGCAAATGGGAGTGCGACGATTACGGTGGTGGTCAACGACGGTCAGGCGCTCAACAACACAGTGAGCCAGACTTTCACGATCACGGTCAACGCGGCGAACGATGCCCCGACGTTGAATGCGCTGAATAATCTGAACGTGGCGGAGAATGTGTCCCAACAAACGGTGAGCCTGGCGGGCATCGGAACGGGCGCGGCGAACGAAACGCAAGTCCTGACAATCACCGCGACTTCGAGCGATGCGACGGTAATTTCCAATCCGACGGTGAGCTACACCAGTCCAAACGCGACGGGCAGTCTAAGTTTTACCCCGGTGCCCAATGCAAACGGTACCGCGACAATCACCGTCACGGTGAACGACGGTCAAGCCGTCAACAACACCACGACGCGCTCGTTCACGGTGAATGTCAGCGCCTTGAATAATGCGCCCACGTTGGCCGCGCTCAGCAATGTGACAATCAGCGAGGACGCGAGTGTGCAAACGGTGAACCTCAGCGGCATCGGCACGGGCGCGGCGAACGAGACAGAAACGCTCACCGTCACGGCCACGTCGAGCAATCCAAGTTTGATTCCGAATCCGACCGTGAACTACACGAGTCCAAATGCGACCGGCAGCTTGAGCTTCACGCCGGCGACGAACGCCAACGGCACGGCGACGATCACGGTCGCCGTCAACGACGGCCAGGCGCTCAACAATACCGTGACGCGGGCCTTTACCATCACGGTGAATGCAGTCAATGATTCGCCCACGCTCAATGCGCTCAACAGTCTGACGGTCAACGAGGATGCGACCGCGCAGACGGTAAACCTTAGCGGGATCG
>CAYHFK010000013.1:0-12662 GCA_964355895.1 uncultured Bifidobacterium sp. | reverse complement strand
CGCCGACATTGAACGCCATCAACAGCATGACGATCGCTGAAAACGCCGGCGCGCAGACCGTTAATCTCGGCGGCATCAGCACGGGCGCGGCGAACGAAACGCAAACGCTTACAGTCACGGCGACTTCGTCCAATCCGAGTCTGGTTGCGAATCCGACCGTGAACTACGCCAACCCCAACACGACGGGTAGCCTGAGTTTCACCCCGGTGGCCAACGCCAATGGGAGCGCGACGATCACGGTCACGGTTGATGACAGTCAGGCGGCCAACAGCACGGTCACCCGCACGTTTGCTGTCACAGTCACTTCCGTGAACAGTGCGCCGACGATTTCATCCATACCAAGTCAAACGGTTGCTTCCGGCACCGGCAGCGCACCGATCAACTTCACAATTGGTGACGTCGAGACCACGGCCTCGCTGTTGACGCTCACGGCCAGTTCCGCCGCCACTACGATCCTCCCGACGGCGAATATCGTGTTCGGCGGAAGCAGCAGCAATCGCACGGTCACGCTCACGCCGGTCGCCGGCCAGTCGGGAACCGTTAATGTGACCCTGACGGTAAGCGACGGGGTGGCTTCATCAAGCACCGCGTTCCTTTTGACGGTGCAGGTGCAGACCTCGCAACTTTCCGTCAACAAATCCGGCTCCGGCACCGTCACGCCGGATTTGAGCAGCACGCCCTTGGTCGTCGGACAGGCTTACACCGTGACCGCCACGCCGGCGGCGGGATACGTGTTTGCCGGTTGGAGCGGGGGTATCGAGTCCTCGTCGCCCACGCTTACGTTCACGATGACGGCGGGGTTGGTGTTGCAGGCCAACTTTACCGCCAGCCCGTACGTTACGGCGGCGGGCACCTATAATGGTTTATTCAACGAAGCGGACGAGGTGCGATTGCCCAGCGCCGGCGCGTTCAACATCTATGCCGACACAAGCGGCAACTACTCCGGCTGGGTGCAGATCGGCTACGCACGCCATACGGTGTCGGGTCAACTCCAGTTGGACAGCAAAGCCACCAATGTGGTGACGCGCTGGAACAGCACCCCGCTGACGGTGGAATTGCGCGTCGGCCAGAATAGCGAAGCCGGACAAATATTTGGGCGCGTGACTGACGGCGTGTGGACCTCGTCGCTATCGGGTGGCCGCGCGGCCTACCAGACAACCGGCGGTGCGCCGCAGGTGGGGGAATACACGGTGGTCTTCCCGGGCCAAGTTGGCGACCCGAGCCTGCCGGAGGGTGACGGCTATGGCACGTTGCATGTGGGCGCGGATGGTTTGGGCACCTTGAGCGGCACGTTGGCCGACGGCACGGCATTTTCGCAAACCGCGTGGTTGACGGCGGAGGGTGACTGGCCGCTGTATGTGTCGTTGTATGCGGGCAAAGGCGCGGTGGTGAGTTGGATGACGTTCACGAACCAGTCTAGCAGCGACATTAACGGCGCGGTCGTGTGGATCAAGCAGGCCAATCCGGCCGCGGCGCAATACCCGGCGGGCTTCATCAGCGACACCAAAGCCGTGGGCTCGTTGTATGTGGCGCCGGCGGGGGCGAACAAGGCGGTGAACCTTTCGAGTGCGTCCGTGAGTTTCACGGGCGGTAATCTGACGACGGACTTCAGCAATACGGTGAGCGTGAATGCGGGCAGCCAGGTGGTGAATCTAAGTCCGAATGCGCTGACGCTGACCATTTCCACCACGCTTGGAAGTTTCACCGGTCAGGTGGCGGAGCCGGGGACGGGAGTGGTCCATCCGTTCGGTGGTGTGGTGTTGCAGAAGCAGAACACGGGCTATGGCTTCATGACGGGGGGCAACGCCAGCAGCCGCGTCGTCATCGCCGCCCCGTGATCCGGAGCGCGGCGTTCACGCCGCTTTGGTATTCGTGATGTAACAAGGAACAAACCATTATTAAGTCGTGCCCACCTTGAATTGAACTGCCAACCGAATCACGTTCGCAAGCCAGAGCGCAGGATGCGTCTTCTGGTTGCGTTCTTCTTGTTGGGCGTCGTCAGCACGGCGCTCGCCGCCACCCACAAAGTGCGGGTCCAAGATCCCGCGCTGGCCAAAGAGTTGGTGAGCCGGGGCGGCCGGCTCGTGGCCGATTACGGCAATTTCAAACTCATCGAAACTGACGAAGCGAAGCCGGCGGATGGGCGCGCCGACCGCGCCGAACTCGCTGACGATTCCGACCACCTCGAACTCAACACGGGACGGATCAACACGCGGTCACCGCAGGCAAAATCCTTGCGGAAGAGCCGGGGTGCATTTGTTGGCCAGCGGCTGCATCTGGTGCAATTCGCCGGGCCGGTCAAACCCGAATGGCGCGCGGCATTGGAGCGCAGCGGGGCGCGAGTCATGAGCTACGTGCCGCACAACGCCTACCTGATCTACGGCGATGCAAAAGCGCTGGCACAAATTCAGGCTTGGGCCGGCGTAACGAGCGTCGTGCAATGGGAGGGTGATTACGCGGACACTTACAAAATTCATCCGGCGGCTCGGCTCACCGATGCGAGCGGCTTCCCCCGGACGCCCGCCACCGACATGTTCGCCGTTCAACTCGTGGATGATTCGCAGGCCAACCCGAACACGCGCGCGCTGATTGACCAGTGGAAGCTGGCCCCGGTGAAGCGCGAATTTCACGTTCTCCAATACGTCAATCTCATCGTGCGGCTCCCGCCGGAACGGCTGACGGAGATCGCCCGCCAGCCGGATGTGATCTCGATTCAACCGTACGAAGATCCGCAAAAGCGTGATGAACGGCAGGATCAGGTCATCGCCGGCAATCTCAGCGGCCTTTCCCCCAGCGGGCCGGGTTATCTCGCGTGGCTCGCGGGCAAGGGTTTTACCCAGCAGCAGTTCACTGCCGCTGGATTTGTCGTGGACCTGACGGACAGCGGCATTGACAACGGCACGACGACGCCGGGGCATTTTGGTTTGAGCATGTCCGGCATTCCGGCGCAGGGCAGTCGCGTGATTTACAATCGCGTCGAAGGCACACCGCACGCTGGCAGCACCATGGCGGGCTACGACGGTCACGGCAATCTCAACGCTCACATCCTGGGCGGCTTCAACGATTCCGCCGGCGGCTTTCCGCACGCGGACGCAGCGGGGTTTCGATACGGGTTGGGGGTTTGTCCGTTCGTGAAGATGGGTTCGTCCGTGGTGTTTGATCCCGATACGTTCACCAGTCCGAACTATGCGAACCTGCAATCCAAAGCCTATCAGGATGGGGCGCGCATCAGTGCCAACAGTTGGGGGATGACGGACAACAATTACACCCTGGACGCCCAGGCGTACGACGCGCTCGTGCGGGACGCGCAACCGGACGGCTCGACGTTTGCCGCGCCCGGCAACCAGGAAATGGTCATTGTGTTTGCCGCGGGCAACCGGGGGACCAACCTCAATACCATCGGCGCGCCGGGCACGGCCAAGAATGTTATCACGGTTGGGGCTGCCGAAAATGTCCGGTCGTCCTCGACCGCCAATGGCGGGAACAGTTCGTTCGGAAACGACGGTTGCGGCTACTCCGATGCGAACTCGGACAGCGCGAATGACCTTGCGAGTTTTTCCAGTCACGGGCCGTGCAGCGATGGCCGGCAGAAGCCCGACCTCGTCGCGCCCGGCTCGCACATCACCGGGGGCGTGGCCCAGGGCGGCTCCGCGACCAGCGGCAACGGTTCGGCCATTATGGAGTTCAGGGCGTCGTCCATCTGTGCATTGAGCGGCGGCGGCACCGCCGGCAGCACAAATAATTTCTTCCCGCTTGGGCAGCAATTCTACACCGTCTCCTCCGGCACGAGTCACGCGACGCCGGCCGTGGCCGGCGCGTGCGCGCTGGTCCGCCAGTATTTCATCAATCACAATCTCACGGTTCCGAGTCCCGCCATGACCAAGGCGTTCTTGATGAATTCGACGCGCTATCTCACTGGCAATCGCGCCAGTGACAATCTGTGGTCGCCGGGGCAGGGGATGGGAGAGTTAAATCTCGGCACGGCGTTCGACGGCGTGGCGCGGGTGTTGCAGGATCAAGTCCCCGCCAACAAGTTCACCGCGTCGGGCCAGACGCGCGTGTTTACCGGCACGATCACGGATCCGAACAAACCCTTGCGCGTCACACTGGCGTGGACCGATGCGCCCGGCAACAGTTTCGGCAACGCGTTCAACAACGACCTTGACCTCACGATCACCGTCGGCGGCAACATTTACAAAGGGAATGTTTTCAGTGGCGCATTCTCCACCACCGGCGGCAACGCGGATCCGCGAAACAACGTGGAAAGCGTGTTCCTGCCCGCAGGATTGACCGGCAACGTCGCAGTGACCGTCACCGCGGCGAACATTAATTCCGACGGCGTGCCGAACGAGGCCCCGACCCTCGATCAGGATTTTGCGCTCGTGATTTACAACGTCTCGCCCACGCAAACGCCGATTCTTTCCCCCGGCGGCCTCTCGCTGCTTGCCGAGGGTTGTTTCCCGACGAACGGCGCGGTGGACCCCGGCGAAACGGTGACGATGAATTTGACCCTCAGGAACACAGGCACCGCAGCCACCACCAATCTGGTCGTTACATTGCTCGCGACGAACGGCGTGGTGGACCCCACCGGCGCGCAAAGTTATGGCCTCGTGCCGGCGGACGGAATCGTCGTGAGTCGCGCATTCACATTTACGGCCAGCGGGGCTTGCGGTGGCACGATCAGTCCGGTGTGGCAGCTTCAGGATGGCACGAACAATCTCGGCACCGTAACCCAGACGTTGCCGCTGGGTTTGATTACGGCGCCGACGTTGACCCTGACGAACGCTGTGGGCATCACCATTCCGGACGTGGGTAAGGCGTCGGTTTATCCTTCGACGATCGCGGTGTCGGGCGTGAGTGGCATCGTCAACAAGGTAACGGTGACGTTGCTCGGTTACAGCCACACCTGGCCGGATGACGTGGATGTGTTGCTTGTTGGCCCAACCGGACAAAAGGTCATGCTGATGTCTGATTGTGGCGGCGGCAACGCTCGGAATGGCGTAACGCTTACGTTTGACTCCGAGGCGGTCTCGTCGGTGCCGGATAACGTGGCCATTCCTTCGGGCACGTACAAGCCGACAAACATTGACACGACGAGCGATAGTTTTTCGTCGCCGGCACCGGGCGGGCTGTTGGGATCGTCCTTGGCTGCGTTCAACGGGCTGAATCCCAATGGCAACTGGTCGCTTTATGTTCAGGACGACGGCTCGCTCGATTCGGGCAGCATCACGCAGGGTTGGACGTTGAGCATTACCACTTCGAACCTTTCCTGCTGCGACCGCACGGTGAACGTGGCCGATCTCGGTATCGTGCAAACGGTTTCGCCCGCCGCGCTCTACGTCGGCAGCAATGTCACCATCACTCTGACTATTGCGAACCACGGACCGGACCCGGCCGGATTTGTCACCGTAACGAACGCACTGCCCGCTGCGCTCACGTTTGTTTCCGCCGTCGCATCCCAGGGCAACTGCACCAACAGTGGCGCTGAGGTCGCTTGTTCGCTTGGCCACCTCAATCCCGGCGCGACGGCGAGCGTGACGCTGCAAGCGATCACATCAATAGCCGGCGTCTTTACGAACCTCGCCACCGTCCAGAGTGGCACGGCGGATTCCGTGTCCGCGAATAATGCCAGCGCCGAAACATTTTTTGTCAGAAGCGAACCACCGGGTTCCGGCATCATCACCAACTTTATTACCCAACCGGTCGCGTCCAACACCGCGCCCGTGCTGGCCGCCGTGGCGGATCGCGTCATTCACGCGGGCACCCTGGTGCTGATCACCAACGTTGCCAGCGATGCGGATGTTCCGGCCAATACCCTCACCTTCAGCTTCGACAACGGTGCGCCCGCCGCTGCCAGCGTCGGCGCGGCGGATGGTATCTTTACGTGGCCGACCACGGATGCCGACGCGAACACCACCAACCAGATCGTCGTGCGTGTGACGGACAACGGCGTGCCGCCCTTGGCCAACGCGCAATCTTTCCTTGTCAGCATCGTGCCCCGACCGCTGCTCACGAGCATCACGGTGTCGAACCAAATCGTCAACGTGGCGTGGACGGCGCTGCCTGGGCAGGTTTATCGGCTGCAATTCACGACCAATCTCACCACCGCCCACTGGAGCGCCGTGTCGCCGGACGTGACCGCCGATGGCCCGACCGCGACCCACACGAATGCGTTTGATCCGGCGGCGATGAACTTCTACCGCGTGCAATTCGTGCCGTAGTACCCGTGGACAACCGGTGCGCTGTCATTCCGGCAAAATCCACTTCGCGTAGCCCACCGCCATCAATTCGCGGCCTGCACCAGCGTCAGTTCCTGCTCCGTGACGCCCGCCAGGATCGTCAACCGATCCCGTTCCTTCCGACTCATTGTTAATATCTCCATGTTGTGGCCGGGTTGCTACCGCAACCCGGCCACAAAGGGGACATTCTCATGGAGTTCCGACACCGGGAACAAGTCGTGGTTGCGGTCAGACTTGTAACCTGATAGCCATTGGTCACGTTCAAACAACCGGCAGCGCCGGCTGCGAATATACCCAATCAAACCTATGAAGAAATTAATGACAGCCCTTTGCTTCACCTGTGCCCTCGCGGTCGCGACGCAGGCGGAGGAAGGCAAGACAAAGAAGAAGTCCGAAGGCAAATCCGCGGCGGCGGCCGAACAAAAGGCCCTGCGCAAGGAAATCACCGACAAATACGACACCGACAAAAATGGCCGGCTCAACAAGGAAGAAAAAGCCAGGATCAGCACCCAGGACAAGGAGAAGTTCAACAAGGCATTCCCCGAGCGCAAAAAGAAGAATGCCGGAAAGAGCGAAGGTGAGACCAAAGAAGCTGAAAAGAAGTAAACGCGCCGCCTATTTTCAAACTCCATCGCCCTGAGAGGGCGGCGGAGTTTTTTTATGCCGCTGTCCCGTCCCGCTTTACTCCAACCGCTCGCGTCCGCTGTAACCGGTGTCCAGATCGTGCCAGAACTCCACGTTGTCTTCGTCCTGTTCCCAGCACAGAAAAACCTCTTTCCCGCCGATAATCGCAGGAAAATCCAGCAAGCCCCGCTCCAGATCCTTGATGAGAATGTCGCGGCGCTGGAACTCGCCCAGTAATTCCTGCATCTCGGCGAGGGTGCGAATCCAGCGGTTGACGAGGTCGCCGCCGACATCGTGGCCCGGAAGCATGATCGAGGTGATGCGCTTCTCGGAGCGCTCCACTTCGCGGCGCAGTTCGTTGAGCCGTTGCAGCCATCGGCGGATTTGCGGCAGCAAGGCCTCCGCCTCCTCGCGCCGGTAATGTTTTTGAAAGCGGTAACTCATGGTGCGGTGGCCGCCTCCAGTTTCCTTTTCACGGCGGGGTTGGCTTCGATGGCTAGTGACTTGGCCCAGGCTTCCCGCGCCTTGGCCATTTCGTTCAGTGCGGCGTAGGCGTCGCCCAGATGATCGAATAGCGTCGCGTCGGGTTTATCGTCCTGGGCAATCGCCTTGAGGAGATACTCCACGGCTTCCCGTGGCTGTCCGAGTTGAAACAACACCCAGCCCAGACTGTCGAGAAACGCGGCGTTGGTGGGGTCTGCTTTCACCGCGCGCTCGATCATGGACCGCGCGCGGTCGAGGTTCTCGCCTTTTTCCGCCCACATATAGCCGAGGTAGTTCAACGCCTCGGCGTCGTCCGGCGCCAGGGCGAGACATTTTTCAAAATACTTTTCCGCCTCAACCCGGTCGCCCTTGCGCTCGAACGCAGCGCCGAGTTGAAAATAAAACCCGTGGTTCAACCGGTTGGTCTCCCCCGCTTGCGCGAGATGCTCCGCGCTGGTGAAGTGATTCACCGCCACCGCGTATTGCTTCCGCGCGTGATGCGCCACCCCCAGCAAATACTCGTTGACGAAGCCGGTTGGGAATTTTTTCTGCGCCGCTTCCAGCGTGGCCACGGCATCGTCGCCGCGATCCAGGGCGATTTGCGCGCTGGCCAGGTCGTAATACGCCTGCTCCAGGTCGGGGTTGAACAAAATCATCTTCTGAAAATTCTCCACCGCGTTGGTCCAGCTTTTCTGTTCCAGGGCGATGTGGCCGAGAAAATAATATGCTGCCGGGTTGGCCGGATTGTCGCGGACGATGGCTTCGAGCTGGGTGGCCGCCCGTTGCGGATCGCGCGTGCGCAGATAGATGTCGGCCAGCTTGGTGCGCAATAATTCGCGCAGGGCCGGCGAGAGATTCGGTTGGTTGACAAGCTCGAGGTAGGCGGCGGCGGCTTTCTCGGTGTCGCCAAAGAGATTCAGACCATCGGCGAGTTTGAGCCGGAGGGCCGGTGCCAGTCCCGGCGCGGACGCCGCCCGATTCAACATGGCCACGGCCCGCGGACGGGTGATCTCGCGCAGACCGGGAAACTGCGCGCCGCAAGTGGTGTAAAGCTCGGCGAGACTGATCAGAAACTCGGCGTCGGCCTGCGGTTGGGCGGCGGCTTCATCCAGGGTCTGCAGCGCGGCCTCCGGCTGTTTGGTTTGCAGGTAGTTGAGGAACAGATTTTGATAAGCGGGCAGCAGGCCCGGCGTTCGTTGGAGGGCGGTTCGATTCGCTTCGATGGCTTTTTGCGCGTCACCGATTTGCGCGTACGCCACGCCCAGCCGGAGGAATAAGATGCCGGACGCCTCCGTGCGGTGGGTGGCGGGCGCGAGCAACTCAATGGCTTGCTGGAACTGGCGTGCCTGCAACAGACGTTGGGAAACCTCCAGCAACAAGTCTTCGTCGGCGGGCTCGCTCCTGGCTGCGAGCATGAATTCTCGCAACGCGGGTTCGGGTTCCTCGTTCAACTCATGGATTATCGCCGCCGCGTAATGCGCATGCGCCGCCATTTTTCGGTCCCGCGCGGCTGGCGCCGCCGCGGGTTGCCGTCCCCAGCCGGAATGCTCGTTAATGCGGGGTCCCGCGAAACGACAACCGGTCGCAAGGGCTGCCCCAATGACCAGCACCGCGGACGCGTGAGTAAGACAACGGTTCATGCCGTACAAGTAAACCACGCACGGCGACCCGCAGTCGGGTTGCCGGCGTGGCTGAAGTGAGAATCGTCCGGGGCGAAGGGTTACTTCTGCCAGGTGCGTTTCTTGTGACGATTGAGACGCAGCTTCTTGCGTCGTTTGTGTTTGTTGATTTTTGCCTTGCGGCGCTTTTTCAGTGAACCCATACGTTGCTAATGAAGTACCGGAGTTTGCCTGTAAAGCAAAGCGAAACTTTCATATACCGCAAATAAGAACTCGCGCTGGGACCAACTGCGACCCAAACAACTCCGAATCTATCACCAACGACTGGCGAAGTGAGGGCGTCCCGTGAGGCGGGTTTTCCTGGCCCTGTCATTGGAAAGCCCCAGAGTCGGGCGAGGGGAAACGCAAGCGATCCCCCGCAAGAACAAGCGAAATGACTTTCGCCCGGCCATCCCGCTTGGCAAAGTTTGCTCCATGAATCGAATCGAATGTTCCGTCAGTCTGCATCCCTATTTCAAAGTTCACGCCGGCAAGCTGGACGCCGCCAAGGTTCTGCTCCGCGAATTTGTTGCAAAGACCGCGACCGAGGGAAAAGTGATCTACTACGAATTCACCCTTAATGGCGACGAAGTCTTTTGCCGGGAGGCCTACGAGGGGGCCGATGGCGTGCTGGCGCATGTGACCAACGTGGGCGCGCTGCTGGACCAGATGCTCGCGATTGCCACCCTGACGCGGCTGGAAGTTCACGGCCCCGTCGCGGAACTCGAAAAACTCAAAGGCCCGCTCGGCGACCTGAAACCCAGTTGGTTCACCTACGAGTGCGGCGTGAAACGGTAATCCCGCCTGGCCGTGACCGGTAAGCGATTCGCGGCTACTCGGTGTGGCGGTGAATGGATTCCTTCTTGGCTTCCAGTTCCGCCTGCAAAGTCTTGCGCTCGTGGGTGAGTTGTTGCTGAAGCTGCTCGACCTTTTCACCTTCGCCGGCGTTGGCGGCTTTCATGATTTCGTCCTTTAGGGCCAGTTCGCGCTCGGCGACCTTGGCCTTGGATTTCATTTCAAGTTCCGCGATCTGCTTTTTCTGTCCGGCGGAAAGTTTGGTGACGGGCGCGGTCTTGTTCAACCGTTCCATCGCGAGTTCGTATGAGCTTTTCATTGGGGGATGCTACCAGGAATCCAGCCGTGAACCAACCCTACTTCTTCTTCCACGGCATGGCGGGAAATTGCTCCGGCGGTTTCATCGGCGGCGGTTTGGGTTTGGCCAGCGCGAGTTCGGGATCGCTGGCGGCGGAGGATGGCTGGCCAGGGAGCGACGGATCCTTGCGCCACGACGCGATCCGCGCTTGCAGGCCGTGATGCTCCGCCGTCGGTTTGTTGCCGGCCTTCATGTAGAACAGCGAGAGGTTTGTGTGGACGAGCTGTTCCCTCGGCTTGAGTTTCTCCGCCTTGTGCCCCTCGGCGATGGCCGTGGCGAAATCACCCTTGCGATAGTAGGCCATGCCCAAGGAAAGTTGGGCGTCGAAGTGCGTCGGGTCCGCCGCCAGGATCGCGGTCAACTTCGCAATCGCGCTTTCAAAATTTCCCGTGCTGAAATCAAACAGCGCGTCGTCGTATTGCTCCTGAAAGTTCATTCGCTTGGGTGGCTCGGTGTTGGCTGGGTTGAAGCGCGTGCCGGGCGGGATTTATCCCGCACGGGAGCAAAGTAGGAGGCCCCAGCCGAAACGCAATGCTGCTTTCTCAAAGAGTGCGATCGGAGGCGACGGTCATGACAACGGGCGTAGCGTCGGGCGTCTCGCCTGCCGTAGAGCCGGCGCGTCCCGCCCGGCGGAGATGGCATGCCTCGGAACCGGCGACGGCCGGATTTCATGCGTGGCGGCAAGTTCGAGCATCTTTTCCGGGCGGCAGGATGCCGCCCTCTACGTCCGGCGAGACGCCCGCCGCTACTTTCAGATGTCCACCACCGCCAGTCGCACCCTCCCAAAGGATTGCAGAAACCGGAAGGTCCACTGCATAATCGGCGCATGGACAAAGACAAAGTAGCCGAGGTGCTCGTCGAGATCGGCACCCTGCTGGAGCTTAAGGGCGAGAACCCGTTCAAGACCCGCGCCTACGCCAACGCTGCGCGGACGCTCGAAGGTTTGAGCGAGCCGCTCGCCAAGCTCGTCGCCGAAAAGCGGCTCGGCGAAGTCAAAGGCATCGGCGAAGCGCTCGAACAAAAAATCACCGAACTCGTCGAGACGGGGAAATTGAAATACTACGAGGAGTTGAAAGCGTCCATCCCGCCGGGCCTCGTCGAGCTGCTCGACATTCCCGGCCTCGGTCCGAAAAAGATTCAGGCGCTCAACAAAAAGCTTGGCGTGGATTCCATCGCCAAGCTCGAAGCCGCGTGCCAGGCCGGTCAGGTCGCCGAGCTCGATGGGTTTGGCGAGAAGACGCAGACCAATCTGCTCGAAGGCATCGCGCGCAAACGGCAATACGCCTCCAAACATCGCCTCGGCGACGCGCTGACGGCTGCCGAACCGTTGCTCGACAGTTTGCGGCAACATCCCGACGTGATCCGTTGCAGCACCGCGGGCAGCTTGCGTCGGTCCAAGGAAGTCATTGGCGACATTGATCTGCTCGCCTCGTCGAAGCAGCCGGTCGAAGTCATCGGATATTTTGTCGAGCAACCCGGCATTCTCAAGGTCATCGCGCAGGGCGACACGAAGGCGAGTGTCATTCTCGAAGGCGGCATCCAGTGCGATCTGCGCGTGGTGAGCGACGCGGAATTCCCGTTCGCGCTCGCCTATTTCACCGGCAGCAAGGAGCACAACATCGTCATGCGGCAGCGGGCGATTCAACGCGGTCTGCGGCTCAACGAATACGGCTTGTTCAAATCCAAGGAGGAGACGCGCGACCCAAAATTGCTCGTCCCGTGCCGGGATGAGGCGGAGATTTTTTCCGCGCTCGATCTGCCGTTCGTGCCGCCGGAACTGCGCGAGGACCACGGCGAATTCGCGGCGGGCGAGCAAGGCGCGTTGCCCCGGCTGCTCGAATGGACCGAGCTCAAAGGCGCGTTGCACAACCACTCGACATGGAGCGACGGCCACAACACGCTCGAAGAAATCGCCGCGGCCATGGAAGAACTCGGCCTCGCCTACTGGGCCATCACCGATCACTCGAAGGCGTCCTTCCAGGCGAACGGCCTCGACGCGCAGCGGTTGCGGGAGCAACTCCGGGAAATCAAGCAGCTCAACGAAAAGATCGCCGCGCGCGGCAGCGACTTCCGGCTGCTCACCGGAGCGGAGGTGGACATTCTCAAGGACCGGCTCGATTTCGACGACGATCTGCTTGCCGAACTCGACGTGGTGGTCGCGAGCCTGCACGTCCCGGCGAACAACGAAGCCGAGAACACGAAGCGCCTCATTCGCGCGGCGGAAAACAAGTTTGTTCACATGCTGGGTCATCCGTCGGGCCGGCTGTTGCTGGAGCGCGAGCCGTATCCGGTGAATCTGGAGGCGGTGATTGACGCTTGCGCCGCGACCGGCACGTGGATTGAACTCAACTGCAACCCGTACCGTTTCGATCTCGACTGGCGGCTCTGGCCGTACGCGAAAAGCAAGGGCGTGAAATGCGTCATCAACCCCGACGCGCACCGCAACGAACACGCGGGCTTCCTGCGGCTCGGCGTCGGCCTCGCGCGCAAAGGCTGGCTCACGAA
>CAYHFK010000012.1:0-27394 GCA_964355895.1 uncultured Bifidobacterium sp. | reverse complement strand
GTCATCAGTGCGGCGCTTGCGTCCATGATTTTGGTCAGCGCCTATCTCTGCCTCAATTCCGCCATCGCCAGTCGGAAGCTGATCGAACCCCGGGTGGATATTCTCCAAAGCGCCCGTGTCGCCATGGCGATCCTGACGGCGGATCTCCGCGCGGCCTGTCCGCTCTCGAAGGAGTTTCAGTTTCTCGGCATGGCCCGAACCTTGGGCGAGGTGGAAGCCGACAACCTGGACTTTGCGACCCATAATTACACTCCGCACCGTTCTCGCGAGGGCGATTACTGCCAGGTCAGCGTCTTTCTGGAAAAGGACCCGCGTTCCGGCCAATACGTGCTCTGGCGGAGACGGAATCCTACCATTGCGCCCGATCCACTTTCCGGCGGCACCCGCGAAGAGATCGCCCGGGGGCTGCGCGGAGTGCAATTCGAATACTACGACGGCTTTGATTGGTATGACTCATGGGGCGAGATCCCAGGTGAGGGTAAGGCAAAAAGTTCCTTGCGCGATCAATCGAATCTTAACGGGATGCCGGACGCCGTGCGCATCACGCTCGCGTTTGACCCCAAATCCAGTTCGAAGGCCGTGGCGACCGTAGAACCAGCGACGGCTGAACCGCCTCTCGTATTTCGCACGATTGTTCGACTGAATTTGGCGGCGAGCAGTTTGCCGGGCGACTCTGGGAATCAGGACCTGTCGGCTCCAGCCCCGGACGGCAAAGGGCCGCCACCCGCGCGGGCGCGCAGTGGAGGCGTGAACTGAAATGATGCGTGCGAAAGCTTCCATTCTCGTCGCTCTGCTCTGGTGCCTGGCGCTGCTTTCGTTGGCGGTGATCGGAGTTCTGCACACCGCCCGCCTCGACCTGTTGGTGGTCAAGAATTACGGCGATGCCCTCCAAGCGCATTATCTGGCGCTGGCCGGGGTGGAGAAGGCCAAGGCGCTCCTCTACCAAGAGGCGAAGAGCCGCAGTCGCAGCCGCCAGAGCCACACGGGAGAACTTTACAACGCCCCGCAGGAATTTCGCGAGGTCGCGCTCGGTCGGGGACATTTCCAGGTGATCCGGCGCGGGCGCAACGACGAGGGCGGCGGGATCATTTACGGCGTGAGCGACGAAGAAAGCCGGCTCAACGTCAATTCTGCCACGCCGGAGGAACTGACCAAGCTCTACGGAATGACCCCGGACGTCGTGGCTGCCATTATGGACTGGCGGGACGAGGACAACGCGGTGTCACCTGGGGGAGCGGAAGCGGAGTATTATTTGTCCCTGCCACCGCCGAGCCTGCCGCGGAATGGTTCACTGCAAACCATTCGAGAACTGCTGATGGTTCGCGGAGTTTCCCCGGAACTTCTCCTGGGACAAGATCGCGATCAAAACGGGTTGCTCGGGGCCGAGGGAGACGGCGAGGGCAATTCACCGGGCAACCAAGGCGGCGTTCTGGAGGATGCCGGTTGGTCCGCCCTGTTGACCGTCAACTCCTCCGTCAGGAACCTGACTGCGGCCGGTGAAAACCGTGTGAACGCTCAGACGGCGGATGAGCGTGCGCTCACGGGCATCAAAGGAATCACGCCGGAGATCGCCAAGGCCATCATTGCGTATCGCGGCCAGAATGAATTGAAGAGTCTGGTGGACCTCCTGGACGTGACCGCGAGTCAAAACCAAAATCAAGCCCAACCCAGCGGGAATCGCGGCCCCCAGAACAACCCGCCCGGCGGCGCCCCCGGCGGTCCCAAAGTGGTGAGCGACATCTTGCTGATGGACATTGCCGATGATGTGACGGTGCGGGACAACGCGGACCTGCCGGGCGCCGTGAACCTCAACTCCGCGAGCCTGGACGTTCTGGCTTGTCTGCCTGGGCTTAACCGGGACCTGGCGCAGGCGATTGTTTCACACCGACAGTCCTCCGGTTTTTTTCCGAACATTGCCTGGCTGTTGAAAGTGCCGGGCATCACGCGGGATAGTTTCAAGCAACTCGCCCCCTTGGTCACGGCCCGCTCGGAAACATTCCGCATCGTGAGCGAGGGCAGGGTGGATTCCACCGGTGCGCGGCGGCGCATCGAGGTGGTCGTCAACGTCGGGCTTTATGACATCGAAACCCTTTCATATCGGGAGGATCTATGAACGGTTTTGATTTCATGAATTCCGCCTCGCATTTTATCGAGATCAGTCAAAGTTCCCTGCGGGTGTTGCATGGGGCGGCCGGTCTGGAATTGCCGCTCGAACGTCTGCCCAGTGGAAAACTGACGCCGGCTTGCAAGGAGCAATTGATCTCCGGCCTGAAGGCGTTTCTAAAACGGCCAGCCTGGCAACCCCGGCTTCGGGCGTGGTGCGCCATTGGCGCCCGCGGCGTCTTGTTGCGCCGCCTGACTCTTCCGCCCGCAGAGAAGCGTGAACTCAAGCAGTTGCTTCGGTTGCAAATCGAAAGTGAATTCCCACTCGCGCCCGACGAACTCGCCTGGGGATATCTCCGGCTCGACGGGACCGAGCGCAGCGGAACCGACGGGCGACAGGAATTGATCGTGGCTGCGGTGAAAAAGGAAGTGGTCGTGGAATACTCCGAACTCCTGGCTGAGTGCGGCGTCAGCCCGATTTTCACACTGGCCGCGTTGGCGCGCAATTGCCTTTGCCCGAGTCCGCCCGCTGCCTATGCGGTGTTGGAGATTGGCCGGGAGCAGTCGGAGTTGTTGACCTTCGACCACGGCGTTCCCGTCGCGCTGCGCATCCTGCCGTGGGGCGAAGAGAACCTCGCCGCGATGGACTCCTTGACGACGGCGATCAAGAACAACTGGTCCGGGCAAAAGCTTTACCTCACCGGCAACAGCGTCCGGCAAAAAGAAGTCGCCGCCCGGCTGGCCAAAGATTTCGCCGATGGCGCGGCGTGTGAACTGGTGTCGGGCGCGTCGGGCGAAGGACAATCTGCGGCGATCCTTGGCCTCAAGAACGCCGTCGAGAAGGATGCAGGCCGCCGGTTGCTGGTGCTCCAGATCAAGGAAGCGAAGGGCGGGATGGTCCTCGCCGAACCGGTTTTGCGCAAATGGGCGGCCTTGGCGGGCTTGCTTCTTTTCGGCTGCCTCTTGTTTCCGTACGCGGAGGCCCTGTTGCTGAAGTCGCATTTATCGAAGAAGCTCGTCGCGGCCCGGGCTTCCCGCGGAACGCTCGCCACGATTGATCGGGAGTTGAGTTTTCTCCAATACCTCAAGCAGAACCAGTCGCCCTACCTCGACGCGATGTATCTCATGGCGAACGCGGCGCCGGGGGGAATACGCATTGACTCGCTGTCCATGGATCGTCGCGGAGAGATCTCATTGCGTGGAAACCTGAGAGACCTCCAGCAAGTGGTGCAGTTTCGCTCCAAGCTCATCGAGTCGGGATTCTTCTCCAACGTGACGGTGGAAGAACAAACGCCCACGCCCGACCGGCAGAAAGTGATCGTGCGCCTGACCGCCCAATGGAAGCCGGCCAGCGCCCGGGAGTCGCTGAAGATTGGTCCCACCGCCGAGGAAATGGAAAAAATCAAAGCCACCGCCAAGGAAGCTGCGCCCGGTGGAATGCCCATGATGGGCGCGCCTTTCCCGATGATGCCAGGGATGCCCCCGCCGATGCCCGGAATGGGCGGCCCGCCGCCATCCTCCGCGCCGGTTCGGATGCCACCCCGGGCGATGATGATCCGCACCAACGACGGCGCGCTGCCTCCGGGTGCGCCAGTCATCATCCCCTCCACTGGAGAGACGAAGCCCTAACGCCATGCGCCCCTTGACCCATCGAGAAAAACGCGTCGTCCGCTGGGGTGCCATCGCCATCGCGCTCTACGTTGCTTTGTCGGGCGGGAGGTTTTTTGCAACGCAGCGGGCGGATTACGCGAAGTTGTTGAATGAAGGCCAGCAACTCCGACAGGAGATTCGATCCTACGAGGACAAGGTTCAGGCCGTGAAGACGCTGATGGAAAAGTTCCAACTGGACCCCGCAAAACTTTCCAAGGCCACCGCGGTCGCGGAAACCAGCTCGGCGATCCAGAAAGCCGCCGGCAGTGGTGGCATCCAGTTCGGGCCGATCCGGGAATCGCCGGGGCGGCCTTCCGCGCGGGAGTTGGCGACCATTAAACTGGAAGGGAGCGGCCCGCTGCCGGCGCTGATCACGTTCCTTAATCGCTTGGATAGCGTGGGATTTCCCGTGGTGCTGGATGCGGTTCAGATCGGCGCCGACCCCACGAAGCCCGGCATGATCAAGTTGAGCCTGACCCTCATCATCATGGATTTCGATCAATGGAAAACCGAGGAGCCGCCCCATGCGTGAGCGTTCCGAACTGATTTTGAAAATCGTTTGCGGCGTGCTGGCGGCGCTGTTGCTGGTTCAACTTGTGCGTCTGGTGATCCACACCGGCCCGCTGCGCGGCGTTCGCATCCCGGAGTTGCCAACCTTGCCCGCCAGTCTTGATGCGACCAATGCGACGAAAGGGACCAACGTCGTCGTGGGTAAATTTGCCGGCACGAACGCCACAAACTTGGTCGCGAGTCAGAAGTCTGGTGAAAAAGGGACCAACTCGACCGCTGCCCAAGCCGGGGTTGCGGGACAAGTCTTAAGCACAAACGCCACGAACACGGTCACGAGTCAAAAGTCGGAGGAGAAGGGGACTAATTCCACCACGGTCCAGGCATCGGCGAAGACGGAAACCAATTCTCCCGCGAACCCGGCTGGGCCATTGGAAACCAATTCCGCGCCAACCCAAGCTTCAAAAAGCACCGAGACGAATTCCCCATCAGGCCAGGCATTCGACAAAACGCAGACGAACGCGTCGCTCAAGTTGGCAGCCGAAAAGACCGGCACCAACGCCGCCGCCACCAACGCCGTCGCTGCGCGCACCCCCGGCAAGACCGGGCCGCCGCCTTCCATGTCTCCACCAGGCATGACCAAACTGCCGGAGCTTCCGCCGATCATCCAGGCGCGCATTGATAAGATCGCGCAAAGCGAAATCCTGGCGCCCTTCATGCGCCGGATGCCCATGGCCCTGCTGGGCATCGCCGGCCAAGACGCCTTCCTCCGCGCGCCCAGCGGACAAACCGGCCTCGTGAAAGAGGGCGGCGAACTGGGCGGCATCAAATTGCTCCAGATCGGCATCAACCGCGTGCTCGTCGAGCAGGAGGGTGAGAAAAAGGAACTGACCATTTTCTCCGGTCTCGGCAGTGAAAGTCTTTTACCCAAACCAAAGCCAGCAACCAATGAAATCATCACCAAACCCAAGTAGGATGCTCGGAACCGCGGCCGCCCGGCTCTGGATCGGCTTGCTCGCGGCGCAGCTCATCTGGACCCCAACGATTCCCGCGCCCGCCCAAACGGCGACGAACAATTCCACGAACCAGGGCGAGGCTGAATCCCCAAAGAGCGCACCGGACGCTGCGGGTACGAACGCGCCTCTGCCCGCGGTTGAACCGGGAGCCTCTGCCAAGCCGGCCGGAACTTCCGACGCGAATCCGGCCACGGCAGCCGAAGCCACCGGCTCGTCCACCAACAAAGGCGCGGCGCTCAAGGCCGGGTCGGACTCAGCCTCGTCCACCAATGAAATCCAGGTCAGCTTTCAAGGCGCGAGCATTGACATGATCGTTGAATGGTTGGCCAAAAACACCGGCAAGAGCGTGGTCAAGAGTCCCCAGGCCCAGTGTCAGTTGACGATTGTGAGTTCCAAGAAGATCACGCCGCGGGAAGCGATTGGGCTGATCTATCGCGCGTTATCCATGGAGGGAATTTCCGTGGTGGAATCCAGCAAGTTCATCTTCATCGTGCCGGAAGGGAAGGAGCCAAAAATGAACCCCGAGCTGATTGACGCTACGCGAACGAACATCCCCGATGGCCGACAGCGGTTGATCAAGATTTTCCCCCTCAAATACGTTCAGGCGGCGGAGATGAAGGAACGGGTCAAGGGGTTGCTTTCGGAAAAGGCCACCGTGGAGGTGGACGCCCACGTCAACCAGATCATCGTCACGGATTTCAACGACAACCTGTCGTTGGTGGGCGACATCATCAGTGCCCTGGACACCGATCAGCCCGGCGACGTGGCCATGCGGATGATTCCGTTGAAACACGTGAGCGCGCAGGAACTGGTGAAGGAAATCAGCCCCTTGTATCAGAAACTGACCAGCAAATCGCAGAAGGAAATGGTCGAGATTGCCGCCAACGACCGGTCCAACTCCCTGATCATCCTCTCCGGCGAATCCGATTTCAAAGCCATCGAGCGGCTGGTCAAGATGCTGGACACGGAGGACGCGCAGGAGAAGGCCACGGAGACTTTTCAGCTCAAGAACGCCGATGCCACGGACGTTGCCAAGCAGTTGAAGGAGATCAATCAAGACCAGGACAGCTCCTCCTCGCGCTATGGTTATTTTTTCGGCGGCAGTCCGTCCTCCAAGAGCCAGAAAAAATTCAGCGTCGTGGCGGACCGGCGGCGCAATTCGATCATTGTCCAGGCCACGCCCTCGGCCATGGAGGGGATCACCAAGATGGTCGCCGCCCTGGATGAGGCGGTGACGGACGAAAGTCTTTCCCCCAAAATCCACCAGCTCAAGTACGTCAGTGCCGTGGATATGGAAGAGGTCCTCAATGAGTTGTTTTTGAAAAAGAAGGAACAGCAGCGGCCCTATTGGTATTGGGATGACTCTTCCCAGGAGACGCCCGACCGGGACGTTGGCCGGCTTTACGGCAAAGTCCGCATTACCAGCGAGCCGCACGCCAACGTCATCATCCTCACCTCAAACTCGAAGGAAAGCCTGGAAGCGGTGGAAGCCATTCTCAACCAGTTGGACGTTCCCTCGTCCGGCGGCGAGAGCACCCTGCGAATCGGATTGCAGTTCGCCAAGGCTTCCGTCGTGGCCAACAGCATCAACATCCTGTTCGCCAAAAACGGTTCGCCGCCGTTGCGGGCCGTGAACCAGCCCGGTCAAACCGGCGCCCCCAACCCGCCCCAGCAGCAACCGCAGGGCACCTCCTCCCGCAGCGGCTTCGATTTGGAACAGGAAGCGAAGGAAGACGGCTATTTTCCGTGGTTGGGCGGGCAGCCGGACAACCCGCGCTCCGGTGATGGACGCGCCGCCCGACCCGTGAGCGATCTGGTTGGCCGGGTCCGCGCGGTGGCCGACCAGCGCGGCAACGCGCTCCTGATTTCCGCGAACGTTCACTTCTTTCCCCAGGTTCTGAAGTTGATCCAGGAACTGGATGCGCCGAGCGACCAGGTTTTGATTGAAGCCCGGCTGGTGGAAGTTTCGAGCGATTTTCTCGACAAGCTCGGGGTGCGCTGGTCGCCCGACGGCAGCAAGGTTTTCACCGCCGACGACTTTGACAACTCTGTGCTCGCCCATGCGACGGCCCAGTACCAGAAAGGGTTTGGCGGAAACACCACGGTGAACACGCCCTCTTCCAGCTCGGTGGCTCAGGGCCTGGCTTCTTTGCGTTCTGGCGTCCTGAGCAGCACGATCAACATGGACTTCCTAGTCCAGTTTCTGCGCAAGACGACCGATGCCACCGTCCTGGCCGAGCCGCAACTCAACATCCGGGACAACGAAACCGGAAAACTTTTCGTCGGCCAGCAGGTACCCGTGCCCGATACCACGCAGGTGTCATCGGTCGGCTCGCAAAACACGAGCATCAAGTACCGGGATGTCGGCGTCGTCCTCGAGGTGACCCCGCACATCAACAGCACCGGGGACGTGGAGTTGAGAATCCACGCGGAATCCTCCACCGTCGTGCCCGGGCAGACCGTGCTGGGCGGCGCCATTTTCGACACGCGTAATTTCCGCACCGACCTGACCGCCAAGAACGGACAGACGCTGATCCTGGGTGGAATCATCCAGCGACAGGTGTCCGACACGTTGCGAAAAACGCCAATTCTCGGAAGCATCCCCGGCTTGAAATGGGCGTTCAATAAAAAGGACAAAACATCCCGCCAGGTCGAGTTAATGGTTTTTCTCCGCCCGCGAGTCGTGCGGAGTCCGGAAGAAGCCCGGGAACTGTCGCGCGACCTGGACGAAAAATTTCCCCTGGTGAAGAAATGGAAAGATGGCATTCCACCCGAAACGAAGGGCAAAAAACGCAAGCCGCCTTCGGACGATTGAGAAAACACCTTGCACACAGCAAACACTCGCCCACAGAGCGTTTTTGGCTTAGTCCCCCCGCACACTTGTCCATCACTATGAGAATTGGATTCACCACGGATGCGGAAGTCGAGGTGCTCGATTTCGCCAAGCACCACGGCTTCGGCGCGATTGCCTGGATGCGGTTCGATCAAAGCTTCGCCGCGCCGGGCAAGGAACACTGGCGCGCGGACGCGGAACGCTTCGGCGCGGAAGCCAAGGCCCGGGATGTAGGCATTTCGACCATCGGCGCTTTCTATCGCAATCCGCTTGATCCGCCGCAAACCGAGTTTGCGCGCGCCGCACTGCATCGGGCGATTGACGTGGCCGCGCTGCTTGGCGTGCGAACGGTTTCCGGGTTTCCCGGCGGCGTGATTGAGACCACGATCAATCCCCGCGGCGGGCAACCTGCGATTACTCCGCTGGAAAACTTCATTCCGCAGATCGTCGCGTTTTGGGAGCCTGTGGCAAAATACGCCGCGGACCGAGGCGTGCGCCTCGCTTTCGAACATTGTCCGCAAGGCGTGTTTCGCCTGCCGGTGATGAATTACAACCTGTTCGGCCAACCGGCGAATTGGGAGCGGTTCTTCAACGCCACAAACTGCGCGAACATCGGCCTCGAGTGGGACGCCGGCCATTTGATCTGTCAATTCATTGATCCGGTGGAAAACCTGCGGAAGTTCGGCGCGAAGGTTTTCCATGTCCATGCCAAGGACGCGTTCATCAACCGGCCGTTGCTCGAAACCTACGGCCCGTGTCATCCGGGAGTGGCGGAACACCGGCTGCCGGGCTTCGGCCAGGCGAACTGGTCGGAGATCATTCACGCGTTGCTCCGCGCCGGTTACGATTCCGACCTGAACATCGAGGGCTGGCACGATCCGGTTTTCAAAGATCACGCGGCGGAGGCGAAGTCGCCGCTCGCTGGAAAACACCTCGAACGCGAAGGCTGGCTGCGGGCCAAACAACACTTGGCGCAATTTGTGCCGAAGTGATAGTTTTGCACCGTGCATTGAGATTTGGCTGATTTCGGAAATAATATCATTGTCCTGAGCCTGACAACGGCGGCTTTATAAAAAACCACCCATGAAAACACCCAATAAGTTTTTCCTGACGCGCATGGCAACCTTGGCGCTGCTTTGCACTGGCTATCGCGTTAATGCCTCCTCGGTAATCCCGCTCAGCCCGTCGGATCACATTAAGGCCTCCGCCGCCGTTTTCCGAGGCACGGCCCTGTCGCAGACGTGTTTTCGCAACAACGATGGTCTCATTTATACGCGCACTTCAATTCGGGTTAACGAACCGTTGCTGGGCAAGTTTCCTGAAGTGCTGCGGGTGATGCACTGTGGTGGGCGCATCGGCACGGAAGAGGAATATGTCGGACTCTCTCCTCGGTTCGGTGTCGGGGGTGAATATCTCCTGTTTGTCGCGCGTGGTTCGGACGGCGGCCTGCACTGCACTCAAGGTTCCGCCAGCGCGATTCCGCTAACCCGGGTTTCGCCCGCGAATGTCGCCGGAAATGAATTTGCCACCCCCGGCCAGGAACTCCTGGATGAAGTCCGCTCGTTCGCCAAGTCGAATCAGCACCCCGGAAGCGACGTAACGGATCAGGCCGATTCCGGCGGCATTACACCGGCGGCAACGACCGGAATGCTTCAGGGCGTCAATTCACGTTTTCTCCAACCTGACCGCGGCGAACCGATCCCCTACCTGATCGATGCCGACAGCCTGCCATCGGGAATAACCCTCGCCCAAGCGACGAACGCGGTGCAGCAGGCCTTGAATTCATGGATGGCCGTGACCAGCCTCAAATTCAAACTCGAGGGCATTACCAGTTTTGGCCAGGGGGCAGACACGATCACGACCGGAGACGCAAAGCTGCGAATTCAACTCCACGACAATTACAGCCGCATCAATTCGGCAAGCGTCCTCGGAATTGGCGGGCGCGCCTCAACCGGCTCCCCCTCTCCCTCGGGATGGGATCTGGGCGGCAACGTAAATGGCAACGAATTCCGGAAATCAACCCGCGGATATGTGGTCTTGGAGTCAGGAAGCACATCGCTGCAGAATCTGGCCACCTTCACCGAAGTGTTATGCCATGAGATCGGGCATGCGTTGAACATGGCCCATTCCAGCGAAAACTCCGGCGAACTCGACCCCACGCTCAAACAAGCCGTCATGTATTACCAGGCGCATGCCGATGGGCGCGGGGCGACCCTTGGCGCCTACGATCCGCCGGTGATTCAGCAGGCCTATCCCCCCACCAACACGCCGCCTTATTCCTACAACCGCGCAATGGACGTCACCATGGCGAACGGCCCCCAGCCAAACATCCCCGGCATAAATGAGGTTGAACTTCGCGGCTACGATCTGCAAACCGCCAATCTGACGCTGCTCACCACCAACGCCCTGAACCAGAACGGCACTTTTTCCCAAGCAGGGAGCGTCATCAAATACACTCCGACCGGCAATTTTGGCGACCAACCGCGCCTTGATCCCGCGGGCGGCAGTTCCTACGACATAATTTACGCCCGTTACTCCGATGGGACGAACGCTTCGCCGTACCTGACGGTTCGGGTCCTGTCCTACAGCGAAGACACGGTTGCCCCCACCGACGGCCTTCCGAACAACTGGATGTTGGCTTCCTTTGGCAATGTGACACCAACCGGAAATCGCGCCGGCTCGGCGGACTTCGATGGGGACGGGATGAAGAACATTGACGAGTATCGGGCGGGAATGAATCCCACCAATGCGGCTTCCGGCCAGCGCATCACGTTGATGAGCCTCACCAACATTCAATTCCAAGCCAAAGCTTACGAGCTTTATGAATTGCACAGCTCCACGAACCTGACGAACTGGGTGCGGGCGGCAAATCCCATCCTGCCGACGACCGCCACCGGATCGTTCACCGATTTCGCCGTCACCGCCCCGCACCAATTCTTCCGCATCCAGAAAGTCCCGTAAGCAATGGAGCGCCGACCTCCGGCCCGGCCCGTTTCAAATTCAGGATCCGGTTTGCGCCGGGCCGGAGACCGGCACTCCGCCCGCCCGCCGGTTGAACACTACCGCATCCACATAACGCACGCCGCTGCCCCCAAAAATATCCAGCGCCGAGCCAATCGTCAGGTCAACCTTCCCCTGCCCCAGCCGCGTCACCGTTTCCAGATCGGCGAGTGAATTCGCGCCGCCCGCGTACGTCACCGGGAGCGGCGACCACCGCCCCAGTTGCCCGACCAGTTCGCCGTCAATGCCGCGACACAGGCCTTCCACGTCCACAGCGTGGATTAAGAACTCCGCGCAGGAGCCGGCGAAGGTTTCAAAGGTGGAGGCGGACAGCGTCACGTCGGTGAATTTCTGCCAGCGGTCAGTGACCACAAAATAGTTCCCGTCCCGCTTGCGGCAACTCAGATCGAGCACCAGTCGCTCCCGGCCGACGATTTTCACAAGTTCACCCAGCCGCTCCCGATCCACCCGGCCTTCGCGAAACACCCAACTCGTGACGATGACGTGCGAAGCGCCGGCGTCCAGCCAGCCGCGCGCATTCGTGGCATTGACGCCGCCGCCGATCTGCATTCCGCCCGGATACGCTGCCAGAGCCGCAAGCGCCTCCGCGTCGTTACCTGCTCCGAGCATGATGATGTGGCCGCCGGTCAGGGCATCGCGCCGATAAAGCTCCGCGTACCACGCCGCGCCTTGGTCCGAGACAAAGTTTGTCTTCAGCCCGCGGGCCGTGGATTCCAGGGTGCCGCCGACGATTTGTTTGACCCGGCCTTCATGCAGGTCAATGCACGGACGAAACATGGATGCAAGCTAGAGTTCCGGATTTGAAGTTCCAAGTGCCAAGTTGCGGGAGCATTGAGGCACGGCATGACGCAAACGCAAACGCATCCGGATCGGCTGCGGGCACCGGCCACCGCCAGCCCAACCCGACGCGACCTTCAAAAGCCAACCACCGCCGGGTCGCCGTAAAGCGTGAACGAACCGGTGCGCGTTATCTTCACCGCCATGAGCTGACCTCGATGGCGTTCCGAACCGTCAAACAAAACAATCTTGTTACACCGCGTGCGCCCGGTCATGCGGGCGGAATTCTTTCGACTCGGACCTTCCACCAGGATTTGCGGTTGCTGACCGACGCAGGCGGCGTATTTGCGTTTGCCGATTTCGTTGATGGTTTCCAGCAAACGCGCGTGGCGTTCCTCGATCAGCTCCTCGGGAATTTGATCGGGCATCGCCGCGGCCGGCGTGTCTTTGCGCGGCGAATACTTGAAGAGATAGGCGTTGTCGAATTCCACTTCGCGACAGAGCGAAAGCGTTTCCGCAAAGTCCGGCTCGGTCTCGCCGGGAAAGCCAACAATGAGGTCGCTCGTGATGCCCATGCCCGGCCGGGCCGCGCGAAGCTTGCGGATGATTTCCAGGAAACGCTCATGCGTGTAGCCGCGGTGCATGAGCTTGAGCACCCGGTCGCTGCCGCTTTGCACCGGCAGATGCGCGCTCTCGACGAGCTTGGGCAACCGCGCGTAAGCCTCAACCAAATCATCTCCATAACCCTTCGGATGCGGCGAGGTGAAGCGGATACGGTCCAGACCTTCGAGCTCGTGGACCGCTTCGATAAGTTGGACAAAGGCGGACTTGTCATCACGCTTCGGAATCTCACGTTTGCCGTAACTCGTCACAATCTGGCCGAGCAAGGTGATTTCCTTCACCCCCTGCGCCACCAGTTGGCGACATTCGGCGACGATGTCGGCGATGCTGCGACTGCGTTCCTCGCCGCGCGTGTAGGGCACGATGCAGAACGTGCAGTATTGATTGCAGCCCTGCATGATGCTGACGAACGCCGTCACCGACTTGTCCTTCGCACTGCCGTTCAGCAGATGCTCGCGAATCGTGCCTTCACTCCCCTGCTCTTCCGCCGTGTCCACAATCTTATTGCGCCGGCCCGCGAAGATGTCGTCGAGATAATCCGCCGTGCGATGGAATTTCTGCGTGCCGATGACGAGGTCCACGTCGGGCAGGCGATCAATCAATTCCCGGCCCCGGCTTTGCGCCATGCAACCGAGGAAGCCGAGCACGACGTTGGGCCGGTGCTTGCGGATATCACCGGCGATGTTCGCCATCTTGTTGATCGCCTTTTGCTCCGCGTTGTCGCGCACGCTGCAGGTGTTGAGCAGCACCACGTCCGCGACGTGTTCGGACGCGGCGAGGGTGTAGCCTTTGGCGATGAGTTGCGCGGCGACGGCTTCGCTGTCGCGCTCGTTCATCTGGCAACCGTAAGTTTTGATATAGACGCTCGGCATATTGGCTGAGTGTGACGCACAGCATACGCTGGAAGTGAATGATGAAAAGGCGGAAGAATGGCGAAAAAGTTTTGCACCCAGAAACCGATTTTACAAATCACTTGCGGCGGAAGCGGCTTTCCAGTATTGGAATCTCATTCCGCCAATCATGAAAGCCACCTTTCCCATTTCACAGCGACGGCCAGCGGCGTTCACCCTCATCGAGTTGCTGGTCGTCATAGCGATTATCGCCATCCTGGCCGGCCTGCTCCTCCCCGCGCTGACGCGGGCCAAAGAGAAGGCCAAACAGACTCGCTGCGTGAGCAACAATCGGCAGATCGGCATCGCGTTGTTCCTCTATGCCGACGACTTTCGCGACACGATGCCGCTTTGTCAGGATTGGGCTTCGTTGGGCGGCAAGAGCGGGCGGTACGACCTGCCAATCAACGAGACCAACAAACCGCTTTACCGGTACCAAGGCACACCGGAAATTTTCCATTGCCCGGCGGACCGCGGGGACGTCGCTGGCGCCCGGTTTGTCGGGATTAACGCGACCAACTGTTACGCGCAGTATGGGACCAGTTACCTGCTAACGTACGCGGTTGATTTCATGCGCTACAAGCGGGTCTTTGGCAACGTGGCGGCGCCGCGCACAGCTTACGACGGCCAGTCCATGAAGACGACCGACATTGGTCAAAGCGCCGCCAAAAAGCTTATTCTCGGCGACTGGATTTTTCATTACAACCGTGGCTGGCTGGATCAGCGAAGTGCCTGGCATAATTCAAAAGGAAAAAGCCTGGTGGTGATGCTGTTCGGCGATGGCCACACGGCGGGTTACCGTTTCCCGCTGAAACCGGAGACGGACCCGTACTGGCAGGCCGCCGCGAACCCGACCAACGAGTGGTGGTAGTCTCCGGCGGCGGACATTTTTACGCGGGCAATCGCAGTACAACAACTGAAACACACCGTCGCTCCCGCTCCAGGAGTCCGCTCGCGGACAAACGTTTTCAGATCCCGTTAATTGCGCTTACGGCGCCGGCCAGTTTGGATGGGTTGACCAACAGTGTTTTTAATTTGTCCACGAGGATGCTTCTCCCGAGCCGTCCACAAAGGTCAGGTTGATGGACTTGTTGTGACGGTTGAGGCTGAAGTTGCCGATGCCGCGGCCCCGCCCGGTCTCCCCTCACGCCCGCGAAGACCCGAAGTCCGGCGGATTGTCTGCAATTACGGAAAAAACCCGGCGCGAATCTCCGCGGACACGACCACCAATCCGCTTGCGGACGCAAGGCCGGCCTGCCATTTTCCAATTCACAACGGACGGATTCAGTTTTCAATTATTATGGTGGAACGCGACTCAGAACTTGTCTCCCGGCGCCACGCCTTGCGGGTCTTGCTCATCGAACACGATGAAGCCTTTGCCCGCGCGGTCAGCGGCATGCTTGATCAGGCGCGCGAGACGGTCGGCAGTGTGGTGGTGGCCGCTTCGCTCGCGGAGGGCATCGTCCGACTGGCGCAGGAGGCCTTTGGCGTGATCCTGCTGGAATTTTTCCTGCCGGACGGGGCGGGCCTGGCGAACATCCCGGTGTTGCAGGCGGCCGCGCCGCAGGTGCCGATCATTGTGGTGGGCGCAACGGAGGACGAGGCCATCGCGGTCGAGGCGGTGCATGCGGGAGCGCAGGATTATCTGGTCAAGAACCACATCAACCCCAGCTGGCTGCGGCGCTCGATCCATTACACGATTGAGCGCCACGAGGCGGATCGGGCGTTGCTGGCCGCCGAGGAAAAATATCACCACATCTTCGATCATCTGGTGGAGGGCGTGTTTCAGACCACGCCCGACGGCTATTACCTGATGGCCAACTCGGCGCTCGCCCACATTTACGGCTACGCCTCGCCGGAGGATCTCATGGCCCACGTCACGGACATCGGGCGGCGATTGTACGTGGCCCCGGGCCGGCGCGAGGAGTTCAAGCGCATCATGGACGAGCACGACACGATCACCGGGTTCGAGTCGCAAATTTTCCGCAAGGACGGCAGCAGCATCTGGATTGCGGAAAACTGCCACGCCATCCGGGACGCGCAGGGACGGTTGCAACACTATGAGGGCACGGTGGAGGACATCACGCAGCGGCGGCTGGCGGAGGAGCGCGTGCGCAATTCCGAGGCGCTGTATCATTCCCTGGTCGAAACCCTGCCGCAGAACATTTTCCGCAAGGATGTGCATAGCCGGTTCACCTTCGCCAATCAGCAGTTTTGCCAGACCCTCGGGCACTCGCTGGAAGCGGTAATCGGGAAAAGTGACGCCGACTTTTTCCCCGCCGAACTCGCCACCAAGTACCGGCTGGACGATCAACGCATCATGGCCACGGGCCGCCCGTTCGAGACGGTGGAGGAAAATCGCCGGCCCGACGGCGACCGAAGTTATGTGCAGGTGGTCAAAACTCCGTTGTACGACACCACCGGACATGTCATCGGCTTGCAGGGAATCTTTTGGGACATCACCGTGCAGAAGGTGGCCGATGAGCGCATCCGTCAGGCCAACGCCGACCTCGCGAGCAGCCGCGAAGAATTGCGCCTGAAGAACGACGTCATGGAGGAAAACCTCAAGATGGCGCGCGAAATCCAGCTCAGCATGCTGCCGCAACAATACCCGGTCCTGCCGCGCGGCGCGGCGCCGGCGGAGAGTGCTTTTCAATTTACGCACCGTTATCAGCCCAGCGGCACGGTCGGCGGGGATTTCTTCAGCATCAGCGCGCTGTCCGACACGGAAGTCGCGGTGTTCATTTGCGACGTGGCGGGCCACGGCGTGCGGTCCGCCCTCATCACGGCCATGATTCGCGCGCTCGTGGAGGAGTTGCGTCCGCTCGCCCACGACCCCGGCCAGTTCATGACCAAGTTGAACTCCGATCTTTTTGCCATCCTGCAACACGCCGGTTCGCCCGTGCTGACCACGGCGTTCTACGTCGTGGCAAATTCGGCCACGGGCAAGATGCGGTGCGCCAACGCCGGCCATCCCCGACCGTTGCTCCTGCGGCGCGCGGCGGGCCGCGTAGAACCGCTCAAGAACCCCACGAAAAAAAACCAACCCGCGCTCGGTCTGTTTGAAAAAATGGGGTATGAAACTTTTGAGACCCACCTGGCGGCTCAGGATCTGGTCATGCTGTTTACGGATGGGCTGTACGAAGTCCATGCCCAGAACGAGGAGCTTTACACGCAAGAAAAGCTCACCGCGGCGGTCGGCAAGCACTTGGCGGCGCCGACCGCCCAGTTGTTCGATTCGCTCCTGCGCGAGATTCGCGACTACGCCGCCGACCATACGTTTGAAGACGACGTCTGCCTCGTGGGCCTGGATTACTCCGGCGCCACTAAAACCAAGGTCGGATGAGCATCCGCCAAAAAAGGGCTGGCGTCCGGGCGACCGGGAGGGTTTATTGGCGGCCAACCGGAGTTACGATGACGACCGTCAAACAACCTTCAACCAGGAGAACAGCCAATGGACTTGCATCATCCCATATTGCGTGAATTCCCGGAACACCGCGACACCATCAAGCGCCTGCAGGGCAGCAACGCCCACTTCCGCAACCTCTACGCCGAATACCACCGGCTCGACGACGAGATTTATCGCATCGAGGAAGAAATCGATTTTGCGACCGATCAGGAAATCGAGGAGCGGAAGATGCGCCGCGCGAAGCTGAAGGACTACATCTACCATCTGATCAAGCACTCGCCCGCAGCCAATCCCACTGCTTAGTCGGAGGATCTGGCTCGGCAACCGGCGCATTGATGTGGCCCCGCCCGCTGGCGATACTAAAAGTCGGTCGCGAGCTCCGCGAACCGACGCTTACGCTGGGGCCATCCGGCACGGCAAACGCGGTCACTAATTCATCCGTTTGGCGCACTTGGCCGCGGTTTGAAATGCCGTGCTTGCCGAAGACCGCATCGAATCTTTAATGGCGAGAAGTGTTCCGGCGCGCACAAACGCTTCCCCAAGACCGCGATAAGGTTGCAAATCGAGCGCAGCCCATCTATCCATTAACGCAACGACTCCCGTCATCATTATGAAGCATTCAATTCACCCTCCCGGTTGGGCGACCACGCTCATGGGCGTTGCCGCGCTTTCGCTGTTCGCGGCGACTTGTTACGCGGACGATTGGCCGCAGTGGCGCGGCCCGCAGCGCAACGGGGTTTCGCAGGAAAAAGGTCTGCTCGCGGAATGGCCGAAAGACGGCCCCGCCCTGCTCTGGTCGGTGGCGGACCTCGGCGCGGGTTATTCGACGCCCGCCGTGGTGGGCGACCGGCTTTATCTGCTGGGCAACGAGGGCTTGGAGAATGAGTTCGTGGCGGCGCGTTCGGCCAAAAACGGCCAGCGCGTCTGGTCCCGCCGCGTCGGCAAGGTCGGGAATCCCAAGCAGGAGCCAAATTATCCCGCCGCCCGCTCGACGCCGTCAATCCAGGGAAAGGTCCTTTACGCGCTCGGCTCGGACGGCGACCTGGTCTGCCTCGAGTCGGCCACCGGCAAGGAGCGTTGGCGAAAAAATCTGCGCACTGACTTCGGCGGCAAGCCCGGCGAGTGGGCCTATGCCGAATCGCCGCTGATTGACGGCGCCAAGCTGATCTGCACGCCGGGCGGAACGAATGCAACATTGGTCGCGTTGAACAAGAAAACGGGCGCCGTGATCTGGCGCTGTGCCGTGCCCGGTGGCGACGCGGCGACGTATGCGTCGGCCATTGTCGTGGAAGCCGGAGGCATCCGGCAGTACGTTCAATTCCTGGCGAAGGGCCTGGTGGGCGTGGAGGCGAAGACGGGCAAGTTTCTATGGCGTTATGCGAAGACGGCGCTCGGCAGTCCGGCGGTCATCCTCACGCCGCTGGCGGAGAAAGATCAGATTTACAGCGGGGCGTATCGCGCCGGCGGTGGGTTGGTGAAACTCCGGGGGAACAACGTCACCGTCGAGCCGGAGCAGGTTTATTTCTCGCCGAAACTCCCCATCGGCGTCGGTGGCGTGGTAAAGGTCGGGGAGTATTTATACGGCTCAACGGGCCAGGCATACTTGTGCGTCGAGTTCGCGAACGGCACGGTGAAGTGGGAGGATCGCGCGCTCGCGCCGGCGGCGGCGTGCTATGCGGATGGCCGGCTTTATCTGCACGGCGAAAACGGTGATGTGGCGCTCGTCGAACCGACGCCGGAGGCGTATCGCGAGAAGGGCCGCTTCACGCCGCCGGAACAACCGAAGCGCGCCAGCGCCATGGAGAAGCCGTGGGCTTATCCCGTCGTCGCCAACGGCCGGCTCTACATCCGGGACGGCGGCAAGCTCTGGTGTTACGACGTCAGCAAACAACCGGGCCGCAGGTAGGCAGCGCGCGCCTTCCTCTCGGCGAACTTAACCTGAGACAGGTTCTGGTTCACGCGGCCAACGACGCCAGTCAGATATTCCTCAAGCTTCCAAAAACTTGATCGAGCGCCCCTTCTCGGAGCGTTTGCGGGCGTTTTCGTCGAGGACCTTCTTGCGCAGGCGGAGATTCTTGGGCGTCGCTTCCACGTATTCGTCCACGTCAATATATTCCAGCGCGCGTTCGAGACTCAGCTTCAGCGGCGCATTCAACTGGATGCCCTTGCCGTCGCCTTGCGAACGCATGTTGGTGAGCCGCTTCTCCTTCACCGGATTGACCGGGATGTCGTTCTCCCGCGCGTTCTCGCCCACGATCATGCCCACGTAAACCTGATCCCCCGGCTCGATCATCATGCGCCCGCGTTCCTGCGCCATGTTCAACGCGTAGGACGTGGCCTCGCCGTTGTCCATCGAGACAAGCGAGCCGTTTTTGCGCGCGGCGATTTCGCCGCAGTCCTCGCCGTATTCGTGGAAAAGATGGCTCATCACCCCCATGCCCTTGGTCGAATTGACCAGGTCGGTCTCGAAGCCGATCAAACCGCGCATCGGCACCAGCGCCTCGACGGAGACGATGTTGCCAACGTGATTCATGTTCGTGATCTTCGCTTTACGGTTGGAAAGGTTTTCCATGATGTTGCCGAGATTTTCGCTGGGCACTTCAACGAACAGTTTTTCAATCGGCTCCAGCGCGTTGCCGGCGGCGTCCTTCTTCCAAAGCACTTCGGGCCGTGAGACCAGAACTTCGTGCCCTTCCCGGCGCATCTGCTCGACCAGAATCGCGATCTGCATTTCGCCCCGGCCGCTGACCGCGAAGATTTTCGGATCGCTGGTCTGCGCGATGCGGAGCGCAACATTGGTGCGGATCTCCTTCACGAGGCGATCCCAGATGTGGCGTGCGGTGACGAGCTTGCCGTCCATGCCGGCGAGCGGGCCGTCATTCACGGCGAATTCCATCTGAATGGTCGGCGGATCAATCGGGATGTACGGCAGCGCGGCCCGGGCTTCGGAATCGCAAATGGTTTCACCGATGAAAACATCCTCGAAGCCGGTGAGGCCGACGATGTCGCCGGCGTGGGCTTCCTGGACTTCGATGCGCTTCATGCCCTCAAAATGGAAGATCGCGGTGATTTTCCCCTTGGACGTCGTCCCGCTGCCGTGCCGGCAAATGGCGGCGTCGCCCAGCTTGACCTTGCCCTCGCAAATCTTTCCGAACGCAATACGGCCGAGGTAATCGCTGTAATCCAGATTCGCCACCAGCACCTGAAAGCCATCCCCGGCATGGGCGCGCGGCGGCGGGATGTGCTTCACGATGGCGTCGAAGAGCGGCTCCATGGTGCCGGCCACGTGTTCGAGTTCCACTTTGGCGTAACCCTCCTTGGCCGAAGCGTAGATGAACGGGAAATCCAGTTGCTCGTCGGTGGCGTTGAGCGACACGAACAATTCAAAAACCTCGTCGAGCACCTTCTTCGGGTTGGCATTCTCGCGGTCAATCTTGTTGATGACGACGATGGGCTTGGCGCCGGCTTCGAGCGCCTTGCGCAAGACGAAGCGGGTTTGCGCCTGCGGACCATCGGCGGCATCCACGACCAACAGCACGCCGTCAATCATGTTCATGATGCGCTCCACCTCACCGCCGAAGTCGGCGTGGCCGGGGGTGTCCACGATGTTGATGTGGTAATTCTTGTATTTGAAGGCGGCGTTCTTCGCTTTGATGGTGATGCCCTTTTCCTTTTCGAGGTCCATCGAATCCATCAACCGCACCTCCTGGGATTCGTGCTGGTTGGCGCGGAAGGTGCCGGACTGTTTCAGGAGGCAGTCCACGAGCGTGGTCTTGCCATGATCAACGTGCGCGATGATCGCGATGTTTCGGATGTGCTGCATATCGTAAATGACCGGTTTGCTCACATCTCAATGATACCAGCCGCACCAACGGATGCGACCGGGAAACGCTGGCCGAAAGCCAGCGGCTTGCACTGCGACGGGTTCTGCCGGGTCAAACAGGATGGAGATTTGCGGCCAAAGGTCAAGCCGCGCGTGAAGGCAATTTTGGGCAGGGACGCATCCGCAGACTTGCGGTCAAGTCATCGCTGATACTTTTGGCGGGTGACGACAGCGATAAATCGCCGAATCCATCGGCGCCTCTCATCCAAAGGTTGCCCCTGCGGCGATTCATGTTCGGCCTCGCGCGGCCGACCGTCCGGGAGCAGTACGCGGCAGACGCGCAATTCAAGAATCAAAACAACTCTGCAGCGAAAGCACTACGCACGGGGCAAGACCACTGCCCATCCGCCCGGCGATTTTGTGTCAATCCTCCGGGCTGACCCGGTCACGTTTCATCGGCTTTCCTCGCCGCCTACCTCCAGGCCAGGGTAGTATTTCTTGATGCACTCCGGGCAGTAACCGTGCGTGAAGGTGGCCGCAGAGTGTTTGGCGATGTAGCTGTCCACCTGGTCCCAATAGCCCTGGTCATCCCGGATTTTCTTGCAAAAGGCGCAGATGGGCAGCAGGCCGCTCAACGATTTCACGTTGGCCAGGGCTTCCTTTAACTCGACGACAAGTTTTTCGCGCTCGGCTTCGATTTGTTTGCGCGCCGTGATGTCACGGAGGATGCCGGTATGGAAATGGCCGGCGCCGGTTTGCCAGTCGGCCAGTGAAAGCTCCAGCGGGAACACGCTTCCATCCTTGCGCAATCCTTCCAGCTCTACTGTTTTGCCGCCGATGTGTGGCGCTCCGCCCGCCGCGATCCGCCGCAGGGCTTGGGCGTGCGAGTCGTGGTAGCGGGGCGGCATCAGCCTGGTCAGCGGTTGCCCAAGGACCTCGGCTTCCGTGTAACCAAAGATGTGTTCGGCGCCCCGGTTCCAGCCCACGATGCTCCCGGCCTGATCGGCAGTGATGATGGCGTCGTTGGCGGAGTTGGCCACGGCCCGGTAACGCTCCTCGCTCGCGCGCAACGCCGCTTCGGCCCGTTGCCGTTCCGCCACCCGGTGGCACGCCTGGCGGTAGCCGACCGTGAGTGCCACCAGACCCAACACCCAGAACGCGGCGCACCCGCCAGCGAGGGAACTGAATTGCGCGCGCGCCACCGCCCTGTGCGGCCCCAGCGGCACTGACGTGCTCAGCCCGCCGAGGGTGTCGCCCGGACGAAAGCCTTGCCCTTCGTGGCATTGGAGGCAGGTCGCTTCCACGACCAACGGACGCATCAAGCGATAGTAAGGCCGGTCCGCGATGTTCCCAACCGAGCCGACTTCCTTTTGGCCCGCCGCGAAGGCGTGAAGCGCCGCCGCCTCCCACTCGTCGGGCGCATTTCGGGGCCGCAACGGTTTCAAGCTGGTGAGGTGTGAATGCCCACCAAACTGCGCGGTGGCCATTTCGGCTATTTGCTGGAGCATCTGATCCGGGCTTAACACTGTCAACTGGCGGCCGGAAGGGGTGGTGAGATCGCGCTCCGGAAGGTTGGCCAGATCCGGGTTGGGCGGTGTTTCGGGTGTGATCGGCACATACACCCCGCCATGCAACGCGGCCCACCGGCGATAAAGCAGGTCTTTCGCAAGGTCGTGAGATGCCGCCGCCCTGGCCAGTTCCAGCGCGCCCTGCTGCAATAGATGCCAACTCTGCCAGAGGGAGAGGCCGATCAACAACGTCCACCCCGCCGCCAGCAACCCGAGCATCCGGCGCAGGTTCGCGGGCCGGAACAGGTCCCGGCGGGCCGGCAACGGAGGATCAGGATTCATGAGAGTCGGAGGTTGCCTTGGAGCGATTCGGTTTCGCAATGGCCGATGACCGGCCCGCCAGGCCGCGATCTGATTCACCTTCAGGCTGGCGCCAGCTTGAAGCTCCTGCTCGGCGCTTTGTCGCCTGTGCTTCTCCTGGGTGCGGTAGAACCGCCAGCAATCGCGTGGGGTTTCCTTTCGTCATGGTTCCGATTTTCTGCCCAAAGTCGCGGAGCCGCAATCGGAAAATGTTGGCCCGTTACCGCCGGTTTCAACGCCGGCAGTGAGTCGGGTCATGGAAGGCGGCACTGGCTTGCACGCTTGGTAACAGCGGACGTTCCGGCTCTTCGAATGTTAAGCCCCCATCCCGTCCTCAAACGACCCTGCCGCGATCGGGAAGCAGAGATTATCGCGCACATATTGGATGCCGTTGGCGCTCGTCGCGTCGAGATCCCGATAAGCGCTCTCAGCCTCGACAATCAGCGGCGCGGTCTTGGTGCCCATCACGTCACAATAACGCTGCGGATAGCCCACGTTGATGAGCAACTCGACGTAGCGCGTCATGTTCAAATCCCCCGACGGGATGTCCACGAATTGCATCGCGCGGTCGGGCCAGTTCGGGGCCATCAGGCGCAACGGCAGGCCGGAGCGGATGGTGAAGTTTTTCACATGACACGCGTAAATACGCGGGCCGACCTTGCGGAAGCGCGTTTCCCAGTCTTCTCCTTCCCAGCAATGCGACGGATCGGCATTCACGGTGAGGCATTTGTCGCCGCCGCAGATTTGCACGAGCATGTTAAACTCATCGGCACACGCCGCCGCGGTGCCGGGATGGATTTCATGCGCGAGGTAGAGGCCGAGCTTGCGCGCGTGCGTGCGGAGCTTGCCGGTTTTTTTCACGAACCGATCCTGCCCTTCCTTGAGCAGATCGTAATCGCCGCCCTTCCAGAAACCCCACGGATAACCGGTGGCCAGTTCCCAGCCAAATGCCACGCCCCAAAACATGGGCATGATCTTCACGCCCAGTTCCGCGCACAGGTCCATCAGGCGCAGGCAATAATCTTCCGCCCAGCGCTCGATGTCGGCGGGCGATTTCTTCGCCACGTCGGCGGGAATGAACGGGCGAATCGTCGGGCTGCCCGTCCACGCCGTCGTGTGCGCCCAGAATACCGCATGAGAGGAAATGCCGTCGAGGGTGAGCTTGGCCTTGGCGAAGGCGTCCTTGATTTCCTTCGCGGTCTTGAAGCCTTGGCCGGCCTGCAACATGAAGTTCGACGGCTGCGCGCCGGCCGCGCCGGACTTCCGGGCGTAGTCGAGAAATTGCGCGAGGGATTTGGCGCCGTGCTGCGCACCTTCCACACTGGGGTGATAACAAGGTTGGATCATAGATTAAAAAGTTTCTTAGTTCGCGGGCAGAATAGGGGCGGCGAAGATTTTTTCAACGGCAATTCTGCGATTCAATCTTGCATCCACCAAGTTTTCGCCCGGCGCCGCTACTTCACACTAACGAACTTGTGGAGATGACCAAATTGACTCCACTCCGAGACAATGAGGTTGCCTTTTTTGTCCATTGAAGCGCCGTGCGGCGAGTTGCAGATGCCGTCTTTCCATTGGTCCGGCGGCAGGCCGAAGTTGGCGCGCTGCTTCTCATTGGGATTGTCGCCCACTTGCGCGACGATGTTGCCGGCCTTGTCCAGAACGGTGACCCGGCCTTGCAACTCGGGAAACACCGCGTAATCGCCCCGGATATGCACGGCGGCGGGCATCCGCAAATCTTTCTGGATGACCTTTACGAAGTTGCCGTCCAAATCCCAGTATTCCACCCGGTTGTTGTTGCGATTGCATACCAGCAACAGCGGCTTGCCCTGCCGCGGGTCCAATCCGATGCCGTGACAAGTCTTGAATTTTCCCTCGGCCTCGCCCGGCCCGCCAAAGGCTTTCACGAACTTGCGGTCCTTGTCGAACTTGAGCACATAGTTCGCCCCGTAACCATCGGCAATGAAAATTGACCCATCCGGCGCGACGGTCACCGCGCAGGGGTTGAACCCTTTCTCGTCCTTATAGATTCCCGCCTCCGGCGGAAAATGAATCGCCCACAGTTGCTCGCCGTCGAGCTTGAGCTTGACGACCTCGTGATCCGACGGCCGCGCGGCGTAAATGTATTCCACCGCTTTTTCCGCATGGATTTCCAGCGCGTGAATGCGCGTCGGGCCGCAGGCGCGCAAGAACTTGCCCTTGGGCGAAAAGACCACGATGCCGCGCGGCGTGTCGGTGGTGACGTAAATATTGCCCTTCTTGTCCAGCACCACGCCGCCGTGGCAAGGGCCCAGTGATTGGTGGTCGGGCTCCTGCTCGAAGAAATTGGGCGCGAGGGAATACTTCAACTCGGCGGCAAAAGAGGTGGTGGATACGAGGGCGATCAGGCCCAGCAGGGTTTGGATAAAACGATTCATGGTTGGCTTCTTAGTTGGTCGTGATTTTCATAGCGTGGCCCGAGGTTAAGGGTGACGGTCACAGTTTGCAATCGCGGAAACGCTTTCGCGGTGGATTTTTCGGTTTGGGCGTAGCGGCGGGCGTCTCGCCTGCCGTAGAGCCGGGCGTCCCGCCCGGCGGAAACGGCGCACCAACGCAACTGGCACGTCGGAAATTTTGTGAGTCACGAACCCCCCTTTGGCGTTCTTTCTGGGCGGCAGGATGCCGCCCTCTACGTCCGGCGTGACGCCCGACGCCACCTTCGCTGCCCGGCGCCGTTCAATAAACCACCAGCGAACGAATGGGCAGGCCCGACAACTTCTCCCGCCCGTTGAGAAACTTGAGTTCGATGAGAAAGCCGGCTTCCAGAATTTGTGCGCCCAGTTTTGTTACCAGCGCCGCCGCCGCCGCCGCCGTGCCGCCGGTGGCGAGCAGATCGTCAATCAGCAGCACCCGGCTGCCGGGTTTGAGCGCGTCCACATGGATGGCCACCGTGGCGTGGCCGTATTCCAGCGCGTAATCCTGTTCGTGCGTTTGGTAGGGCAGCTTGCCCTTTTTCCGCACGGGCACGAAACCCGCCTGGAGCCGGACGGCCGCCGCCGCCGCAAAAATAAACCCCCGGGCGTCAATGCCCACCACGGCGTCCACGCTCCCGGGCTGGAACTTTTCCGTGAGCAGATCAATCGCGCCGGCAAAGAGCCGCGCGTCGGCCAGCAACGGCGTGATGTCTTTGAACTGAATGCCCGGGCTTGGAAAATCCGGGATGTTACGAATCGCGCGTTCGATTTCGGCCACGGTGGGGCGGGATGAACTCATGGGGATCAACTTCGGGGAAAAGGTTCAGCGCCGGGTGGCTTCCAGTTTTTCGATCATCTTGCGCAGCTTGCGCAGGGCGATGTTCTGAATCTGGCGCACGCGCTCGCGGGTGACGTTGAATTTCTCGCCCACCTCTTCGAGCGTCCGCTCCGTGCCGCCGTCCAGCCCGAACCGATAGCGCAGGATCGTGGCTTCGCGCGGGTCGAGCTTCGTCACCATTTCCGTGAGCATGTCGGTGACGGTTTTGTCCTCCAGCATTTCGTACGGGGTCTCGGCGTTTTCATCCTGCACGACCTCGGAATAGCTGTTCGAGTCGTCGTCGCCAATCGGGGCATCCAGCGACGTGGGGCGGACGGACGCCATGCGCATCTGCGCGATGCGGGCGGCCGTGGTCTGGAGGGCGTCGGCCAATTCCTCATCCGTCGGCTCGCGGCCAAGTTCCTCCTGCAACTGCATTCCCCGGCGGCGCATCTTGGAAATCTTGTCCACCAGATGCACCGGCAGGCGGATGGTTTTGGACTGGTTGGCCAGCGCGCGTTTGATGGCTTGCTTGATCCACCAGGAGCCGTAGGTGGAAAGTTTGCCGCCCTTGGCCGGGTCGAACCGCTCCACCGCCTTCATCAAACCAATGTTGCCCTCGCTGATCAAATCCAGCAGCGGCAGGCCGATGCCTTCGTAGTCGCGGGCGATCTTCACGACGAGGCGCAGGTTGGCCTTGATCATGTGTTCGCGCGCGCGCTTGTCGCCCTTCTTGATGCGGGCGGCGAGCTGGATTTCCTCCTGCGGCGTCAGGAGTTTCACCTGGCCGATCTCGCGGAGATAAAGTTTGATGGCCGTGTCCCCGTCGTAGCCGGTCCGCTCGCGCTCGGGCAAGGTTGCGGTGCCGGTGGTATCCGCCTTCTTAAAAAACGCGGTGTCCAGCTCGCTTTTGTCTTTCTTGAGGAACGCCGTGTCGGGACTGGGCTTGCCCCGGCGCAAAATCTCCGTGTCCGAGGCCCCGGCCATCCTCCGCAGAAAACTGGTGTCCAGGTCGTCCTTCCCCTTTTTGAGGAACTCGGTGTCCGAATCCGGCTTCCCCTTTTTCAAGGCGGCGGCCTGCGAACCGCGGCCGATCGGCTTCGGAAAAGCCGTGGCTTTCCTGGTAGTCGCAGGATTGGCGCGACCAGAGGTTTTTACTGTTGCGCGTTTTTTTATTTGGGCCGGCATGACCGGGGAAGACGTTAAAGACTGGCCGCCGCGCGGCAAGCAAATTAACCGCCGCCCAATCTCCAATGCCGCCTGCACCAAGACCGACTGGCCGGGGCATGCGTTCTGTCTCATGGACCCCGGGGCGGTCGGAACGCAGGGCGAAGCGCCGGAACGGCAGGGGTGAGCGCGAGCGGCGCGGGGTTCGGTCAGGGACCGGAACGAAAAGCAAAAGGCAAGGAGCGCCGGGTGGGGCGGACGACTTCCGCAAATGCGCCGGGCGGGTTCAACCCCGGATGGAAAGGACGCTCCGCGCGACTACCCCACACGCCAGGTTGGAAGTCCCACACGCGCTCCGGTCCTTTCCAATCCTTTGATGATTAGCCGCGTTGCCGTGAATGGGTCCGTCCGGAGTATTGACACAAAATCGCCGGGTGGGCAG
>CAYHFK010000011.1:18565-28728 GCA_964355895.1 uncultured Bifidobacterium sp. | reverse complement strand
CCGTTTCTCCACCCGTGCCGCGATGCTGCACGGAAAATGCGCGAGCAGATTCGTGCTGGCGTCAAACACCTGTAATCGCTTTTCCGCGAGCCGGATGGTGGCGAACGCGGCTTTGGCCGGCGGTGGATATTCAACCGCGGGGATTTGCACTTCCGTTCCGGCAACAATGTTCGTCCAGTTCACCGTCGGATTAAGCCGGCGGGTCAGGTTCGGCGAGGCATGACCTTTTTCGGCGACGAGTTCGAGGATGGTTTCGTAGTCAAGCGCCGTCTGTTGCGCTTTGCCGAGCCAGGTTTTGCTCAAAGGCTGCAAGCGCGCGAGGTCGTTGCTCGTGACGGTGTAGGTGGTAAGCGGCGCGGAATCCAGCGTGAGCGCGTTGCGCGTCGTCGCATCCAATTCGCCCGAGGGGGACAATCCGGCCTGACTCTGAAATGCGGCCAGGGCGGCGCGCGTTTGCGATCCGTTGACACCGTCGATGGAGCCGGAAGAAATGGCCAGGCGCGTGAGGGCGATCTGCGTTTCCAAAGCGTCGCGCGGCGGGCGTGGAAAACCGGGCGGCGCGGATGCCGGAGCGGGCACATTGGGGGTGGCCGGAGTCGGTGAAGGTTTCCTTGTCGTCGGTGGCGTGCTTTTGACGATGGCGTTGGTTTGCGGTGGGGCAGGGGAGGGTTGCGTCGCGATGACGGGGGCAGGGAGTTTTGTTGGCGTGGGTTTCCGCCGGTTGCCGGAAGTCCACCAAACCCAACCGCCGACACCGAGGATGAGGAGCGCGAACCACCAGAGAAATTGTCCGCCCCGCCCTCGACGGGAGGTGGGCAGACGGTAATGGGTTCGGCGCGGCACGGCGGAATTCAGCCAAAGAATTAGCGGGAGTGCCAGCTTGCAAACCGAAGCTGACCGAAGCGCCAAGCTCCTCAGAGAATTCAATCATCAACCATCAAGTGACTCAAATCGGTCCGAGAGGTTGGAAGATCAGTCGGGCTTTTTGCTACTTGGTCTTGGATGCTTCTCTGGAATTTGGATGTTGGAGATTGGAATTTGAGTTTCCGTCCCCGGTAATTCCTTGGGGGCACGATGAGGCACGCACTGGGTTGAGGAAAGAATGGCATCGGCTAAAGTGTTCTCACAATTACGGTTGGTTTGATGGTTGGTGGTTGATCTTGGTGAAGTCAGTTGGGCAGTGCGAGGCGGGGCGGGCGTGGCTTCTGGGGGTTGTCACGCCGTCCCGCCAGCCCAAATCAAATCCAGTAGCGAGGAGCGTCTCACTACAACGCTGGCGGAATCGGGAGGAAAACTATTTCCCCGCCGCTTCCAAAGCTTCCAGAATCGTTTCACTGTAACTCGCCGAGCTAAACGACAACGGCTCGGGCAAAACCATCGGCGGCTTCGTGGCATCGCGCGGATACACCAATACCAACGGCACCCCGGCGCGTTCAAACCGCTTCAGCTCCTTGGTAATCTCCGGTGGAGATTCGGTGTAGTCGGCGAGCAACGCGACGGCACCGATCTCACCGAGTTTCTGGGTGACGCGATTGTTTCCGAGCGCGGGCTTCACGGTGAGGTTGCAGGTGAGACACCATTTGGCGGTGAAATCCACAATCACCGGTTGCCCGGCGGCGCGCGCCTTGGCGACGGCTTCGGCGCTCCAGCGCTGCCACGCATAACCTTCCGGTGCGTGCTGAAGCGAACTGCGCGCGCCGGTGTTTTTCTCCGGTGAGCGCCAGCGGAGTTGCGCGTCGAGCGGCCAGAGATAACCGGTCACGAGTAACGCGCCGAGGGTCAACGCCGCCAGGCCACGCCGCTTTTCGCCGCGCTGCACGAAATGTCCAAACACCCAGGCCGCCGCGCCGATGAAGACCAGAAAAACGCCCAGCCACCATGTCCGCTCGCCGTAAAACGTCACTGTCAGACTCGCCAGCCACACCGCCGTGCCAAGCATGGGAAAGCCCATCGCGATTTTGAAGTTTTCCATCCAGGCGCCGGGCTTGGGCAAAAACTTCAGCCACGCCGGTTGCCAACTCAACACCACGTACGGCGCGGCGAGTCCCGCACCGATGGTCAGAAAGAACAGCGCGATGATCGCCGCTGGTTGCGCGAAAGCGAAGCCGAGCGCCACGCCCAGAAACGGAGCGGTGCAGGGCGTGGCGAGAATGGTTGCCAGCACGCCGTTGAAGAAGGCGCCCGCGGCCCCGTGCTGCGATGCGAGTCCGCCCGCCGCGCTCATCACGCCGCCGCCCAAAGTGACTTCAAAGACTCCGAACAAGTTCAGCGCAACCAGCGTGACGAGCGTGGTGAGGAGGATGATGAATTGCGGATTGCTGAACTGCATGCCCCAACCGGCTTGGTGTCCGGCGGCCTTGACGCCGATGACCAACCCCGCCAGCACGAGGAAAGACACCGCTACACCCGCCGCGTAAATCAATCCCAGTTTGCGGACGCGCCCCGGCGCTTCCTTCGCCTGACCGACGAAGCCAAGAATCTTTAGCGCAATCACCGGCAACACGCACGGCATGATGTTGAGAATCAATCCGCCGATGAAGGCGTAGAGCAGCATTTGCCAAAGCGACTTTGGTCCGGCGGTTACCGAAGTGGTGGGCGGCGGGGCGGCGGAACCGGTGCTACCGTCCAGATTGCCGGCAATCGGGAGGGTTGCGGAAAATCCTTGCCGCGCGCCGCCCGACTTTTGAATCAGTACGCCGGAGATCTCCGACGGCCAATTGCCTTCAAATTTCTTCACCCCCTTGCGGAGGCGAACCTTGTCCGCCCCGGCGGAAACGATTTCGGTCGCGGACTGAACTTCAAAGGCATCGTTCGCGTCGGGGAAAAAATCCGGCTCGCTGACAGATGCGGGGGGTGACCATTCGAGAATCAGCGGGCGTGAATCGCCGGTCGGCGGTTTTTCCCACGCGCCACGGGCGGAGAGACCGGTCGCCGGTTGCGGCAGTTTGCTCCGGGCCGTTTCCAATAATGGGGCGTCAGAGGAGGATTTTGTTTCAGCGGCGATTTCCAGTGGGGCCGTCACACGGGCATCGCCCTTCAGGCAGAGCTTTTCACATTCGAGCCAGGAGACGTTGGCCTTGAGTTCCAGCGGGCCGGGCTTCAAATCCGCCGCGAGCTTGAGCGGCACGAGGAGCATGACTTCATCGTGGAAGACGTAGGTGGTCACCTCTTCGATGGTCAGCTTTTCGGGCAGGGGCCACTGGATTTCGCCGGCGGAAACGCCGGGCGGGAGTTGCCATTCGATTGTCGTCGGCCCGCCGGAGTCGCCGGGATTCTTCCAGTACGTGTGCCAACCAGGATCCATTTGCAGTCGCACACCCGCCAGCACCGTATCGCCGGGCTTGGCAGACAAGGCGGACACTAGCAGCTTGGCGCGGGTATGCGCTGCGTGTGCGGACGGGGCGAACGCGCCGACCAACGCGGTGAGAAGTAGAGCCAGTGTTCGTTGCACAAAGGTATAGATGCCAAAATGCTGTGAGTGTTTGAAGTTATTTCGGTTCAATTGGGACGGATGGGGTTCGGCGCGCACGGAGTGGTGCGCCCTACCGCGGCGATCGGTTCGGCGCTGAGTTGCTCACACTCGTTGGTCAACAGATTGTGCAGAAGATAAATTTGCGCGGCGCGCGCGGATTGAGTCTGCTGTAGGCACATGATTGATTCCGTTTCAGAAAGTGCCGGGGCGGCGCCGGATTTGAAGAAGGCACGGCGCCGGAAAGCTTCCGCCCACGACGCGGGCCGGGCAGATCGTTTGCCGCCGCACGCGCTGGAAGCCGAGCAGGGCGTGCTTGGCTGTGTGTTGCTTTCGCCGAACGATTGTCTGGGGTTGTGCATTGAGAAGCTTAGGAGCGGGCCGGAAGTTTTTTACGATTTGCGCCACCAGACGATTTACACCGCGCTCGTTGAGATGTACGACCACCGTGAGGCGATTGACATCATCACGCTCCAGCAACGGCTCAAGGACAAGCAACTGCTGGAACCCATCGGCGGCATTCCCTACTTGAACGCGCTGCAAGATGCGGTGCCGTCGGCCGCGAACCTGAGCTACTACCTCGACATCGTGCTGGAGAAATCGCTGCTGCGAAAAATGATCCACACCTGCACCGACGTCGTGGGGCGCGTCTATGATTACGACGGGGAAGTGGACGCGCTGCTGGACGAAGTGGAGCGTGACATCCTGCGCATCAGCGAATCGCGGGCGGAAGGCGGCATGGAATCGGTGAAGACGCTCGTGCACAAGGCGATTGGGACGGTGGAAAATTATTTCAACCGGCAGGGCGTGCTGGGCGGGCTGGCCACGGGGTTTGCGGATTTGGACCGGATGACGGACGGCTTGCACGGCGGCGAAATGATCGTCATTGCCGCGCGGCCTTCGATGGGTAAAACCTCGCTCGCGATGAACGTGGCCGAGCATGTGGTGTTGCACAGCAAGCTGCCGGTGGGCGTGTTCAGTCTGGAAATGACCGCCGAGTCGCTCGTGCTGCGGATGCTTTGCTCGAACGCGCGGGTGAATCTGCGCAACATCCGTGAAGGTTTCATGACCGAGTCGGATTTCCCCAAACTCACGAGTGCGGCGGGCAAGATGTCGAGCGCGCCGCTGTTCATTGACGACACGCCGGGGCTTTCGATTTTGCAGTTGCGCGCGCGGGCCCGGCGCCTGTGGCAGCAGCATGGCGTGAAGCTTTTCATTATTGACTACCTGCAACTCCTCAACTCTACTGCGCGCCGCGCTCAGGAAAACCGGCAGCAGGAAATCGCCGACATTTCCAGCGGTATCAAGGCGCTGGCCAAAGAACTGAAAGTGCCGGTGATTGTGTTGAGCCAGTTGAACCGGGAACTGGAGAAGGACAAGAGCCGCAAGCCGCGATTGTCCGACTTGCGCGAGTCCGGTTCGATTGAACAGGACGCCGACGTGGTGGCGCTGTTGTACAAGCCATCAAGCGGCGATGACGACGACGGGGCGGTGGCGGAAGAGGCGGACGGCGTGCCGGTGAACCTGTTGATCGCCAAGCAACGCAACGGCCCGACCGGGGATGTGCATTTGACCTTTTTGAAACCCTACACGCGATTTGAAAGTGCAGCCAAAGTCAGTGACGACGACATGCCGGGGCAGTAACGCATCATGAAAGCGTTGCTCCGCCTCAGCGCCCTTTGCGCCTGGTTCGCGTGCCTGCCGCTGGGGTGGGGGCAGTTGGCGGAAACCAGGATTTCCCGCCTCGAGATCAAGCACGTCGGCCCGGCCTCCGTCAGCGATGAATTGATCCGGGGCCATCTGCGCTCCAAGGTGGGCGAACCTTACCGGCCCATCACGGTGGATGATGACGTTCGTAATCTCTACACCAAGGGTTTGTTCGATGACATCCGCGTCACGAGTAAGATGGAGGCCGACGGTCTGGTGCTCACGTTCGTGGTGCAGGACAATCCCCGATTGACGGAGGTCAAGTTTGAAGGGAACGCCAAAATCAGCGGCTCGAAGATCAAGCGCAAGATCACTTCCAAGGTGGGCGAGCCGCTGGACCGCCGGAAAGTTTTCACCGACAAACAAGCCATCCTGGAGTTGTATCAGAAATCCGGCTACCCGCGCACCGCAGTGGAAGACAAGGTGACGGTGGACGAAGGCAAAGGTAGCGGCACGGTACTTTTCGTTATCAAGGAAAGCCCCAAGATCAAGATCGAGCGCGTGGAGTTCGTGGGGGCCGAGGCGGTCCCGCAAGCCAAGCTGCGCAAGCAGATGAAGGGCACGAAGCGGTACGGAATGTTTTCCTGGATTTTGCCCGGCGGCTATTTTGTGGAGGACAAGTTTGAGGAGGACAAGGAACGGTTGGCGGAGTTCTATCGTGAGCAAGGCTACGTTGATTTCGAGATCAAGGACGTGCAGTTTGAATATCCCACGCCGGGCCGGTTGATTGTTCGCCTGGCCCTTTCCGAGGGGCGGTCCTACAAAGTCGGGCAGATCACCTTCGAAGGCACCACGATGTTTCCGACCAACGCGGTGAGTCCCAGCTTTCAGTCCGGCAAGATGCCCAAAGCGGGCCCCGGGCGCGCCACCTGGGCGGAGAGCGCGACGGTGAATCGCAGCTTCAAGATGAAGGCGGGGGACGTTTTTAAGATGTCCGGACAAGGCCGGGACACGGAAGCGGTGCAAAGTTTTTACGAGTCCAAGGGGCACATTGACGTGGTGCGCGGCTCGGCCAATCTCCGGGTCGAGCGCATCCCAAACACCGAGACCGGCACCATTGATATTCGTTACAAGGTGGATGAAGGCCAGAAGTCGTACATCGAGAAGATCGAAATCCGCGGCAACACCAAGACCAAGGACAAGGTGATCCGGCGCGAACTTTCCATTGCGCCGGGTGAAGTCTTTGACATGACGCGGATCAAGACCAGCAAGCGGCGGTTGGAAGGTTTGGATTTCTTCGAGCCGGGCGGGGTGGAAGCGCGGCCGGAACCCACCGAAATCAGTGCGAATCGCAAGAATCTCCTCATTGGCGTGCGGGAAAAACCCACCGGCAACATCAGTTTCGGCGCGGGTTTCAGTTCGGTGGACTCCATCGTCGGCTTTGCCGAATGGACGCAGGGCAATTTCGATCTCTTCCATCCGCCCACCTTCACCGGTGGGGGACAGAAACTCCGCCTGCGCGTTCAGCTTGGCACGCAGCGGCAGGATTATGTGCTCGCGTTCACTGAACCGTGGTTTCTCAATCGTAAACTCGCGCTCAACGTGGACCTTTATCATCGCGAGATGAACTACGTGAGCCTGGACAATCTTTATGACGAAACGCGCACCGGCATGCGATTGGGGCTGACCCGCGCGCTCGGCAGCGATTTTTTGATCGGCAGCATCGGTTACCGGCTCGAACGCATCGGCATCGACTTGGCCCCGGGCGTGCATGGCGCCGAGTATGTGAATGTCCCGGGCTCAGGAGGCGGGTTGAGCGGCGGCGGCAGTGCCGGACTTCCGACATATATCTTCCCCAATGCACCCCAGGCCATCCTGGACGAAAGTGGTTACACGCGGCAAGCGACTCTTTCGCTTTCACTGGCCTACGATACACGCAACGACACGCGCCTGCCCAACAAAGGCCAACGGAGCGAGGTTATCGCCGAGGTCGCCTCCACCTATCTCGGTGGCGAGGGCGATTTCTACAAGATCGAATTGCAGTCCGCGTGGTATTTCCGCGGTTTGGCCAAAAGCCACGTGCTTGAGGCGATCGGGCGCATCGGAGTGGCGAACGGGATGGGCGGTGACACCGTGCCGTTTTACGATCGCTTTTATCTGGGCGGTCTCTACTCGTTGCGCGGCTTCAAGTATCGCAGCATCAGCCCGCGGGAGCAAAACCCCGCTCCCGGCGGCGGCTACTTCAATGAACCGGTCGGCGGCAATTCTTTCTGGTTCGGTTCGCTGGAATACAGCCTGCCGATCATTGACAAGGAAGGCGGCGGGGGCGTGCGGTTCGCCGTGTTCTATGACATCGGCAGCGCGGGCGCGAATCCCTATAACTTCAATGTCGGCGAATACAGTTCCGACTGGGGCATCGGCCTGCGCCTCAACCTGCCCATCGGCCCGCTCCGCCTCGACTACGCTTTCCCGATCACCTACGATCAATTCAGCGACGGTAAGGGCCAGTTCCAATTTGGCGTCGGTTGGTCGCGGCCATTCTGAACATGAACCTTCGAGCCGACATCTCTTTCGCCCATTCCCAACGCTGCCTGCGCCCGTTCAAAGGGGGCCTGGCGCTCGCCATATTCGGTGTGCTGGTCCTGGCGCGGGCCGGCGAAGCCGCGCCCGCTTTGCCGCCAATGCTTCCCGCGCTGGGCAAGTTGCCCCTCCGATTCGAGGCGGGTGAAAGTGAAGCCGGTGCGCCGGGGCGATTCATCGCGCGCGGCCCGGCGTATCACCTCACGATCACACCGACCGAGACCCTCGTGTCGATTCGGAAACTAAACCGGCCGGCGACCCGGTCGCGCGGTCCGGCCCTGCAAGGCGCGACTCCGACTTCGGCGAGTTACCGCCAGCTCCGGCTCGAGTTCGTGGGGGCGGATGCAGCGGCCCGCGCCGCCGGCGAAAACGAATTGCCCGGCAGCGTGAATTATTTGCTCGGCAACGACCCTGCCCGCTGGCGGACGGGCGTGCCGACGTTTTCGCGCGTGCGCGTGGCGGACCTTTATCCGGGCATCAGTCTGATCCACTACGGCAACCAACAACACTTGGAATACGATTTTGTGGTTGGTCCCGGCGTGGACCCGGCCGTGATCGCCATTCGATTCCGAGGTGCGGACCAGGTGGCCCTGGACCCACAGGGCGACTTGATTTTGAGCCTGGGTGCGGATGAGATTCGGCAGCCCAAGCCCCTGATCTATCAGAATGTTCAGGGCGTTCGTAAGGAAATCGCGGGCGGCTATTGGTTGTCCGACCCGCAAACGGTGAGGTTTGAAATCGCGCCGTACGATCACCGCCTGCCCCTCGTGATTGATCCGGTGTTGAGCTACTCGACGTATTACGGCGGCACCGGCCTGGATGCCGCCTATGGCGTCGCCGTGGATCCCAACGGTTTTGTTTACGTGGCCGGTGAAAGCATGGCTGGACTCCCGACCCATTCCGGAACGCTGACCAATCAGTACGGCGGCGCCGGCACCGGTCTCCATGGGGACGCCTTCGTCGCGAAGTTTGACAACCGTGCGTCCGAGGTGATTTACCTGACGTACATTGGAGGAGCGTTGGACGATGTCGGATTGTCGCTGGCCGTGGACGATGGGGGCAACGCCTACGTGACCGGCTACACCGACTCCACCGATTTCCCGCGCAAGTCCGCAATTTTCAACACCATCAGCGGCATACCGTATCCGGTCGTCGGGGTTTACCCGCTGGACGCGTTTGTGACCAAACTCGGGCCGCAGGGGACGAATTTGATATATTCAACCTACCTGGGCGGCAACGGAGTTGACGAAGGCGTCGGGATCGCGGTTGATCCGGTCGGCTGTGCTTACGTGGCGGGATACACCGAATCCACCAATTTTCCCACGGCGAACGCCAGCGGAGGATTCACCACTTACGGTGGCAACGGCGATGCGTTCGTGACCAAGTTCGGCCCGGAAGGTGCGAACCTCGTTTATGCGTTCTATCTGGGCGGCACGAATCTCGACGTGGGCAATGACATCGCGGCAGACGTTGCGGGCCAGGCGTACGTGACCGGATACACATCGTCCACGAACTTCCCCGCGACCACCAACGCGGCTCAACCCTGGCTGGCTGGTGGTGAGGACGCATTCGTGACGGTCGTCGGTAATAACGGCACCAATCTGGTTTCTTCCACCTATCTCGGGGGCACCGGTAACAATGTCGGTTACCGCATCGCCCTGGACTCGGCGGCCGATATCTACGTGACCGGCGCGACGACCGGCGACCCCGGTTTTCCAGTAACGCCGGGCGGACTGAATCCGGGCGGGTTTTTCCTGAGCGGCAATGGTGGCGCGAATTGGAACGCGTCCAACACCGGACTGCAAAGTGTCATCGTGTTTTCCCTGGCGGTGGATCCGATCACTCCCACCCGGATTTATGCGGGCACTTCTCGCGGCGTGGCCCGGAGCACCGATGGTGGTGCCACCTGGAGCACGGCCATTTCCGCTTCCGGCACGAGTTCGAACCTCGCCCCGGCCATTGCCGTTGGCTCCGTGCTGTCCCTGGCGATTGACCCAGCCGGGCCGACGACCGTTTACGCCGGAACGGGACAAGGGGTGTTCAAGAGTTTTGATGCCGGTCTGAGCTGGTCGTTAAGCAGCAATGGCCTCAACGTCTCCTCCGCTTTGCAGTTGATAATTGATCCGGTCACGCCGGCAACGATCTATGCCGGGGGCGGAGCTGGAGTTTACGTGAGCACCAACGGGGCAACGAACTGGAGCGCGGTTAACGCTGGTTTGGGTAATCTTTCTGTGCGCGCCCTGGCGATCCCGCCCGCCACGCCCGCGACGCTTTACGCGGCCACGGCGGGGGGAGTTTATCGGAGCACGAACCGTGGCGCCGGCTGGGTCGCATTCCATACCGGCCTCGCAAATCTTTCGGCCCAGGCCATGGCCATTGATCCGGGGACACCCGCCACCGTTTATGTCGGCACGGCGGGCGGGGTTTTCAAGAGCGTCAACGCGGCCACCAACTGGAGTCTGGCTAA
>CAYHFK010000011.1:13607-18465 GCA_964355895.1 uncultured Bifidobacterium sp. | reverse complement strand
ACCAAGCTGGGGACCAGCGGATTCTCCGTGGTCCTGGGCGGATCGCGGGATGACCAAGGTTGGGATGTGGCGGTGGATTCGGCGGGGCATGCCCACATCATCGGCACGACGCTCTCGACGAATTTTCCCACCCAAAACACTTTCGGCTTCCTGAGCGCCACCAACTCCGGCCTCGTTGATGTGTTTCTGACGGAACTCAGCAGCGATGGCAGGACTCTGATAAACTCGGCGTATTTCGGCGGGGCGGCGGTGGATTCGGGCTACGGCATCGCGGTGGACGCCGCCGGGAATGTTTACATCGTTGGCCAAACGGCCTCGGCCAATTTTCCAACTCGCGCGGCACTTCAAGGAACTTATGGCGGCGCGCAAGATGCCTTTCTCGCCAAGATCGGCAACCCCGCCTTCCAGCCCGCCATTGACATGCTATCCTCCAGCAACCAGGTGCAGCTTTCGTGGACGGCCTTGGCGGCGGAGTTCAAACTCCAATCCAGCACGAACCTGCTGCTCGCCAACGGTTGGGTGAATGTGGCGGGCGCACCCGTCCAGACCAATCACCTCCTCACGGTTTCGCTTCCGGCGACCAACGGCGCCCAGTTCTTCCGTCTGTCCAACCCGTGAATCATGCCGGAAAATGAACGGTTTCACTGCCCGGCTTGTCTCAACCGCGTAACGTTTTACCCGGATACGCGAAAATGAAGTTGGCGCAGGCCGGGAAATCTGTTTGGCTGTGCCTATGAAGAATTCGTGGAAGAAATTGATTTTGACCGTCACGCTGCTTGCCGCGCTGGCCGGCGCCGCTCCGGCGCAAACCCGCATTGCCACCGTGGACCTGAGTAAGATCTTTACCGACTACTGGAAGACCAAACAGGCCACCAAGGCGCTGGAAGAACGCAAAGGCGATCTGATTAAAGAGCTGGAAAGCTTCAACGACGAGAAAAAGAAACTCCTGGAACAATACCAGAAGCTTAATGCGGAAGCCAATGATCAGGCGGTGTCCAGCGAGGAGCGCGACAAGCGCAAGAAGGCCACGGAAGCGAAACTCAAAGAGCTAAAGGAAAGCGATGAAAGCATCAAACAGTTCACGGCGCGCTCGGACACGGATCTCAAGGATCAGTTCAAGCGCATGCGCACCAAAGTCCTTGAAGAGATCACGGAAACTGTCAATGCGAAGGCCAAGGGCGGGGGCTACAGCCTGGTGTTGGACACCGCCGCTGAAACCATCAACGGCACCCGCGTCTTCCTTTACCACAACGGCGAAAACGATCTAACCACCGTGGTGCTGGAACAACTCAACGCGGCCGCGCCGGCGGAAATCCTCAAGCCGGCTGCCAAACCGGCGGACAACAAAGAGAAGAAGTAGTGCGGCGTCGGCCTTCGACCGTGAGAATTATTTTTTTGGCGATCCAAGAACCGGAAGTTACGGCTTCCGGTTTTCTTGTGGAACCATTCAACGGCCGACGCTGTCCTCGCTGCTCCAATCCCGTGCGAGCTTTTTTGAGAAGTAGCCGCCGCCGTAAGGAGGCTCTGACTTTTGAACGTAGCCGTCTGCAAATACCGGGAAATCTAAGCCGCCTGACGTCGTCGGCTACGCCCGAAGGTTGAGTTTTCAAACCAGCTCTGAAGGTTTAAGCGCCGGTCTGAAAACTCATGAATCATGAGGCATCAAGCCAGGCGGCGGAGTTGAATTCGGATCGCCCATCCCGCGGGCATCCTTCCGTTCTGTGTAGTCAATGCCCCACAGTTGGTTGTCCGGCTTCAGAGTCGCGGTCGTGCGCAGAGTCGTAGTTGGGCACAACCCGTTTCTGCGATGGTGTATCTGCTACACAGCAGGCGCACACAGTCCGTGTAGTGTCCGATGCGCGGTCACGGCAAAGAGGCAATACAACCTCAAGAACGCGCGGGAATACTTCGAGGAGCACGCTGCGTTGGCGATGACTGCAACGAAGGGCAGCGCGTGGCCGGCGAAGGGTCTGGGTTAATATTGGACCGGGAAAAACGCAAGGGAGCAGGTTTTATCTGAGTACCCAGCGTCCACGCCCGCTTGAAAGGTCCTTAGAATTTGGAATTCCACTCCGGGCGCGAGTATTTCTCGGCGACGAGGGCGGTGGTGCGGAGTCGGGGCGGATCGGTCAACGGCGTGTCCGCTTGCCAGGCTTGCGCGAGGGTGGCTTTTACCTGGTCGCGGGAAACGTGCAACAGCGTGAGAAAACTATCGTGGCTGCGCCGGTCGCGGTAGTCGGGTTGGAGCGCCGGCAGGTGCAGGAGTTCGCCCACCAGGGTCAGATCAAAATCCAGGAGCAGTGTTCCGTGAAACAGCAGGAACTGGCGGCGCCGGCGCTGGGCATTGCCGGAAAACTTCAGCCCGTCAAGCGTGAGGTCGGTGTGGCCTTGGACCCGGAAGTCTGAAGTCTGAAGTCTGAAGGCGGAAGCCGCCCGAGCCAGGGCCGCGCGATTGCGCTCCATGATGAACTGGTTCGCCGCGCTGATGCTGCGCGTGGGGCCATCTTCCCGGATGCGCAAGATGAGCGCGTAGTTCAAGCAACCCGGGCCTTGCACCACCGTGCCGCCGCCGGAGCAACGGCGCAGAATCGGAATCCCCCGGGCTTCGCACGCCGCCACGTTGACTTCGCTGGCCACCTTGTTCGCGTAGCCGACGACGACGAAGGGCTGGGGTGATTCCCAGAAGCGGAGGACTTCTTCCCCTGCGCCCGCCTCGCACCAGTCGAGCAGCGCCTCGTCGCCCGCCAGGTTCTCGGCGGGGGAGGGCAGGGTGAGGTCGAGGAGTTTCATGCGCGGCGTTCCGTGCTAATTTCGCTGGCGTTCGGCGTCCACTTTGGGTTTAATCTGCCGCTCTTGCCGGGCGCAACCTGCCTTTCCATTTCCCGGCGATTACCTTTGAAGTGAGTAACACAGTGAAAGCTGAGAAAAAAGAAATTTACGGTTCGCGCGCGTCGGCCCTCCCCGACGGTGGTGCGAATGGAGCCAAGGGCGACAAGCTCGCCAACTCCGTCCAATCGGTCTTTGACCTGGCCATCGCCAGCCAGGGGCCGGAGCGCACGGCGCAACTGCTGGAACAGCTCGCTGACCGTTTGCGCGCCAACCAGCACGAATTGCCGCGCGGCTTCAATACCCCGTACGCGAATACCATCCCGGTCGCGCAACAGCCGGAGTATCCCGGCGACTGGAAGACCGAAGTCCGCCTGAAAAGCCTGATGCGCTGGAACGCGATGGCGATGGTCGTGAAGGCGAACCATACCACGAACGTGGGCGGGCACATTTCGACGTACGCTTCGGCGGCGACGCTTTACGAGGTGGCGTTTAATCATTTCTTCCGGGGGCGGACCGAAGATTTCCCGGGCGACGCGGTTTATTTTCAGGGCCACGCTGCGCCCGGCGTTTACGCGCGGGCGTTTCTCGAAGGTCGGCTGACGGAGACGCACTTGCAGAATTTCCGCCAGGAACTCGCCGAAGGCGGCGGCCTCTCGTCGTATCCGCATCCGTATCTGATGCCGGATTTCTGGCAGTTCCCGACGGTTTCGATGGGCCTTGGTCCGATCATGTCCATCTACCAGGCGCGGTTTAATCGCTACCTGCAAGCCCGCAAGTTCATCGGCGATCAGGATCCGAAGGTCTGGTGTTTCATTGGCGACGGCGAAAGCGACGAGCCGGAAACGTTGGGTTCGCTCACGCTGGCGGCGCGCGAAAATCTCGACAACCTCGTCTGGGTCATCAATTGCAACCTCCAGCGTCTGGACGGTCCGGTGCGCGGCAACGGGAAAATTATCCAGGAACTGGAAGCGCTGTTCCGGGGCGCGGGCTGGAACGTCATCAAGGTGGTCTGGGGTTCCGACTGGGATGATTTGCTCGCGCGCGACAAGTCCGGGCTGCTGCTCAAGCGCATGGAAGAGGCGGTGGACGGCGATTATCAGAAATATGTCGTCGAACCGGGCAGCTACACGCGGAAACATTTCTTCGGCAAATATCCCGAACTGCTCAAGCTCGTACATCACCTCACCGATGAGCAGATTCGCAAGTTGATGCGCGGCGGTCACGACACGCGAAAAGTCTATGCCGCCTACAAGGCGGCGACGGAACATCAGGGCCAGCCCACGGTGATCCTGGCCAAAACCGTGAAGGGTTACGGCTTGGGCGAAGCGGGCGAGGGCCGCAACATTTCGCACCAGCAGAAAAAGATGAACGAGAAGGAGCTTCGCGAATTTCGCGAACGCTTCAACATCCCGGTCAGCGATGACGTAATCGCGGGAACGCCGTTCTATCGTCCGCCCGCCGACAGTCCGGAGATCAAGTATTTGCTCGAACGCCGCCAAGCCCTGGGCGGGTTCGTGCCGACGCGCCACGTCGAGCCGGTGAAGCTGGACGTGCCGGCGCTGAGTCATTTTGCCGAATTCTTCCGGGGTTCGACCCGGGAAATCTCGACGACCATGGCCTTTGGCCGTTTGTTCAGCCTGCTGTTGCAACACAAAGGGGTCCGCAGGAATCTGGTACCCATCATTCCCGACGAAGCGCGCACGTTTGGCTTGGATACATTGTTTCGGGAAATCGGAATCTATTCGTCGAAAGGGCAGCTTTACGAGCCGGTGGACCGCGCGACGTTGTCGTTTTATCACGAAGCGAAGGACGGACAGATTCTCGAAGAGGGCATCACCGAGGCGGGTTCGATGGCGTCGTTCATTGCGGCGGGCACGGCATACGCGACCCATGGCGTGCCGATGATTCCGTTTTACATCTATTATTCCATGTTCGGTCCGCAGCGCGTCGGCGACTTGATGTGGCTCGCGGGCGACATCAAGGCCCGGGGCTTCATGCTCGGCGCCACCTCGGGCCGCACCACGCTCAA
>CAYHFK010000011.1:0-13507 GCA_964355895.1 uncultured Bifidobacterium sp. | reverse complement strand
CCGCGCTCCAGGCGCAGGAAATCCTCGCTGAACGCTACGGCGTGTCCGCCGATGTGTGGAGCGCCACGAGCTACAAACTGCTGCGCACCGACGCGATTCGCTGCCAGCGTTGGAACATGCTGCATCCGACCGAAGCGCCAAAAAAATCCCACGTCGAGTCGTTGCTCGCGCCGGAAAAAGGCGTGTTCGTCGCCGTGTCGGACAACATTCGCACCGTCCCGGACCAGATCGCGCCATGGGTGCCGGGTGGTTTAATGACGCTGGGCACGGATGGTTTTGGCCGGAGCGACACGCGCGCCCGGTTGCGCCGCTTTTTCCAGGTGGACACGGAAAGCACGGTGATCGGCACGCTCTACGCGCTGGCGCAACGCGGCGAGATCGCACGTGAAGTCGTGGCAAAAGCGATCAAGGACTTGGGCGTGGACCCCGAAAAAGTGCAGCCGCAGATTGTTTAGGCAACGACCGGCTGGGCAATCAGCAGATCGCCGCGCTCGGCGTCGAGCGTGACCTGTGCGCCCACGGGCAGGGTCGCGTTGTGCGGGACGTGGCCGAAGGGCAATCCCGTAACGACGGGGATTTTCAGCGGGAGCAGTCGTTCCTTCAACACATCTTCCAAAGTCTGGCGGTATTCTTTGGAGCGTTTCGCTTTCGGGTCCTCGCAATCGGCATTGAGACCGATGGCGATGCCGGCCACTTGTTGGAGCAGGCCGCAATTCAGGAGATACGTGAGCATCCGGTCAAAGCGATACGGTTGTTCGCCCAGGTCTTCGAGAAACAGAATGCAACCCTGGAACGGCGGTTGCCACGGCGTGCCGATGGTGGTGCAGAGGACGCTGAGGTTGCCGCCGATGAGTTGTCCCCGCGCCACGCCGCCCCGGAGAATTTTTACGGTTTTGCGGCGGTAGCCTTGCGTGATGCCTGGGAGCGCTGGCATCCCTGCCGGCGTGTTTCTGGCCTGAACGAAGTTACTCGCCGGCAAGGATGCCGGCGCTCCCAGGGTTCGGAGAAAACTTTGCCGCGTGAAGTCCGGGAGGTCGGCGCGGCTGAGGTCTGAATTCAACATCGGGCCGTGGAAGGAAATCAGATTTGCCTGGGTCAGAAACGCGCAGTGCAGCGACGTGATGTCGCTGTAACCGACGAAGACTTTCGCGTGGGCGCGGATGACGCGGTAGTCGAGCAAAGGCAGCAGGCGCGCGGTGCCGTAGCCGCCGCGCACGCAGAGGATGCCGTGGACGCGGCGGTCGGTGAACATCCGCATCACGTCGCTGGCGCGGTCGCGGTCCGTGCCGGCCAGGTAGCCGTGGCGTTGGCGGACGTTGGGCGCGAGTTTGACCTTGAAGCCGAGCTGTTCGAGGACGCCGACCGAGCGATCAATGGCCCGGGGATCAGGTGGTGCGCTGGCGGGGGCGACGAGGCCGAGGGTGTCGCCAGGGGAAAGATGTTGGGGCCGGATAAGCATGGGCCGAAGATAAACATCCCACCCCGAACAGCCAACCCCGAACAGCGAAGTTGAAACCCGGAGCGCGGAACTTCCTTCGTCAAATCTGCGGACCGATGTGGGCGGGTTCCTTGTCGCGGAGGATGAGCAACTGAACTTTGGTCTGGGTGAAGGCGACCTCCAGTTCCTGAATGATGTCCATCGCGCCGGTCACACTGCCGGAGTTGCCGAGGCTTTCCAGGCGTTGCGTCAATTCGATGAGGGTGCGGCAACCGAGGTTGAGGGACATGCTCTTGAGCGCGTGGGCGTGAAAGGCGAGTTGCTTGGGGTCTTTGGCGGACTGGACAATTTGCAGGACGCGCGTGGGCGCCGTTTCGAGGAAGAGATCAATCAGCTCGCGCAACATGCTCACGCCGTTGGCGGGGGACATGTCGCGCAGGTCGGCGATGATGCTGTCGTCGAGCAGTCCGGGGGAAAGGGATTGCGGGTGGCGCAGGAAGTAGGCGGTGTCGTGCTTGTGCGCCTTGGTCGGGCCCCAGCGTTCAAGGGCGACCTGGAGGTCGGCGATGCGGACGGGCTTCGAAATATAATCGTCCATGCCGGCGGCGAGGCATTTCTCGCGGTCGCCGATGAGCGCGTTGCCGGTCATGGCAATGATGATGGGGCGCCGGTCGCGGGTCCAGCGTTGGGTCAGGTGCTGGGCACATTCGAGGCCGTCCATCTCGGGCATCTGCACGTCCAGGAATAGAATATCAAACGGTTTTTGTTCCAGCGCCTTGATGACCTCCAGCCCGTTGCGGGCGATATCCGCGCGGTAGCCGAGTTTGTGCAAGACACTGAGGCCGACCTTTTGGTTGATCGGGTTGTCGTCGGCGAGCAGCACGCGCAGCGGCAGGCGGCGGGCGAAATCAGAATCGAGTCCCGGCGTGAAGGGCGATTTTTTGTCGCGCTGGACTTGCACGTTCAGGGCGCGGCACAGGGCATCGAGCAGTTGCGCCGGGCGGACCGGTTTGTGGACGAAGCCGGTAACATCGAGGTCGGCGGCGCGGAGATCGTCGTTGCGCAGGCGCACCGAGGAGAGCAACAGCAGGGGGAGAAAACGGCCGGAGGATTTTTTGCGAATCGCGCGCGCGAAGTCGAAGCCGTCGGTGTCGGGTAATTGCAGATCGAGCAGCGCGGCATCGAAGGGGGGCGAGCGTAAAGCTCCGTTGGGATCACGCTCGAGGGATTGCGCCAGGCACTCCATGGCCGCGCGGTGGGTGGTGGCGGTTTCGACTTTCAGACCCCATTGCTCGAGGCGGAGCTTAAGAATTCGGGCATTGGCCGGGCCGTCCTCGATGAGGAGCAGGCGTTTGCCGGCGAGTTGCGTTTGGGGTGTTTGCCAGGCTGGCGGGGCGGCCGCAGCGGCGCCCCGCGCCTGGACGGTGAAATGGAAGGTGGCCCCCTTGCCGGCATCGCTGTCCACCCAGATGCGCCCGCCCATCAACTCCACGAGCCGGCGGCTGATGGCCAGGCCCAGGCCCGAGCCGCCGAAGTTCCGCGTGGTGGAGGCGTCCACCTGCTGAAATGATTTGAACAGCCGATGTTGTTTGTCGAGCGGGATGCCGATGCCGGTATCGCGCACGCTGAAGTGGAGCAGCCATTGCTCGGGATGACTGAGGTGGCTCATGTCGGGATCCAGACCCGGCTCCAGGGATTGCTGCCCGTGGGCGGCGGGCCGGACTTCCACCACGACTTCGCCCTGGGTGGTGAACTTGACCGCATTGCCGATGAGATTGACCAGAATTTGCCGCAGGCGCGTGACGTCGCTGACGAGGATTTTGGGGAGCTGATCGTCCACGCTGTAGGCGAGGTCGAGTTTTTTTTCCGCGGCCTTGGGGGAAAGCAGATCCAGCGCTTCCTCGATGCAGAGGTGCAACTCGAACGGGTGATGCTCCAACTCGAGTTTGCCCGCCTCGATCTTCGAGAAGTCGAGGATGTCGTTGATGATGGTCAGCAGCGCGTCGGCGCTGCTGCGGGTGCCTTCGACGTATTCGCGCTGTTCGTCGGTCAGTTCGGTGTCGAGCAACAACGCAATCATGCCGATGACGCCGTTCATCGGCGTGCGGATCTCGTGGCTCATGTTCGCGAGGAACGCGGACTTGGCGAGGGTGGCCTCCTCGAGTTTCTGATTGAGCGCGATGAGCTGGGAGTTGCCGTTGATGAGTTGCTGCTGGCTTTCGCGGAGGGCGCGATGGGCGGCGTCGCGTTGCAACTGGTTCAGGTAGGCGCGTGAGTGATAGCGAATGCGCGCGATGAGTTCGATGCGGTCGGGCAGCTTGACAAGATAATCATTCGCGCCGAGCGCGAACGCCTGACCCTTCACCTGTGGATTTTCGTTCGTGGACAGAACGATGATGGGAATCTCCCGCGTGGCGGGGTTGGCGCGGAATTGGTTCACCAAGGTGAGGCCGTCTATGCCCGGCATCACGAGGTCCTGCAAGATCACGGTGGGGCGGATCTGGGTGGCAAGCGTCAGCGCTTCGCGGGCGTCGGCGCAATAATGGAAGTCAATGTCCGCTTCGCTGGCGAGCGCGCGCCGGATGGCTTCGCAGACCATGGCCTGGTCGTCCACGAGCAGCACCATCACATGATACTCGGACGGTTGTGGTTGCGGCCCGGCGTTGTCCGGAATAGTTAAGTTGGGTCTTTCGTCGGCCATGGTAGCGTTATTTCAGTCGGAACATATTCGTGAGGCGCGGGCCGATTTTGTCCAGCGCTAAAATTTCCGTCGCCGCGTCCAGGGCGGCCGCGGCCCGGGGCATCCCATAGACGGCGCTGGTGTTTTTATCCTGGGCGATGGTGTGATGACCTGCCTGGCGCAGCGTCTGGAGTCCGGCCGCTCCGTCGCGACCCATGCCCGTGAGCAACACCCCCACCGCTGCGCCCTGCCATTGGCGCGCCACGCTCTGAAAGAACACATCCACCGACGGACAATAGGAAACTTCCTCCGGCTGCACGGTGTAACCGAGCTGCCTCGGGCTGGATAAAATCAAATGTTGGTCGCGGCCGGCGAGGAATACCGTCCCTGGTTCAATGCGATCCCCTTCTTGGGCCACGCGCACGGGAAGTTTCGTGCGGGTGCTGAACCAGGCGGTCAGACCCGGGGCAAATTGTTTGTCCATGTGCTGCACAATGACCACGGCGGCGGGAAAGTTGGCGGGCAGGGCGGCCAGAATGTTCGCCAATGCCGTCGGGCCGCCGGCGCTGGCGCCGATGGCGACGAGGCGGTCGGATGGTGCCGGCGTTGGTGCCGGCGGGGAAGCTGGCCTCCGGTCCGAACCGACCAGCTTGCTGATGGTTTCAATCTTCGCGAGCAAGGGCTTCGCGCTTTCCAGGGGGTCCGTGTCGGTGAAAACGGGAAGGCTCACCGCGTCGAGCGCGCCCGCCCCCATCGCTTCAAAAACTTTCCCCGTATGGGCTTCGGCCTTGGCCGTGGCGACGATGATGGCGCACGGCGTGCGGGCCATAATTTGGCGCGTCGCTTCCACGCCGTCCAGGCGCGGCATGAACAAGTCCATCAACACCAGATCGGGCCGGTCGCGTTGGCACCGCGCGACCGCCTCCGCGCCATCGTGGGCGATCCACGCCACGTCATGTTTGCCGCTGCGTACGATCGCGCGGCGGATCGCTTCCGCGGCCAGCAGCCTGTCGTTGACGATGCCGATTCTCATGCGTCCGCCTCGCCAATCAAATCCACCACCGCTTGCAGCAAGGTTTCATCATGGAAACTGCCCTTGGTCAAATAATAGTCCGCGCCCGCTTCCAGCCCGCGCAGACGATCCGCCTCGCGATCTTTGTAGGAGACGATCATGACGGGGACGGATTTCAGGTTGGCGTCTTGTTTGATGAGAGTGGCCAGTTCGATGCCGTCGAGCCGCGGCATGTCCACGTCGGTAATGACCAGGTCGAACCCGCCCGTGCGCATGGCGTTCCAGCCGTCCATGCCATCCACGGCCACCTCCGCTGCGTAGCCGGCGCCTTCGAGTAATTTGCGTTCCAACTCGCGCACCGTGAGCGAATCATCCACCACGAGCACGCGTTTGCGCGGTTGGGTGGTGGCGGCCAACGCGCTGCGGCCGACGTAATCCAGGGCGCCGGTGGTGACGAGTTTCTCGATGGAGCACATCAGGTCATCCACATCCACGATCAACACCGGGGCGCCGTCCTCCATCAACGCGGCGGCGCTGATGTCCTTCACCTTGCCGAGGCGCGGATCAAGCGGTTGCACGACCAGTTCGCGTTCGCCAAGGAACCGATCCACGAGCAAACCGTACCGGGTGCTGCGCTCCCCGATGATCACGATGGGCAGATCATGGCCGGGGATGATCACCTCGGGACACTCGAACACCTGATGCGCCGCGAGCAGTCCGATGTGTTGATCCGCCAGGCGGAAGTGGTGCCGGCCTTCGAGCGTTTCGATCTGGTGGCGCGCAAGTTTGAGGGTGCTGGCGATCTGGGCGAGCGGAAACGCGTACGGTTCGCCGCCGATCTCGACGAGCAGCGTGCGCAGGACGGACAGCGTGAGCGGCAACTGCAACTGAAACCGCATGCCGTGTCCGGGTTGGGTCGTCACCCGCACGGTGCCGCGCACGCTCTTGGCCATGTTCTGCACGACATCGAGGCCCACCCCGCGACCGGAAATCTCCGTGACCGTGTCCTTCATGGTGAAGCCGGGGAGAAACAGGAATTGCAACAGTTCCCCGTCGTTCATTTTTTCCGCCACCGCCGGCGTCGTCAATTTTCGCTCCGCGATCACGCTCCGCACCCGCTCGATGTCCAAGCCCGCCCCGTCGTCGGACACGCTTACCTGCAACATGCCGGCACTGTGCCGGGCTTCGAGGCGAATGACGGCTTCGGGCGGTTTGCCGGCGGCGCGGCGCCCGTCGGGGAATTCGCAGCCATGATCCACCGCGTTGCGGAGCAGGTGCGCGAGCGGGGTTTCCAGGCGGCCGAGGATTTCGCGATCCACTGGCGTGCTTTCGCCAATGATTTCAAGTTGGACCTGCTTGCCCAGCGTGCGGGCCAGGTCCCGGACCATGCGCGGAAAGCGATGCACGCCGTCGCCAAAGGGCCGCATCCGCGTGCGCAACACTTCGAGGTAAAGCCGGTTGGACAGGTTGGCCGCCCGCCGATCGTACAAATCCAGCTCCAGCAAACGGGCGTTGAGATAATGTTGCGCCTCGGTGACCTGCTGGAACAAACCGTTGACCTTTTCCCGCGTCGGCTCGGCCAGGCTTTCCCCATCGAACGACTGGCGCAACCCATCAAGCGTGCGCTCCAAATCCGTCTGCATCCGTTTGAGTCGTTGCAGCGATTCCCCGAACGGCCGCAACCAGCGCGATTCGACGAGCGCCTCCCCCGCCAGACCCAGCAGGCGATTGAGATTCTCGGCCGTCAGATGCAGGACGCGATCGGCGTCTTCGGATTTTGCCGCGACCGCCGGTTTGTTTTCGGCGGTTTGCACCAGATCGGTCCCGGCGGCAGAAATGTTTTCCAGCGTGCCGGCCGGCAACGAAGCCGGCGGGGCCAGGAAGGTGCGGAGGGTTTTCAACCACACTTCACAGTCCGCGCCAAACTCGGCCTGCCAATGCCGGATGGAAATTTCGTCGTGCTGCGCCATCGCGGCGAGCCAGTCCACGCCGCGCAGCAGCGCGTCAATGTGTTCGTGACCCAAGGCGAGCCGGCCCTGCTGCGCCGCGACGAAGCAATCTTCCAACGCGTGGGCGATGTGGACGGCGGGGAGAAGATTGACGATGCGGGCCGCGCCTTTGAGCGAGTGCGCGGCCCGCATGAGGGATTCAAATTGCGCGGGCGAAGCGGGCGCGCGTTCCAGTTCCAGCAGGCCGCTGGTGAGGAGCGCGGTCTGGTTTTCCGTCTCGACGCGAAACAATTCCTGCATGGACAGGTCGCGGGGATTTTCGGAGAGGCGCTTTTTCACGAGAGACTCCGGTTGAGCGCGGCGAACACGGCGTCGGCGTCCAGAAAACCGACGGCAAAGTTGCGCCACGGAAAGACGCCGCCGGCGCAGTTGAAGCCGGAGCGCGCGACGGTGGCGGGCGGTTCGCGCAGGTCGGCCTGATGAAACCGATGCACGCCGTGAACCTCGTCCACGGGAAAGGCAAAGCGCTGCCCGTTCCAGTCCGCGACGAGCAGGCGATCAAAGGCCAGAGGTCGGAGGGCGGAAGTCGGAGGGCGGAAGTCGGAGGGCGGCCTTCGGCCGTCGGCCTTCGGCCCTCTGGCTTCTGGCGGCAGGCCGAGCAACCGGGCGAGCGACGCGCAGATGAGCAGCTCCCCGCGCACGTTGACGAGGCCGAGGACGATGCCCAGGCGCCGATGCGGCAGGCTGTGCAAGACGCGGCGCCCGGCGATTTCCTGAAACGCCGCGGTGGGGAGCGCGAGCCATTCCGCGCCAAGCCGGAACAGGAGCGCGGAAGTTTTTGCCGGCGCGCTGAACCGTTTCTCGTGGGCGTAATGTTCCGTCCACGCGCGGCGCTCTTCGGCGCTGAACGGCCGGTCCAGCAACCGGACGGCGGCGGCGGAATAGACGGGGCAATGGCGACAATGAATGTAGCGCGGCAGTTCGCGGCAGGTTTGGTTGCCGCTCACCCCGATCTGATTCCAGCAATCGGGAACCTCGACCCGGCGGTCGTCGCGGCACGCCACGGTGAAGTCGGCAATGACGGTCGGGTTCGCGCTGGGATGCGGGTCGTTCACGATTTGGGTTGCGCGCGTTCGGCGCGGCGTTGGTAGATGCGCGCGGCGTCCGCGTCACCCGATTTTTCCAACGCGCGCGTGATGTGGACGAGCGCCTCATAGTGATTCGGCTCCAAGTAAAGCGCCTTGCGATAATAGGTGATCGCTGCCGGATCGTTGCCGGCATCCTTCACCAGGCCGAGGAGATAATAAGCCTGCGCCGATGGGATTGCGTCGGCGAGATGCGCGTCGCAGATCGCCGCGGCTTCGGCGAAGCGACCGGCGTCCGCGTGCTGGCGGGCGACTTCCAGTTCCGCCGTCGCCGTGGTCGGGGTTCGGACCTCGGGTGGTCGGCGGCGCGGTGTTTTCACGGGTGCGGCGTCCCCGCCCGCTTTCCGACAGGCGAACGCCATCGGCAGGCCGGCGTTGACGAAACCACTTTCCACCACCAGCGGCAATTCCGCCGGGCCGACGAAGAGGACCCCGTCGTCGGCGAGCAGTTGGTGGAGTTTGCCCAGGGCAAGGATTTGCGTGGCGCGGTCGAAGTAGATCAGCAGATTACGGCAAAAAATGAAATCATACGGGACGCTCCCGGCCAGGAAGTCGTCGTCGAGGACGTTGCCACGCGCAAACTTTACGCAGCGGCGCACGAGCGGACTGAGGGCATAGCCTTCCTTGGTGGGCAGAAAATGGCGGGCGCGGAAACCAAGTTCGCGCCCGCGAAAGGAATTTTTGCCATAGACCGCGCGTTCCGCGCGGGCGAGGGCGTTGGCGGAAATGTCCGCCGCGTCGATCGCGAAGGCCGGCTCCGGTGCCCCGGCATCGAGCAGCGCCATCGCCAGTGAATACGGCTCTTCGCCGGAGGCGCACGGCAGGCTCAACACGCGCAGCGTGCCCGCCGGATGGCGGGGCCGCCAGTCGTGCAGCGCCAGTTGGGTGAAGACGTTGAAGGGTTCGTGGTCACGGAAGAACCAGGTTTCGGTGACGACCACGGCTTCGATCAGTTGCTCCAATTCGTGGCGGGAGGTGGCGAGCAGGTCGTGGTAGGCGTCCGGTTTTTTCAAGCCGTGTTGTTTCATGCGCAGCCGGACGGTGCGCTCGATCAGGGAGGCACCGACGGAGGCCGCGTCGAGGCCGATGTGGCGGCGGAGCAGGGCTTCAATATGGCGCATGGCTGGCCTCCACGGAATGGGTTAACCGCAGTTGGTGCCCGCCCGCATCCAAAAGCTTCTGCGCGTCCAGGAGTTGAATGACGCCCTGTTCGTCCATCAACACCGGCCCGAGAAAGGGCGCGGAGGCCAGTTTCACGCCCGCGTCCACGAAGTCCTTTTCGTCCCGCCGCAACGTGCCGGTCGCGCTCTCGGCGATCAGACCGATCAACTGGCTTTCGCCCGCCGCGTTGCGGTGCTGGACGATGAGGATGCGCGTACTGCGGTGTTCGCGGGCGGGGCGGCCCACGGTGAGTTCGCACAAGTCGAGCGCGGGCACGGGCTGGCCGCGATAGACAAAGACGCCGGCCACGCCGCGCGGGGACGACGGAAAGCGTTTCAGCGCGAGCAGCGGCACCACCTCAACCACGCGGCTGGCCTCCAGCGCGTACCGGTCTTTGCCGAGTTGGAAGAGTACGAAGAGCATGATCTCATTTGGCCTCCAGCTTGAAGCGGGCGACGCCGGTTTGCAGTCCGCGCGCGGCTTCGTTCAACTGCTCAATGGCAAGGGTGGAATGGCGCAGCGAATCCGCGGTCTGATGGGCGGCCTCGCTCAACTGGATGAGCGTCTCGCTGATCTGTTGCGCGCCGGTGGATTGGGCGTGCATGCCTTCGCTCACGGTCGCAAAGCGCGGGGTGAGCGTCTGCACCTGATGAATGATCTGCGCCAGGAGCCCGCTGACCTGCCGAATCTCTTCGACGCCCCGGCGCACTTCCTCGGAAAACTTGTCCATGCCCATCACGCCGGCCGTGACGGCCGATTGCATCTCCTTCACCATCTTCTCAATGTCGTAGGTGGCCACGGCGGTTTGGTCGGCCAGGCGGCGGATCTCCATGGCGACGACGGCGAAGCCCAACCCATACTCGCCGGCTTTCTCGGCTTCGATGGCGGCATTGAGCGACAGCAGATTGGTCTGGTCGGCCACTTTCGTAATGGTGGTGACGACCGTGTTGATGTTGGCGGTTTTCTCGTTGAGGACGGCGAGTTTGCCGGTGATGGCGCCGGAGGCGTCCATGATCTTGCGCATGGTGTCTTCCATGCGGGCGATGCCGGTCTGGCCGCTGCCGGCGAGTTCGGCGGTGTCCTGCGCGACCTCGCCCACTTCGTTCATCGTCTGGTCCAGCTCCTTGGCCGTGGCGGAAATCTGTTTGGAGGTGGCGCCGATCTCGGCGGTGGTGGCGGCGATCTCGGTGGTGGTGCTTTGTTGTTCCTTGGCCGTGGCGGCAATCTGCGTGGCGGTGATGTTGACCTGGACGCCGGAATGTTGCACCTGACCGACGAGCAGGGAGAGATCGTCGGCGAGGCGGTTCAGGCCGTCGGCCAGCACGCCGAACTCATCCTTGCGGTGCAGATTGAGCCGCTTGGTGAAATCGCCGTTGCGCATCAACTCGATGGCGGCCACCAGTTGATTGAGCGGGATGGTGACGGCGGAGGACTGTGAGCGCATGACCAGCACCGCGCCGATCAGCACCACGACCATGCTGGCGCAAGCGATGACCGCCGTGTATTGGCCATGATTCAAGGCCTCCTGGCTCAGGTCGGACGTCTGCCGGGTGATCTCTTTCAACAATTCATTGCGCTGGCGCGCGATTTCCGGCTGGGCTTTGGCAAAGTAATCCCGCCCCGCCGCCGGGTCGCTCTCGAGCAGGTCTTTCACCTTGATCTGAAACGGATCGAGCGTCAGCCGGACGAATTCGCCCAGGCTTTTCAGCGGGTTGGTCAGTTTCGGCTCGTTGGCGAATTCCTTCGTCTTCAGCAGGCCGTCCATGAGTTCCTTCAAGTTTCGTTCGGCCACCTCCAGCCGTTGCTTATCGAGCCGGCTTTTGGGGTCGGCCAGCAACATGTGTAACGCATCGCTCATCTCGATGAAGTGGTATTGCAGGTAAGTGTTGTCGCGCGTGAGCCGGTCGCTGACGTGCATGCCTTCCGAGCGCGTGCGTTCCATCCACCAAGCCAAGGCGCTCGCCACGAGCAGAAGGGCGATCAAGATCACCCGGGTCGTATTCAGCCGTTTCCAAATGGACGTGTTCATGGACTCAGAATCTTGGGCGCATCATCAGGCTCTCCGCCGGGAAAAACAAGAAGGTTTGTTTTTCGCCCGGAACTCCCCTAAATTGCCGGGGTCGCTGCTGCCATGAAACCGCCGTCCCTCATCCTGGCCTCCGCCTCGCCTCGCCGCGGGGAACTGCTGCGGCAAATCGTGGCCGCGTTCGAAGTCGTGCCCAGCGATGCGACCGAACTCGCGGATGAACATCTGTCGCCCTACGAACTGTGTCAGCTCAACGCGCATCGCAAAGCCCGCGCCGTGGCCAAGCGCTTTCCCGACACGCTCGTCCTTGGGGCGGACACGCTGGTCTTTCTCGACTGTGAAATCTTTGGCAAACCGGCGAACCTGACCGAAGCGGAACAGATGATCGCGCGCTTGCAAGGGCGCACGCATCAAGTCATCACCGGCGTGAGCCTGATTCACCTGCGCCCCCATCGCGAACGGATTTTCGCCGTGAGCACGGACGTGCGGTTTCGTTCGCTGAATGCGGAGCAGGTGCGGAATTATCTTTCGCGCATTGATCCGCTCGACAAAGCCGGCGCTTACGCGATCCAGGAACACGGCGAACTCATCATCGAAGAAATCTCCGGGTCGTACAGCAACGTGGTGGGGTTGCCGGTGGAGCGGGTGCGGGAGGAATTAGACGCCTGGCCGAAACCGGCGCCGGATCGGGCAATGGACTGAGGTGGTGAGCCGTTTGAAAAAGCGACGGCTGCGGAGCCTCGGATGAAGCGCCGCCGCCCGTGCCGCCGCTGGTGTGTCCCGGCTGCGGGAAAACGATGTGGTTGATCGGCCCGCTGGCCCGTCCCCCGCCGTGAGGCGGCGAGGCAACGCTCCGGGGGCAGGATGCCGGTCGGGTGCGCCGGGCGGTTGAACGTGCGGCACGCCGGAACGGCGGCGGGGGACCACCGGGGACGGGAGCGAAAAACAAAAGGCAAGCGGTCCGACTTCAAGTTCTTCGCCGGACCGGACCCGTGAGCCGCAGGCTTTTAGGGTCGTGATCGCTCCAGCGCTTTGCTTACAAGAACAGATCGGGAAACAGCTTGCCGCCCGGCGTGACCGCGTAGGCGTCGAAATTTGTGATGCCGGCCGCCCCCAGCACATCTTCATCAATGAAAAAGTTCCCGGTGCATTCCCGACTGGGGCAAGTCAGGATCGCGTGCGCAGCGTCCGCCATGATTTCAGGTTTACGACTGTGGCGCATGACTTCCTCGCCGCCCAGCAGGTTCATGACGGCTGCGGTGGCAATGACGGTGCGCGGCCAGAGCGCATTGACCGCCAGACCTTGTTCACGAAATTCCTCCGCCATGCCCAGGACGCACAGGCTCATGCCGTATTTGGCGATGGTATAGGCCGCATGGGGCGCAAACCAGCGCGCGGACAGGTTCAGCGGCGGCGAGATGTTTAGGATGTGCGGGTTGGACGACTTCAAGAGGTGCGGCAGACAGGCTTGCGAACACGCGAACGTTCCGCGCACATTCACTTGTTGCATGAGGTCAAACCGTTTCATGGGCGTCGCCAGAGTGCCGGTCAAGCTGATCGCGCTGGCATTGTTCACCAGGATATCAATCCCGCCGAAGGTCGCGACCGCCTGCTCAACGGCCTGCCGGATTTGATCTTCAAAGCGAATATCAACCTGGCAAGCCAGCGCCTTGCCTCCCGCGGCCACCATCTCATCCGCTGCCGTGTAAATGGTGCCGGCCAGTTTTGGATTCGGCGCGACCGTCTTCGCGGCGATGACAATGTTGGCGCCCTCGCGGGCGGCGCGCAACCCAATGGCTTTCCCGATTCCCCGTGTGGCGCCGGTGATGAAAAGCGTCTTATCTTTTAAGGTGGTCATGTGTTCTTGTTGGTTCGCAGATGTGTCGGCGCGGGAAAATAGTTGTTGCGGCAGATGCTGGCAAGGCAGCGGGTGCGAATGGAAGCGGCGTTCCCTTGTAGCGCAGATTGCCAATCTGCCGTATCGCCGAATGGGATTCGGCAGCGCGCCATCCTTGCCACGGCCGCCAAAATTTTCCCCGCCCAGCGGATTAACAATCCGCGATACAGCAGAGTGCCACTCTGCGCTACGTCCTCCG
>CAYHFK010000010.1:0-31897 GCA_964355895.1 uncultured Bifidobacterium sp. | reverse complement strand
TGCGGTTGATGATGACTTCCCCGCGGATCGGTTTCGGTGGAACGGCCGCGGCGGCGGGGGGCCGGCGGGACTTTACCATGACCGCAGGGAGTTTATTCGCGTCCGGCGCGGAGGACGCATTCGGATCGGGCAAAACGTCCGTCGGGACTGAATTGGTTTTCCCCCCGGGCCGACCGACAAGAACGTCCGCGCCGAATCCGGCCACGGCCAACAGCACGGCGAAGAAAAGGGTGATGGGTTTCATAGAATGGTTCCGTTGTAAAAGTCGCCCGCGGCAACCTCACTTTTTTTTGCCGCGCTTCCGCGATTGTTTGAACGCCCGGAGCGCCTCGGGGTCTTGCTCAAAAAAATCAGCGAGGTCGGCCAGCATTTCGAGGGTGGCGGGGCTGAGATGATGTTCAATTCCTTCGATGTCGGCCCGCTGCGTTTCGGCGTCGAGGCCGAAGAGGGAAAAGAAACGTGAGAGCGTGGCGTGGCGGTTTTGAATGTTGCGCGCGACGGCGCGGCCCGGGTCCGTCAGCACGAGGCTGCGGTACTTCTCGTATTTCACGAAGCCAGCCCGGCCAAGTTTTTGCACCATGCTGGTAACGGACGCCTGCCGGACTTTCAACGACGACGCGATGTCCACCACGCGGGCGTAGCCCTTGGCCTCGATCAATTCGTGGATGCGTTCGAGATAATCCTCGGCGCTCTGGCTCGGGTTGGTGTGCGCAGACATGACAACCGGATTAAACACGGTTTTGGGGCTGAAGCAAGCGGCGGCAATCAGGCAACAGGGGCGATGCATTCATGAAAAGCGGATCCCCTATTCCGATCATTAACACCGGGCTTCAGCCCGGTGCCGTGCCGAGCGAAGGGCAAACCGTTTCAACGGTTTTCCACCCTGCCCCCCAAAACCGTTGAAACGGTTGCATGAGGTTGGCGGCCACAATCACCTGACTAAAGTCAGGTGTTAATGAGAACTCCATCACATTCCTCCTGCCATCACGCGAAAGCGTGTCACTTGCCGAACCCGCAATAATCCGGCATGGTGCCCACGTCATGCGTTTCTGGAATTTGCTTCTGCCGCTGGGGCTGCTCGGGTTAACGCTGTCGTGCGAGAAGAAAACGCCGGGCACCCTACCCCCTTCGCCGCCCGCATCCGCCGCGCCGGCCAGCACGAACACCCAAATCTTCCAGGTCAAAGGCATCGTCGTGGAGTTGTTGCCCGCCGACAAATCCGTGCGCATCCAGCACGAGGAAATCCCCGGTTACATGGACGCCATGACCATGCCGTTCGCCGTGAAGGACACGAATGAACTGGCCGGATTGAACGCGGGCGACGCCGTGACGTTTCGCATGTTGGTCACGGAGAACGATGGCTGGATTGATCAAATCAAGAAACTGAACGGGCCGAAACCGGTCAACACGCTGCCGGCGAACGCCCCGATCCGCATCGTGCGCGACGTCGAGCCGTTGAATCCGGGCGACATGCTGCCCGAATATCATTTCACCAACCAGCTCGGGCAGGCGGTGAGCCTGAGCCAGTTTCTCGGGCAGGCGCTCGCCATCACATTCATCTTCACGCGTTGCCCGTTTCCGACCTTCTGCCCGTTGATGTCGAATAATTTTCGCGCCGTCCAGGATGCCCTGCTGAAGAATCCCAGCGCCCCGACGAACTGGCATCTGCTGACGCTCACGTTCGATCCCGATTTCGACACGCCGGACAAATTGAAAAACTACGCGGCCATCTACGGCGGCAATCCCCAATACTGGAGCTTCCTGACGGGCGAGCTGATCGAGATCACGGCGCTCGGCGAGCAATTTGGGCTGACGTTCTGGCGCGATCCGCAGACCGGCATCAGCCACAACCTGCGCACGGTAATCGTGGACGCGCGGGGGCGCGTGCAGAAAATAATCACCGAGAACAAATGGACGCCCGAAGAGTTGGTGACGGAGATCGAAAAAGCGGCCCGGGTGGAAAAATAGCCCACGCCACAGCGGTTCGACCGGCAACGCCGCCAGCGAGATCAATGATGCTGGGTCAAGCTGTGGCGACCAGAAAGCCCTTCACACCGCTGCGGCAATCGCGTCGCCCATCGCGCGCGTGCCAACCTTGCGGGCGTTGGCCTCGTTCGGGCTGAAGATGTCCCCGGTGCGGCAGCCCGCGTCGATCGCCTGGCTCACGGCGTTCTCGATGCCCGCCGCCGCGTCGTTGAGTTGGAAACTGTAACGCAGCATGAGCGCGGTGGAGAGAATTTGCGCGATGGGATTGGCGAGATTTTTTCCCGCGATGTCCGGCGCCGTCCCGCCGGCGGGTTCGTAAAAGCCAAAAGTGTTTCCGCCCGTCGTCGCCCCAAGGCTCGCGCTGGGCAACATGCCGAGCGAACCCCCGAGCGCGGCGGCTTCGTCGCTGAGGATGTCGCCAAACATGTTTTCGCAGAGCATCACGTCAAACTGCGTCGGGCGCAGCATCAGTTGCATCGCGCCGTTGTCCACGAACATGTGTTCGAGCGTGACCTCGGGATAATTTTTGCCGACGCGCGTGACGACTTCGCGCCACAGAATGCCGTTTTCCAACACGTTCGCCTTGTCAATGCTCGTCAGCTTCTTGCGACGCAACAGCGCGGACTTGAACGCCACATGCGCGATCCGTTCGATCTCGGGGGTGGTGTAAACCATCGTATCAATCGCCCGCTGGACGCCACCGCCGAGGTCTTCGGTTTTCTTTGGCTGGCCGAAATACATTCCACCCGTCAATTCGCGCACGACGAGGATATCAATGCCGTCGCCCTGCCGTTCCTTCGACAGCGGACAGGCGTGGGCGAGCGCTTTGGGCAAGGTCACGGGACGCAGGTTGGCGAACAGACCGAACTCCTTGCGGATGCGCAACAGCGCGGCGCGCTCCGGGCGTTCTTCCTTGGGAATCGTCGGATCGCGCTCCGGCAGGCCAACCGAGCCGAATAAAATGGCGTCGGATTGTTTGCAGAGCGCGAGCGTGGCGTCGGGCAGTGCCTTGCCGGCGGCGTCAATGCCCGCCCAGCCAACGGGCGCTTCGGTGATGGCCAGTTGGAAACTGAATTTCTTTTCGGCGGCGCGCAGGACCTTGATGGCTTCGCGCATGACTTCCGGGCCAATGCCGTCGCCGGCGAGCGCTGCGATCTTAAATTGTTTCATCGAGTTAAATGTTTGTTCGCGCGATTGACGCGAGCGGCGATGCTAAGACTTTGGCGAGGGGAGACAACGAATTTTTGCGGGCCGAACGGAATACCGAGTTGACCCAAGCGCAAGTCATGCCTCGTTGAATGAGAGCGCAACGGCAGACGCCGCCCGACCCGGCTCCGCGCGTTCTTATTTAGAATAATTCCAATTATTGACTCCGCGCGCCCAATGGCTAAACTGGGTTGTCCGATGAATCTGGTAGAGAACACAAAATTTGAACGCGAGTTGGGCGAGCGGCTGGCGACGAGCGGTTTTCGTTTCACGTCGCAGCGCCGGCACATCTATGACGTGCTGCTGCAGAAGCTCGATCATCCCACCGCGGAGGATGTGTTCAAGCGGGCCAAACGCCAGATGCCCGAAATTTCCCACGCCACCGTCTATAACTGCCTCGCGGCGCTCGTCCAGTGCGGGCTGGTGCGGCAGGTGCAGCTTCAGCGCGGGGCGGCGCGTTTCTGCCCGAACACGGAGGAGCATTGCCACTATTACTGTGACGAGTGTGGCGCGGTGTTTGACGTGACAATGCCGGCGGCGGCGCCGACAATGCCGAGTCCGAAGGGTTTCCAGGTGGATCACTACGATATTGCGGTTCACGGCCTCTGCGCCAGTTGCGCGGGCAAGCGGAAGAAATAATTTTTCATGAGCACTGCAACTGAAACCATCGAAGATCTGGTAAAGACGGAATACAAATACGGCTTCTACACCGACATGGAAACCGAGTCCGCGCCGCCGGGCTTGAGCGAGGACACCATCCGGATGATTTCGCGCAAGAAGAACGAGCCGGAATGGCTGACGGATTGGCGGCTCAAGGCGTATCGCCACTGGCTCACGCTGTCGGAGCCAACGTGGCCGAAGGTTCATCACGAGAAAATCAATTATCAGGACATCGTTTATTTTTCGCAGCCCAAGCCGAAGAAAGACGCGCCGAAGAGTCTCGACGAGGTTGATCCGAAACTGCTGGAGACGTACGAGAAGCTTGGCATTCCGTTGCGCGAACGCGGACGGCTCGCGGGCGTGGCGGTGGACGCGATCTTTGACAGCGTGTCGGTCGGAACCACATTCCGCAAACAGCTTGCGGAAAAAGGCGTGATCTTCTGCTCGTTCACCGAGGCGGTGCATGAACATCCCGAACTGGTGAAGAAATATCTCGGCTCGGTCGTGCCCTACACGGACAATTTTTACGCCGCGCTCAACTCGGCGGTCTTCACCGACGGTTCGTTCTGCTACATCCCCAAGGGCGTGCGCTGTCCGATGGAGCTTTCCACCTACTTCCGCATCAACGCAGCGAATACCGGCCAGTTTGAGCGCACGCTCATTGTGGCGGACGAAGGCGCGCACGTCAGTTACCTCGAAGGCTGCACGGCGCCGATGCGGGATGAAAATCAATTGCACGCGGCGGTGGTCGAACTCATCGCCTTGGACAACGCACAAATCAAATACTCCACGGTGCAGAACTGGTATCCCGGCGACGAGCATGGCAAGGGGGGCATCTACAATTTCGTGACCAAACGCGGCCTGTGCAAAGGCCGGAACTCGAAAATCTCCTGGACGCAGGTCGAAACCGGCTCGGCGATCACCTGGAAATATCCGAGTTGCATTTTGCTCGGCGACAATTCCGTCGGCGAATTTTATTCCGTGGCGGTGACGAACAACTATCAGCAGGCCGATACCGGCACGAAGATGGTTCACATTGGCAAGAACACGAGCAGCACCATCATCTCCAAGGGCATCTCGGCGGGCCACGGCCAGAACAGCTATCGCGGACTGGTGAAAATCCAGAAGAGCGCCACGAACGCGCGCAACTTCTCGCAGTGCGACTCCATGTTGATCGGCTCGAAGTGCGGCGCGCACACGTTCCCATACATCGAGGTGAAGAACACCACGGCGAGCGTCGAGCACGAAGCCTCGACTTCGAAAATCGGCGAGGACCAGATTTTTTATTGCAACGCGCGCGGCATCGCCACGCAGGACGCCGTGAACATGATCGTGAATGGCTTCTGCAAGGAAGTGTTCAAGGAACTGCCGATGGAGTTCGCCGTCGAAGCCCAGAAACTGCTGGGCGTGAGTCTGGAAGGCAGTGTTGGTTAATCTTCGTTTTGCAGAACATCGCTGCACATGAATTTTCCAAACTACAAAAAAGGTTTCCGGTGGGGACTAACTTGCGGTTTGGCCTTCGCCGCTTTGTGGTTTGCAGCTTGTTATTTTTTCTCAACTCTTCCTGCGGCTTCGGAGGTATCCATATCGCTGGCCTTCCAGCCGTGGTGGAAAGATTGGAAAATTGGCGTCGTAGTTTTTATCGGCGTTGCACTCGTTGTTGGAATTCTTGCTGCTTTAAGACCAAACTTATCCAAACGAGACGATCAGCTTTTCAAACATTGAATTCAAATTGATGAAACAACCCATCCTCGAAATCAAAAACCTCAGCGCGGGCGTTGAGGGCAAACAAATCCTCAAGGGCGTCAGCCTGACCATCAACCCCGGCGAAGTCCACGCCGTCATGGGGCCGAACGGCAGCGGCAAGAGCACGCTGGCCGCGGTGCTGGCGGGGCGCGATGGCTACGACATCACCGGTGGCGAAGTTCTTTACTACGGCAAAGACCTGCTCGACCTCGACCCGGAAGAACGCGCGCGCGAAGGCTTGTTCCTCGCGTTCCAGTATCCAGTCGAGATTCCGGGTGTGAACAGCACTTACTTTCTCAAGGCCGCGCTCAACGAAATCCGCAAACACAAGGGTGAGTCGGAACTCGACGCCATCGAGTTCCTCGCGCTCGTGAAGGACAAAATGAAGCTGCTGGAGTTGAAGGATGATTTGCTCAAGCGTTCGGTCAACGAAGGGTTTTCCGGCGGCGAAAAGAAGCGCGCGGAGATTTTCCAGATGGCCGTGCTTGAACCCAAGCTCGCGATCCTCGACGAAACCGATTCCGGGCTGGACATTGATGCGCTCAAAGTCGTCAGCAACGGCGTGAACAAGCTCAAGCGCACGGACAACGCCCAACTCGTCATTACGCATTACCAACGGCTGCTGAACTTCATCATTCCCGATTTCGTCCATGTGCTGGTGGACGGTCACATCGTGAAAACCGGCAGCAAGGGGCTGGCCCTTGAACTCGAAGCGAAGGGCTACGATTGGATCCTCAAGGGTGAAGCGGTGACAGCATAGTTTGTTGCATTGCCGTCAAACTGCAATTCCCAACACCTCGCACGGCGACGGCGAATGCGGGTTTTAGTTTGATTCATGCTCCGTTTGCTCTCTGCAGTGCTATGTCCCAACTTCGTCGCAGCCTGCAAAGATTCTGGGAAGAGCCGACCAACCGCAGAGACACGATGAGCCGCAGAGGCTTTCCGTGGAGTTTCATCTCTGCGCCCATCGTGCCTCTGCGGTTGGATTGCCTTGTCCTCTTTCGGTTGCGGCTTTGCCGCGCTGTGTCTTTGCGTCTCTGCGTTAAAAATCATTTTCTTATCTCCGCGCTTTTCCCGTGCGCGCTCAGCCCTTCCATTTCGGCAAATTTGTTCACTGCCGGCACCGCTTGCTTGAGCGCGGCGCGGGTGTATTCCACGACGCTGGTGCGGCGTTGGAATTGATCCACCGTTAGGCCGGGGAACGACGCGCCCGCACCACCGGTCGGCAGCGTGTGGCTCGGGCCGGCCACGTAATCGCCCAGCACCGTCGGCGACCATGGGCCGAGGAAGATCGCGCCGGCCGTCACGATACCGCGGCTCACATCGCGAGCCTGGCGCGTCATCACTTCGCAATGTTCGGGAGCGAGCCGGTTCACCAGCGCCACCGCGTCGGCGAGCGTTTTCACCTGTATCAGCCAACTGTTGTGGTCCAAAGCGCGCTGAATGAATTCGCGCCGCGCCAGCTTGGGCAACTGTTTCCCAATTTCCCGCTCGACCGCCTTGAGCATTTTCGCCGATGGCGTAACGAGCCAGACGCGCTCGTGACCGGAGCCGTGTTCAGCCTGGGCCAGCAAGTCGGCGGCGGCGAATCTCGGATTGGCCGTGTCGTCGGCGAGCACCAGCACTTCGCTCGGGCCTGGCAGCAGATCAATCGCGACGTAGCCGACCAGTAATCGCTTGGCCGTGACGACGTAGGCGTTGCCCGGACCAAACACCTTTTGCACCGGACGAATCGTCTTCGTGCCGTAAGCCAGCGCGGCAATCGCCTGCGCCCCGCCGACGCGGTAAATTTCCGTGGCGCCCGCCGCCCGTGCCGCGAACAGCAGCGCAGGGTTGATCGAACCATCCTGGCCGCACGGGGTGCAGACGACGATTTCCCGGCAGCCCGCGACTTTCGCCAGCGTGATCGTCATCAGCGCGGTCGAAACGAGTGGTGCCGTTCCGCCGGGAATGTAAATGCCCACGCGCTGGAAGGGATCAAACTTCTCACCCACGGTTGCGCCGTGGGAGTTGCGCATCCACCAATCCTTGCGCCGGGACTTTCTTGCGAAGTTCGCGATGTTGGCTTCCGCTTCAGTCACGGCCTGACGCAAGGATGGATCCGCCTTGAGCGATGCGGCCATGAGTTCCGCTTGGGTTACAGCAAGCTGATCGGCGGAAAGTTTCGCGCCGTCGAAGCGTTCGGTCAGTTCCAATACCGCTTCGTCGCCGCGCGCATGAACCGCGTCCAGAATGGCGCGGGTGCGTTGTTCGATGACGGGGTCAAACAGGCTGGACGGCGCGGTGACTTCGGCAAGCTTCCGGCTGAAATCCGCGTCGGTGTAACGAATCACTCTCATGCGCGCAGGCTAGGGGAATCGGGAGGTGAAGTCAAAACTGCGACGGGAGCGGCGTTTTCCATTCCAGCAACTTGCCACTTCCGGCATTCCAACTGTAACTTCCCGGCGATGGCCGTGTCCGATCACATCCGCAAGAAGCTCAGTCTGGTGCCGCACAAGCCCGGCGTGTATCTGCACAAGGACCGCTTTGGCACGGTGATCTATGTCGGCAAGGCCCGCGACCTCCGCAAACGCGTGAGTCAGTATTTTCATCCGTCGCGCCGGATGGGCTGGGATTTGAAGTTCAACGCCTTGGTCGAAGCGATTCACGATTTTGATTGTCACACCGTGCGCAGCGAGCCGGAGGCGTTGTTGCTTGAAAGCAAGCTGATCAAGGAATTTCACCCGCGCTACAACATCAGCTTCCGCGACGACAAACGCTTCCTGATGGTGAAGATCAATCTGAACGACCCGATTCCGAACTTCGCCTTCGCCCGCATCAAGAAGGACGACGGCGCGCGTTACTTCGGGCCGTTCGTAAATTCCACCGCCGTGCGTAACACGCTCGCGCTGGTGCGGCGGCAGTTCAACCTGCGCGGCTGCCGCGTCTTCACCCCGGGCGAGGCCGACTACAAGCATTGCCTCTACGCCCATCTCAAATACTGCACCGCGCCGTGCATCGGTAACGTCACGCGGGCGCAATATCTCGAGCAGGTCGTGGCCGCGTGTGGTTTTCTCGACGGCCAATGCCGGGAGATGAAGGACCAACTGGAAGGCGAAATGCGGAAAGCCGCCGCCGCGCAGGATTACGAGAAGGCCGCCGATTTGCGCGATCTCATCAAAGACCTCGAACGCACGACCAGAAAGGAGAAATCTTTTGCGCGCGTGCCGTATTCGCTGCCGATGTCGCTCGACCCGGCGCGCGATCTGGTTGAGCTGGCCAAAGTCCTGAAGCTGTCCGCGCCCCCGCAGCGCATCGAGGGATTCGACATCTCGAACATCAGCGGCACTTTCGCCGTGGCGTCGCTCGTGAGTTTCAAACAGGGCCGGCCGGACCGTGCGAACTATCGCCGGTTCAAAATCAAATCGGTCGCAGGCCAGGATGATTTTGCGAGCATGGCGGAGGTGGTGCGGCGACGTTATACGCGCCTGCTGAATGAGTCTAAAGTCTCGAGTCTAAAGTCTGAAGTCGGGGGCGGGCCGCGCGACGAGGGTGGCGAAGCGATTCCGCAGGAGTTGCAGAAACTGGTGGAGGAAACGAGCGCCAAGGTGCGGCGTGGACGTAAAAGTTCGGAGTCCCGCCTTCAGGCGGTTCTCCAACCCGACCGACTAAAGCCGGAACTCCAAACTAATTTGCCGGACCTGATCCTGATAGACGGCGGCAAAGGCCAGCTCAACGCAGCGTGCGCCGAACTCGAGAAACTCGGCTTGAGCCACATCGCGGTGATCGGGCTGGCGAAGGAGTTTGAGGAAATCTATCGGCCCGGCGAGCGGGAGCCGCTGCGGCTCGGCCTGAACCATCCCGCCGTGAAACTCCTCCAGCGCGTGCGCGACGAATCGCATCGCGTCGCCAACTCCTACAACGCCCAGCTTCGCATCAAGAAAATCTCCGAGAGCCTGCTCGACGACTTTCCCGGCATCGGCGAACAGCGCAAGGCCGCGTTGCTGAAAAAATTTGGTTCGGTGCAGCGGCTGCGCGCCGCGACCCTAGAGCAAATTGCCGCCGTGCCCGGCTTCGGCGGCAAGGCGGCGGCGGAATTGAAGGCGTTCCTGACGGCCCGGTCGGTGGCGGCCGTCGAACCGTAGCAAAGCCTTACTTCGTTCCCTTTTTGGCGTTGAACATTTGCGCGGCCATCTTCATTCCCATCTGAGCCATCGCCTGCTGGGCGGTGAGGGATTTTTGATACGCGACGTATTGCTCGGGTGACAGGATGGTTTGGGCGCGGGCGAGATAGCGTTGGTTCAACTGTTCCTGCTCTTGAAAATAGACGTTCAGCTTGTCTTCCGTGAACTGGCTGAACATATCCGCCGCCGGGCTGGTTTGATTGCTGTAATCCGTGGTGAACTTAAAACCCTCCCGCTCCTGCGACATCGCCTGGATCAACTGCTGTTCCTGGTCGCTTTTCAACGCCATTTCGCCACCGGCCAACTGGTCTTTGAAACCGGACACGGCCATCCGATCCGGCAAAGACTTCTCGTAGGTCTCGAACGTGGAGTAATTGTCCGCGCCCAAAAAATCTTTGATCTCGGCGGTGATGGCGTCGGTATCCGTCTTGACGCGCTTCGTCAATTCGGCGCGCTGCTCTGCGGTCAATTCGCCGCTCATCATCTCCATGCCGAGATCCGCGCCCACGGCCATTTTCCGGGTGATCAATTCTTTCAGGGCGCTGGCCTGTTCGGGGGAAAGCGGTTGGGTCTTGATGAAGTCGGCGTAGTTTTTTTCGATGATGCTGGCCAGGGCCGTCTGCTGCTGCTTTTTGATCATCTCGCGCATCTCGGGATTCTTGAACATCTCGGCGAACGGGTTTGTGGGCTTCGAGTTGGTATCCGGCTGCGCCTCGGCTTGAACGCGATTGGTCAAAGCCCGGGAAAGCTGCGCGGCTTGCCCGGCGTTGACGGCGGATTCGGCCACCGATTTGTCCAGCTTCTCGCGCAAGCTGGCGGCGCGCTCCTCCCGTTGGGCGATACTGGCCTGCAACTCGGAAACTTCCTTTTGCAGCGCATCGAGCCTGGCTTCGGCCTGTGTGGCTTTGCTGTTCTTCTGGATCAACCAGCCACCCAGCGCGACTGATACAACCAACAGGATTCCGATGATGACATTTTTCATAATTTCACCTTTCTCATTACTTCGATCACCCCGCCGCCAAAACGTTCCACCAAGATTCGGATCGGCTGGCGCCGGTCCAAACGATTTGGCTTTCTTGCTGCCTAACCCTCCCAAATCCGTGGCTAATCTGCCAACTACAAACTTTCCCACTTTCTCCCCCACCCACTTTCAACTAAGGTCAAACCATGAGCAAAGTTGCTGCTGAGAATCTACCCGACGCCCACGGCCACTTTGGCCCGTACGGCGGACGCTACGTGCCCGAGACGTTGATGCACCCGTTGCAGGAGTTGGAGGCCGAATACTTCCGCGCGCAACACGACCCGGAGTTCCAGCGCGAGTTGAGCTACTACCTCCGCGAATTCTGCGGTCGCCCCACGCCGCTTTACTTTGCCGAACGGCTCACGCGCGAACTTGGCGGGGCAAAAATTTATCTCAAGCGCGAGGATTTGCTCCATACCGGCGCGCATAAGATCAACAACGCCATCGGCCAGATTCTTTTGGCCAAGCGCATGGGCAAGACGCGCATCATTGCCGAAACCGGCGCGGGCCAGCATGGTGTCGCCACGGCCACGGTGAGCGCGATGTTCGGGATGAAATGCGTCATCTACATGGGCGCGGTGGATTGCGAGCGGCAGATGCTCAACGTGTATCGCATGAAGATGCTCGGCGCGGAAGTCGTGCCGGTTCACGCGGGGCAAAAGACCTTGAAGGAAGCCGTCAACGAAGCGATGCGCGACTGGGTGACGAACATCCGCCACACGCATTACATTCTCGGCACGGCCTACGGCGCGCATCCGTATCCGGTGATGGTGCGGAACTTCCAGCGCATCATCGGTGACGAAGCGCGCGCGCAGATTTTGGAAAAGGAAAAGCGCCTGCCGGACATGCTCATCGCCTGCGTCGGCGGCGGCTCGAACGCCATCGGACTGTTTTATCCGTTCCTCGACGACCAATCCGTGAAGCTGGTCGGCGTGGAAGCCGGCGGACTCGGCATCAAGCCCGAGCAGCACGCGGCACGGTTTCAAGGCGGCTCGCTCGGCGTGTTGCAAGGCACGCGCAGCTACATTTTGCAGGACGAATTCGGCCAGATCCAATCCACGCACAGCGTCAGCGCCGGACTGGATTACGCCGCCGTCGGGCCGGAACACGCGTGGTTGCGCGACGCCAACCGCGCCGAATACACCTACGCCACCGACGACCAGGCGCTCGCCGCCTTCATGAAACTCGCACGGCTGGAAGGCATCATCCCCGCGCTGGAAAGCGCCCACGCCGTGGCCGAGTGCATGGTGCGCGCGCCGAAGCTGGGCAAAGACGCGCTCATCATCGTGAACCTCTCCGGTCGCGGCGACAAAGACGTGGCGCAGGTGGCGGCGAAGGTGAAGTTGGAAATGCCGAAGTGAATTTATTTCACATGAAGCGCAGAACAAAAATCATTTTCACCGTCGTTGCCGGAGCAATTTCTATTTTTCTGGCTTTGTGTGCGATTGCCGCTTGGGTTTCTAACAAAACGGTTGCTCATCAGCGCCTCTATCGTTGGGACGCATTTGTTTTGCCGGAGCAAAACTTCTCCAATGCAACCATCATTGATGTTGTCGCCAAAGTGAACGCGCTGGTAACTCAAACCAGCAACGGTTCGGTGACTCAAGCGGTGTGCCTGAATACCAATCCGGCAGATATTGTCGAATACCCATCTGATCCAGCAATCAAAGCAGAGATGGACAAATTAGTTGAAGCTTACCGGAAAGATGAGACCAACTGGCTGAACCGTGGCGCGTGTGGATTTGAGACCTGCCGATATACGGGTAAATTCACGGCCAGACATTCGTTGGGCTGCGAATTTCAGGAACTTGCGAGTTGGGCGCAATTGGACTACGAGGAAAAACCAGAGGCCATTCATTTGGGAAGAAATCCCAGTCATCTTGAATGTAGAGCTTACAAGATTTCGCCGAAGCTCAAGTTGATGGCCGAAGACCTAAAAAAGCAGAACCAAATTCGGGTGGACATGAATCCTGTGACTTCTGCTTTTGTTGATGTTTCAAGGGCCAGCTTATGGAGCATTGATGTTCCAACCAAACCAAACGAAACAACTGGAGAATTTCGCGCGGCCAGTGTTTTCAGCTATTTGCCAGAGAGTTCCATGTTGGTAGTCATAGAAACGCCGGAAGCCCATAAATCGGCAGAAAAAAGTCTCAAGGAAGCTGGATTTTGGGAGAGCTTTTAAGTCGTCCGCTTGCCCTGACTCGGACACCGGCGAAGATTTGGCGGAAGCAGTCCGCAAATATCACCTCCCCGATTTCTCGAACTGGAAGAACTCCGCCGCCTTTGAACGCGCCTTTGCCCGCCTGGAAAAAGATTTGCGCACGAGCATCGGCAAACAAAGCGCCAGAGGGCTGGCGCAGTCCAAAACGCTTCGCGCGGTTCGATTGTCATCGGGAAACGCGCCAGCGTCTTGGACTGCGGCGGCCCTCCGCCGCTCTTTCACGCGGGGCAAACGATGACGGCAAAACAATCGTCGAAAATTTCCTTCGCCCCATCCGGGGCCTGATTCGTATTATTCGTTCACCCACGGCGCGCGCCGTGGGCTACCTTCTTCCGTCGCTCCGCGACTCGCTTAAGGCTTCTCGGGAGGGGTGGTCTTCTTGGTCTCTTCCGTCTTGGTCACGGTGCCATCCGGTGACTGGGTGACGGTCTTCTCCTTCGATTTAACAGTGCCGTCGCTGCTGACGGAGCTTTTGGTTTCGCTGGAAACCTGGCGGTCACACCCAACCAGTAGAAAGGACAACGCCAAGACGGACATTGCCACGCAAGTTACAATTTTATGATTCTTCATGGAGGTAAGTTACGCGATGGGCTGGATATTGAATATGGGGTGATACCCGTAGCTGAGAAACACGCGCATGGCGTCGCGCTGGCTGATGCCCGGGAGCTTCGGCATATCAGACGGTCACTTCGGCGAGCGTGCCGGCTTCGCGGCCGGCTTCGGCGCGGGCGTCCTCCTCGGCGACTTCCAACCAGAGTTGAATGGCTTCGCGGATGTTGATGAGCGCTTCGGCCTGCGTTTTACCCTGACTCCAGCAACCCGGCAGCGCCGGGCAACCAACGGCAAACCCTTCCTCGGACGGGATGAGAATCACCGGATATTTCATGGAAACAAATTAGAAATTAGGCCGGAACGTCCGTTGGTTCAAGCGGATTACGCGACGTTGAAAATGGGAGTGTCTGCACTCGGACATCCGCCTTCACTTCGTTACGGCGCGACGAGCCGGCGAAGATTTGGCGGAAGCAGTCCGTAAATATCACATCCCTGATTTCTCGAACTGGAAGAACCCCGCCTCCTTAAATCTGAACGCATTCGTTGGTAACAGGCGACGGGCAGGGGACTACCGCTGATGCGGGGCTCGGGAAGTGGTAGTCCGTCCACCCACCGGCGCTCCCGCCGCACGGGTCGTGGTTTGGCCTTATTTCCGCCGGAGGAGTACCCCGAGGACGATGCCCAACCCGAACACCACGCCCAAGGACTGGTAGGGATACTTTCGAATGACGCGATCCGTGGCACGGGCACCGCTCAACGCTTGCTGCTTGATGCGCTCGCCGCGGGCCTTCATCCGCGCCAGCGCGCTCTCCAGCGCGGCCTTGGACTCTTGCGACAGGTTGGTGCCGGTGCTCTGAACCAATGTCTCGGCCTCCTGCAAGAGCACGGACACGTCCTCCGCCAGTTGGTCCAGGGACGCATTCTCACCCGTCAGATTTTCAAAATAAACTTCCACGATTTGGTCTCCATCGGATCAAGCCGGGTGCGCACGTTGCGGCGGGCTTCCCGTAACTTCATCCGGGCATACCATCCGGCAATCGCCGGGGAAAGGCAACCCCGGAGCGTGGGCTGACAAAAAGCCGGCGGGCGCTTTGCGCAAAATAAGCGGAGGGTTTGCCAAGCGGTGCGTGGAGGGACTTTCGGCCGACGGCATCATGGTAAGCGCCTTAAAGATTTAAGCGACTTGTTATGCCATCTGACCATTTGACCAGCCCCGCCCCGCCGCGCGGCGAACAAATCTTGCGCGATCCCATGCAGAACAAAGACGCCGCCTTCACGCTCGAAGAACGGCGCCAACTCGGCATTGACGGTCTGCTGCCCGCCGCCGTGCAGACCATCGAGCAACAAGTGGTGACCGCGTTGGAAAACATCTTCGCGAAAAGTGAACCGCTTGAGCAATACATCGGCCTCATCGCGTTGATGGATCGTAACGAGACGCTGTTCTACCGGGTGTTGCTGGAAAACCTCGAACGCCTCACGCCCATCGTTTACACGCCTACGGTCGGCCTCGCCTGTCAACGTTACAGCCACATCTACCGTCGCCCGCGCGGTCTCTTCATCACGCCGGATGATCGCGGGCAAATCGTCCAGCGCCTGCGCAACTTCAGCGAGCGCGACATCCGCCTCATCGTCGTCACCGACAACGAACGCATCCTCGGCCTCGGCGATCAAGGCGCGGGTGGCATGGGCATTTCCATCGGCAAACTCATCCTCTACACCGTCGGCGCCGGGATTCATCCCTCGCACTGCCTGCCGATCAGTCTCGACGTCGGCACGGACAACGCCGCGTTGCTCGAAGATCAATTCTACCTCGGCTACCGCGCGCGCCGCTTGCGCGGGGCGGAATACGATTCGCTGGTCGAGGAATTCGTCGAAGCCGTGCGCACCGTCTTCCCGCACGCGCTGTTGCAATGGGAGGATTTCAAGAAAGCCAACGCCATTCGCCTGCTCGAACGCTACGTCGGTCGCCTCGCGAGCTTCAACGACGACATCCAAGGCACCGCCGCCGTCACGCTGGCCGGCGTCTTTTCCGGGCTGAACTACAGCAAGCAGCCGCTGCGCGACCAGCGCGTCCTGCTCGTCGGCACCGGCGCCGCGGGCGTGGGCATTGGTCAATTGCTGAAAACCGCGTTGCAAGCCGACGGCCTGAGTACAACCGAAGCGCACCGACGCGAACTCTTCCTCGATTCCGGCGGGCTCGTCGTCAGCAGCCGCACCGATCTGGAAAAACACAAACGCGCCGTCGCCTGGCAACCGGAAGAACTCGCGGCGGCGGGCTTTGCTTCGCCGCTGCCGCATCGCCTTGAAGACGTCATCGAAATTTTCCGTCCCACGGTTCTCATCGGCACGACCGGTCGCGCGGGTGAATTCACCCCGGCGGCGCTTCGCACGATGGCGAAACATTGCGAGCGTCCGCTGATCTTTCCGCTCAGCAATCCGACCAGCAACACCGAGTGTACGCCCACCGAAGCGATTCAAAACTCGGACGGTCGCGCCCTCGTGGCGACCGGTTCGCCATTTGAACCGGTCGCGTTCAATGGCCGCAAACACATCATCGGCCAGTGTAACAACGCCTTCATCTTTCCCGGTGTTGGACTGGGCGCGCTCATCGCCCGCGTGGGCCGCGTGACCGATTCCATGTTCCTCGCCGCCGCCAAGACGCTGGCGGACTTCACCTGTCAGACCGATTGCGGTGGGGCGCTCTACCCGAGTTTGAATCATCTGCGGATCATCAGCCGCGCCATCGGATTCCGAGTCGCTCAAACTGCCCGCGACGAAGGCATCGGTCGCAGCTACACCGACGACGCGCTGAACGCCGAACTCGACAAGTTCATCTGGTATCCCGACTACGCGAACATGCGATAGCCGAATTCACTCCAGCCATACAATACACTGCCATCCCCTGCCGCTCACCCTCACGCCCGAAAATCTCTTCCGACGCCACGCGATATTCCTCGCCCGCGGGAGCGGAAGAGGATGTCGTAGGACTGGTCAGGGTCGTAGGGTGAAAGCAAATCTTTGCGTGCGTGACGCCCATAAAAAAAGTCGGCGGAAACCCACAACCCTTTGTCGGTTGATCTGGTCGAATTGCCCCCGAGTTATGGCAACAACACCGCGCGATAGAAGCGGCCGCCGGCGTTCGTCCCGCTCCAGTCTGTGAAAAGGCCAGGATCGTTTGTAATTGTGACCGCACCAAGCGGTGACCAGTCATTTGTCGAGCCAATCTTGCCGCAGCGTTCAATCTGATATTGCCGGTGGAGCGGGCCGGAAATTTCCAATATTGGGGGCAAGGTGTCTTTAATGCTCAACTTCACCATGGGATCAGACTGCAGAATTCCACCATTCTGCGTCCCGACAACAAAAGCACCGTCGCCGAAGGCAATGGGGCCAATTCCTTGTGCGGAGGGGGAAAGCCGCGGCGTCCAGTGGATTCCATCGGCCGAAACCCAGAGCAGGTTCGGTTGTTTAACCAAAGTCGGATTGGAAGAAATCACGCCCGTGGTCGCGGCAAACCAGCCCGCGCCATAGGCCACGTCACTCAGCGGCCCAAATTCGCTGGACGTTTGCACCTGCCAGTTTGTGCCGTCGGTCGAAGTGGCGATCGTGCTGTTGCCCACGATCACAAAGCGACCGCCGCCGCAAGTGATTTTGCTGCCGGCTTGGTTTGTATTGGAGAAGAACCAATTCGTTCCGTCCGTGGAGGTGGCGAACGCCGCTTCGGACACGGCGACAAAACGACCGTTCCCGAATGCGATGTCGCGGAAGTAAACCGACGCATTGGTGGAAAGTTGCTGCACCTGCCAACTTAAACCGTTCGTCGAGGTCAGAATGTCGCCCTTGTTGCCGCCGACACCGACAAACAACCCGTTGCCATACTCGACCCGAACTTCACCACTGTAAGGATAAATGCTGAGATTCGTGTCTGGGTTCGTCCAGTTTTCGCCGTCCGTGGAGGTCCATACCGTCCGATATTCGCCCCCCGCTACATACCGGCCGTTGCCGTAGGCGATGCCAAATAGCGGCCCGGTGTTAGTCGGGCCCGCTGTATTCGTCCATTGAACTCCGTCCGGCGAAAAGGCGAATCGATCATAGGCAAGTCCCCAAAAACGACCGTTCAAAAATTTCAAATCCTGCAACGGCGCCAATCCTGGATCAGGCCAAGGGTTTTCCCAGTTCACCGTATTCGAGCTCAACAGGAAGGCTCCGTCGGCTCGTGCCGCCACGAATTGTCCGCCTCCATAGCAGATTCCTAACAATGAAACAGAATTCGTGAACATCGAATCCCAATTTATCAAGTCATCAGAAACTAAGACTTGTCCCGGCCACCAATAATAATCGGCGTTGCCGAATGCGAGAACCCACTTTCCACTTCCATAAGTCACCTTGGATTTTGAATTCGCCGGTGCCGTTGCCGGAGCCGCCTGCCAATCGACACCGTTTGTAGAAGTCCAAAGCGGCGTTAAACCAAACCACGGGTCTGCACTTGTAGTCGCCGCGAAGCTGCCGTTGCCGTAGGCGAGAGAATCGAATGGCTGCCCGTAGGCCAGCACCCGCGATGTCCACATTTGTCCATTCGTAGAAGTTAACAGGACTCGAACACCGGTCAACCCCACCACGGCTTCGTCGCCGCCTGCAGCAATGAAGAGCCCACCCGCGTAGATCACATCCCGGAGTTCCCACGGACCGGAGCTCTGCGGCGTCCAAGACACTCCCTCGCTCGAAATCAGAATGGTGGTTTGCTGGCCGACACAGACGAACTCGCCATTGGCGAAAGCAACGCCATTCAATGAGTAAAATGTGCCAGAATACTGCGCGGTCCAGTTGGTGGCATCCGGGGAGGTCAGCACCGTCCCGAAATCACCCACCACAACATACTTTCCCGCCCCATATGCGCAATCGTTCAACTCAACCGTCGTGGCTGATGGTTGTGCGACCCAATTCGTCCCATCGGCTGAAGTCAGAATTGTGCCCAGCTCGCCCAATGCCAAATAGTGCCCGTTTACGAACATCACATTGCGCAACAGGTTTCCCTGTGGCAGCGGATTTCGCCAATGCCAATTCGCCAAAACTTCAACGCCTTGGACTGGCGTTGCAACGGCAAAAATCCCCAGTACCGCGAGGAAGCACCACGTTTTCATAGTAATCAATCCAATCGACAGTAGGCCACAAGCCCTTGCAAGCCGCCCTCACGACCAAACCCGCTTTCCTTGTAGCCGCCGAACGGACTCGTCGGGTCGAACTTGTTGTAAGTATTCGCCCAGACGACGCCGGCGCGCAGCTTGTTGACCATCTTGAAAATCTTGCTGCCTTTGTCCGTCCACACGCCCGCGCTCAAGCCGTAGGGGATGTTGTTCGCGCGCTCGAACGCCTCCTCCGGCGTGCGGAACGTCATCACGCTCAACACCGGCCCGAAAATTTCCTCCGACGCCACGCGATGCGCGTGCGTGACGCCCGTGAGAAACGTCGGCGGAAACCAATAACCCTTCGCCGGCAGCGCACAGCTTGATTGCGTCAACTCCGCGCCTTCGTCCACGCCGCTTTGCACCAGCTCGCGGATTTTTTCGAGCTGCGGCCGCGAATTGATCGCGCCGATGTCGGTGTTTTTGTCGAGCGGATTGCCGACGCGCAACGTCTGGATGCGGTCGCGCAGTTTCTTGATGACCTTGGAATAAATTCCTTCCTGCACGAACAGCCGCGAGCCCGCGCAACAAACATGGCCCTGGTTGAAATAAATTCCGTTGATGACGCCTTCGATGGCCTGATCAATCGGCGCGTCCTCGAACAAAATGTTCGCCGCCTTGCCGCCGAGTTCGAGCGTGAGTCGCGGAGCGCCGAACTCCGATTCGGCACGTTTCGATTTGTTTTGAGCCGAGCCGATTCGGAGATCGGCGCTCCGGGCCGCGATTGTCCGCGCAATCGCCTTCCCGACTTCCGTGCTTCCCGTGAAAGCAATCTTGTCCAGACCCGGATGATTGACCAGCGCCGCGCCGGTCTCGCCCGCGCCGGTAACGATGTTCACCACGCCTTCGGGCAATTCCGCCTCCTGAAAAATCTGCGCCAGCCGCAGCGCCGTGAGCGACGTCGTCTCCGCCGGTTTCAAAACCACGGTGTTGCCGCACGCGAGCGCGGGTGCGATTTTCCACGCGGCCATGAGCAGCGGAAAATTCCACGGAATGATCTGCCCCGCGACGCCGAGCGGCTGCGGGGTTTTTCCGGGGAACGCGTATTTCAACTTGTCCGCCCAGCCCGCGTAATAGAAGAAGTGCGCGGCCACGAGCGGCAAATCCACGTCGCGGCTTTCCTTGATGGTCTTGCCGCCGTCCATCGTTTCGAGCACGGCCAGTTCGCGCGACTTCTCCTGGATGATGCGTGCGATGCGATAAAGATACTTTCCCCGCTCGCGCCCCGGCAGCTTGCTCCAGACTTTGTCGTAGGCCCGACGCGCGGCTTTCACCGCCTTATCCACGTCCATTTCATCGGCAGCGGCGATTTCTGTGAGTTTTTCCTCCGTGGCCGGGTTGATGGACGCAAAGTATTTGCCCGAGTGCGGCGCGACCATTTTGCCGTTGATGAACAGCTCATGTCGCGGCGCGATGGAATAATTCTTCGCCTCCTCCGGTGCGGGCGCGAAGTCCCACTTGTGGCCGAACGTCAGCCGGCGATCTTTCAACGGGACCACAGGGCGGGATGAAACCGTGGCGACCGCACGCCGCGGGGTGACTTTGCGGGAGACGGATTTGAGCTTCGTCGGCATGGCCGCCATCATTGCTGGATTGTTTATCGGGAGCAAGCATGGCGAACTTTGAACTGGTGACGCGTGCCGCCGCAAACGATTTTGCCACCCGCAAGTTCTTGAACCGGCATTGCTCGCCCGGGTGGGTTTGACCCCGCGCGGCATCAAAGAATTCTCGAAACCAACCGCGCAAAGGGAGCCGGAATTTGCCCCGCGCGGAAATTTTTATCGGGGTCCGACGGGCGCAATTCAATCGCATGGGAAAAGTATCGTTGAAATAATCATTGCCAGCGCCCGGCATTTCTTCATACAACCAGCCTGTCAAATAAATTACACCGTCTGCAAAAATTGCAGAGTGGAACTCCATGAAACGATCGGAGGTGATAAACATGGCAGCAAAGAAAAAAGCCGCGAAACCGGCAGGTAAGAAAAAAAAGTAGTCGTATAAAAACACCGGGATGGCAGGTTTGGTCCGCGTGACAAGCTTTCCATCCTGGTTTTTTATTGTCCGCAACCTTGGGAAATACATGGCCAAACTCGTCTTCGACATCGAAACCTCCGCCCTCCAGCTGGCAAACTTTGATGAGGTCCAGCAGGAATATCTTTTGCGCGAAGCGGAAAAGATCACCGACGAAACCGCGCGCGCCACCAAGCGCGCGGACCTCCTGCGGCAATTCAATCTCTGGCCGTTCACCGCGCAGGTCGTCTGCATTGGCATGCTCAACGCCGAGACGCAGCGGGGCAAGGTGCTGTTCATCGCGGAGGATTTTGAGGAGGGCACGGTGGACGACGGCCCGGTGGCGTTCATGCCGTGTGCCGATGAAACTGAATTGCTCACGACGTTTTGGGACGTGGCGAAACACTACGACGAGATCGTGACGTTCAACGGACGCGGCTTTGACGTGCCGTTTCTTTATCTGCGTTCGGCGGTTTTGAATGTGCCCATCTCCAAGAAGAACTGGCTTGGCTACCGCTTCGCGACCGAACCGCATTGCGACCTCGCGGAGCAATTTTCCTTCTACAACGTCAGTGGCCGCGAAGGCGCGGCGCGCAAGTTCAACCTCGATTTCTACTGCAAGGCCTTCGGCCTCGAGTCGCCCAAAGCCCACGGCGTGACCGGCATGGACGTGAACACGCTGATGGCCGAGGGCAAATTCCGCGACATCGCCGAATACTGCCTGCGGGATGTGCGAGCGACGGTGGAACTTTACCGCGTATGGAAAGAACGGCTGGCGGGCATCAAGTGAACTCCCCCGTCCATAGTCCGCCATCCCAAGTCAGCGATGTGCTCGTGTGTTTTGCGTTGAAGGAGGAGGCGGGCGCTTTTCAAAAACGGGCGGCGGACCAGGCGGGTATTTTCATTCTCGTCACCGGCATCGGACGGAAGAATGCCGAGCGCACACTGGTTGAGTACTTTAGCCACCTCGCCCCACGACTCGTGTTGACCTGCGGTTTCGCCGGCGGGCTGGATCCGGCGCTCGCACCCGGCGACGTGCTTTGTTCCACCGACGACGAAGGGTTGCGAGGCAAGCTGACGGCGGCAGGCGCGAGACCGGTGAAGTTCTATTGCGCGACACGAATCGCGACAACAGTGACGGAGAAACTTGAATTGCGGCGCACGACCGGTGCGGACGCGGTGGAGATGGAATCGGAGGCGATCCACGCCGTCTGCCGTGCGCGAGTAATTCCGTGCGCGACGGTGCGCGTGATTTCGGACGCAGCCAACGAGGACTTGCCGCTCGATTTCAACCAACTCAGCAAACCGGATTTGAGTCTGGATTACGGCAAGCTGCTGTGGGCCATCGCGAAATCGCCCTGGAAAATTCCCGGGTTGTTGCGCTTGCAGAAGCATTCCAGCTTTGCGGCGCAGCGGTTGGCGGAAGTGCTGGCCACCGTGACCATGCGGCAACCAGCGCCAGCGCCACCCAAAATACCCGGCCATTGATCGTCCGGCCAGCGACGCGATCAAGGTAAAGATTAAGCTGAACATCGGCCCGGACGGGGCGCTCAGGCGGGACCGTAGTTGGACGCCGTGGCGCCCACGGCAAAGCGAAGCCACGAGCGGAAGATGATGGCGAGCTTTTGCGGTTTGTTAAGACGGGTCGGTTCCGGCCCGAGAACATTGAACTGCTTCGCTTCGAGTTTGCCGAACAGCCGCCAATAAACCGACCCCATCAACTCCGCCGCCACCATGGCCCGGCGGTCTTCGGCCGGCAACGTCTCCCGGGCGAGCCGGTAATAATTCCGGGCGCGGGCGGCGACACGGGCGGCGAGTTGCGCAAAGCGGTCGGAGTATTCGTGCCGGAGGATCTCCGCTTCGGTCACGTTAAACTGTTTCAAGTCGGCCAGCGGAAGGTAAATGCGCCCGCGCTCCGCGTCGGGGCGCACGTCGCGCAAGATGTTCGTGAGTTGCAGCGCCTTGCCCAGGTGAACGGCATAGGTGCGACACGCGGGATTCTGGTAGCCGAAAATCTCAATGCTCAACAACCCGACGACCGAGGCGACGCGATGGCAGTAGAGTTCCAGTTGCTCGTGCGTCGCGTAGCGTTGGGTGTCGAGGTCCATCTCGCAGCCCTTGATGAGTTCGTCGAACAGATCGAAGCGCAGGTGGTATTGCTGGATGAATGGCTGGAATTCCCGATTCACCGGGAACTCCGGCCGGTCGCCGTCGCAAGCACGGCGAATGTCCGCGCGCCAGGCGTTCAGTCCGGCGCGACGCTGCTCGACGGCGACGGAATCCTCATCCGCCACGTCGTCCACTTCGCGGCAGAAGGCGTAAAGCGCGGACATGGCGTCACGCTTGGGCTGGGGGAGCAGCACGAAGGCAAGCGCGAGATTGGAAGCGCTCTTGCGGGTGATCGCCTGGCTCTGCTGCATCGTAATCAGTGCGGCAGGGAGTCGGTTGGACCCGATTGCGGACGCCGCACGGGCGGCAAGCCGCCGGTTTCGGCGAGCGTGGGGTGCCGCGGAAATTCACTCTGGCTGCGCTTGCGCCGGGAACTGGCAGTTTTGGATTCAGGCGGTTTTCCGGACGCAGCGGATTCGGCAGCCGGATGGTGATGACTGCGATGAACCCGCTTACGTTTCCGGGTTTTGCGGAAGAACAACACCCAAACCAGCACCGCAACCGCCACCAGCAGGACGGCCCCGGCGACAAGCAGGACTTCGATGAGGGTGCGGAAGGCCAGGCTGGCCCCCAGCATGGGCGTGAAGTTGTCGGAAAAGTTGGTGAAGTGGGAGGCGTTCATGATTCGCGGTCGGTTCGGTCCGCCGGGGCGGGCGGGTCATCTTCGGCGGGGGTGAGATTCAATCGCTGCATGCGGTAACGCAGGGCGTGCCGGCTGATCTTCAACTGGTCCGCCGTCTTGGTAAGGCTGAAACTATTTTTCTCCAGCGTTGCGTTGATGAGGTCGCGCTCAAAGCCGGCGACCATCTCGTCAATGGCGCGGTCGCCCGTGGCGGCGGGGATTTCGGTTTTATTGAGGCGCGTTTCGAGCTGGAAATCCGGCAGGCTGGCGGACTGGATTTCGCGCGTGGTTTCGAGAATGAGCGCGCGTTCGATGACGTTGCGCAATTCGCGCACGTTGCCGGGCCAGCGGTGCGACAGCAATTTCTGCCGCGCGCCCCGCGAGATACTTTTCACGCTCTTGTTCATCGCCGCGTTAAACATTTTGAGGAAATGTTCGGCCAACCGCAAGACGTCCTCGTCGCGTTCGCGCAACGGCGGCAGGCGGAACTGCACCACATTGAGGCGGTGGAACAAATCCTCGCGGAACTGATCGGTGGCGATGGCCTGGACAATGTCGCGATTGGTGGCGGCGATGAGGCGGACGTTGACGCGCAATTCCTGCGTGCCCCCGACGCGCGTGAACGTGCCGTCCTCCAGAAAGCGCAGCAGCTTGGCCTGCAACGGGCGGCTCATGTCCGCGATCTCATCGAGGAAAATCGTCCCGCCGTTTGCCTCTTCCACGCGCCCGGGCTTTTGCTTGAGCGCGCCGGTGAACGCGCCTCGCTCGTGACCGAAGAGTTCGCTTTCGAGCAGCGTTTCGGGGATCGCCGCGCAGTTGATGCGGACATACTGCGCCCGGCACCGCTGGCTCAGGCTGTGGAGCGCGCCGGCGACGAGTTCCTTGCCGGTGCCGCTTTCGCCCAGGATCAGCGCGCGCGCGTCCGTGGGCGCAACGGTTTGGATCAATTGCCGCAGCTCGCACATCTTCGGCGCGTCGCCGACGATTTGATCCAGTTGATAGGTTTCCGTCGCGCGGGCGAGGAGGTGGGCATTTTCGGACAACAACCGGTGGCGCTCGGCGCAGCGCTCGACGGCATGCAATAGTTCCTCCGGCGCGAACGGCTTGGCCAGATAATCCATCGCGCCCGCCTTGATGACTTCGACCGCAAGCTTGGGCGTGGCGTATGCGGTGATCATCAACACCGGCAGTTGGGGCCAGCGACTGCGCACCTGGTTCAAAAAATCATAACCACTCATCCCGCCGAGGCGCGCATCGGTGATGACCATGAACACGGTTTCCTTCGCGAGCAACTCCAGCCCGGCCTCGGCGGACTCCACCGCCAGCACGGAATAGCCCTCGTCGCCCAGCAGCGTTTGCAGGGAGAGGCGCATGTTCTTCTCGTCATCCACGACGAGCAAAGGCGGGAGCGGTGTGGTCATGAGCTGGATCGCATCAGCGATTTTGCCGGGAAGCTTAGGGTGAATTGACTGCCCTTTCCAAGCTCCGATTCCACCTGGACGCCGCCGCCGTAAAGTTCGGTGTTGTGTTTGACGACGGCGAGGCCGAGGCCGGTCCCGCGCGGCTTGGTGGTGTAGTAGGCTTCAAAAATCCGTTCCCGTTGGTCGGGGGGGATGCCGGGGCCGTCGTCGCGCACGGTGACTTCGATGGTGTCTTCGCCGGCCAGGTGCGCCCGGATGAAGAGATGGCCGCCGCCCGCCACCGCCTCGCGGGCGTTTTGCAACAGGTTGCCCACGGCATCGGCAAAATGCCGGCGCTGCATCAGCAACGGCGGAAGCTCCGCCGCGAAGTCGTGCTGAATCTGCGTCCCGGTCGGCAGGCCGGGCGGAAACACCTCCGCGATGATGCGCTGCAACTCCTCGACGACGTTGAGGCGTTCGACGCGCCCTTCGCTCAATTGGGCGTAGCCCATGATCTGCGTGAGGATCCGGTCGGCCTTCGCAACTTCTTCGCGGATGATCTCGAGCTGTTGGGCGACTTCGGGCTTCGCGGGCTTCAAATTCTTTTGCAGGGAAAAAGTAACGTTGTTGATGATGGCGAGCGGGTTTTTGATCTGATGGGCAACTTCGGCGGCGAGCCGGCCGGCGCCGCGGAGTTGTTCGGTGCGGACGACAAATTCCTTTTGCTCCTCTTCGGCGCGTTGTTGTCCGGCGGCCAGCACCTGCACACCGTAGCAGCAGAAGGTGAGCAGCAGCAGCACCGTCACGCGCAGGATGTAGGGATCGGCCACGGCCTCGGTGATTTCCGGTTGCACGGTCACAATCCGTGGCGGTCCCGCAAAGATGGCGTTCAGGTCGTTCGCCAGCGCGGCGCGCAAGGTTTCATCCGGTGCCCATGTTTCGGGCGGCGCGGAGATTTTCCGCTGCGTGTTTTCGGAGAGCTTTTCCCAGATTAGTTTGTCCAACGGCGGCGGCAAGTTTTTGAGATACGCGGCGAGCGCGGGAGGATTTTCGATATCTTCAGCGGAGAGTTTGTTGGTCAACCTTCCCCGCAGGCTGCCCAGGCTCAGCTCCGGATCAGTGCTGGATTCAATCAGACCCGCGCTCAGAAAAAAGATCCCGAGCAGGAGGTTCAACACGATTTGCGGTGAGGCCAGCGGAATGGATACGGCGTTGAGGACGATCAACGCCGGATAAACCCAGTAGAGGATGCTTTCGAAGCCGCCGGTCAACACCGTCAACCCGCCCAGGAAGACCCCGTCCCCCAGCCCGATCGCAAACACGATCCACGGGACGGTCCCCGGCGGAAAACGGCGCACTACGAAAAACAAAACCGTGGCCCCAATCACCAAAAAGGCATAGCCCGCAAAGACGTTTTGGATGGTCTCGATCATCACGCCGTAGGCGTTCACCGCCTTGGCGAGCCACGGCGTAGCATGGAGGTAGAAGACGATGGCGACGACGCTGAGCCGCGCGGGCAACAGGACGTTGCGCTGGAGGGCGAGCTGGCGACGGGCATGTTCCGCCGGCTCCGGCCGCAAGGCGGCCAGCATCGTGGGCACCCGCTTCAACCACTGCCATTGGCCCGTAATCATAAACTCGCCGCAATGGCGAAAAAGTTTCAGCGCAGCAACTTCAGCGCGTGTTCCGCAATCTTTTCCACCGGCCACAACCGGCCCAGGCCTTCGTAGCCACACGACAACATCCCCGCCTCGGGGCCGATGAACTCCACGCCGCGCTTCTTCAACCGAGCCACATTCGCTTGCGTGGCGGCATGCAACCACATCTTGCCGTTCATGGCCGGGGCGATGAGAATTTTTGCCTGGGGGTTAAGCGCTAGTGCGATGCAACCGAGCGCATCATTGGCTAGGCCGTGGGCGAGTTTGGCGATGAAGTTCGCCGTCGCGGGCGCGATCAACAGCAGGTCCGCCGCGTCCGCCAGCTCGATGTGGGCCGGCTTCCAGCCTTCCTCCTCGTCATACAGATCGGTCATGACGGGATTACGCGAGAGCGTCTTGAACGGTAACGGCGTGATGAAGCGCTGCGCATCGGCGGTCATCACCACGCGCACGTTGCATTTCTGTTGGGTCAACCGGCTCGCCAGGTCCGCCGCCTTGGGGGCGGCGATGGAGCCAGTGACGCCGAGGATGATGTTTTTGGTTTTGCTCATTTGTCGGCCTCTTCCTCATGATCTTTCTCTTAATCTTAATCCCGCTCTCACTTTCCGTGCAACCCGCTCTGTCCGATTAAGACTTCTTCAAAACGCCGGCGCCGGCGTCCGCGCCGTCCGCATCTTCTCCGCTTCCACGATGGCCTGCATCCGGCCCAGATCCTCCGCCACGCTGCGACTGAGAATCAGGTAATCAAAATTTTTCCACTGCGCGATCTCCTGGCGTGCCACCCCGAGGCGCTTCTGAATCACCGCCGCCGTCTCCGTGCCGCGCTTGCGCAGCCGTTGTTCCAACACGGCCGGGGACGCCGGGGTGAGAAACACCGAAACCAGTGAACGTCGCAACTCCGGGTCTTCCTCGGCGCGTTCGCGAACCGTGGCGGCACCTTGCACGTCCACGTTGAGCAACACGTCCTTGCCCAACCGCAACTTGCCCAGCACCTCGGACTTCAACGTGCCGTAGCTGTGGCCGTAAACCGTCGCATGCTCCAAAAAGTTTCCCGCCTGCACCCGCTTCAAAAACGACCCCGCATCGAGGAAATAATAATCTTCACCATCCTTTTCGTCCTTCCGCGGCGCGCGGGTGGTGCAGGTGATGGCGCGCGTCATCTCCGGCCGCGCGGCGAGCAACTGGTGGCACAGCGTGGTCTTCCCGCCGCCCGACGGCGCGGAGATGACCACCAGCAATGCGTTCGCTCCGCCTGGTTGGTTGCTTTTCTCGTCACTCATCACTTATTCGACGTTCTGGGCCTGCTCGCGAAACTTTTCCAGTTCCGCCTTGAGCGTGACCACGGCGCTCGAAATCAACGCGTCGTTCGCCTTGGAACCGATGGTGTTGATCTCGCGATTCATCTCCTGCGCCAGAAAATCCAGCGTCCGCCCGACCGGCTCCTTCGCCTTCCGGCAATCGTCGAACTGCTGGAAATGACTTTGCAGCCGCGTCAGTTCCTCCGTGATGTCCGAGCGATCCGCAAAATACACAATCTCCTTCAACAGCCGCTCGTCGTCCGCCGCCGGCGCGGGCAGCCCGGCGCTCTGAATCCGTTCGATCAACTGCTGACGATAGCGCGCCGCCGATTTCGGCGCCTGCTTGGCCACGCGCTCGACGCACTTGCGCATGACCGTGACGCGCGCGGCGAGGTCTTGCGACAAGTGGGCGCCTTCGCGACTGCGCATCTTCACCAGCGCGGCCAGGGCGGCTTGCAACGCCGGCGCCACGGCCGGCCAGAGATTTTCCGTCTCGACCAGTTCGGCGTCGGTTTGGAAAACACCCGGGGCGCGCACGAGTTGATCGAGCGTGACCGGGCCGGCGAGTTTTAACTCGCGCGCGAGTTTGCCGAGTTCGCGCGCGTAGGCTTTGGCGAGCGGGACGTTCAAGTGCATGCGCGCGGACGCCTTGCCTTCGCCGGCGTGGACCGACACCCGCGTCGTGAGCCGCCCGCGCGAAACCTGCTGGAGAATCGCTTCGCGGATGCGCGCTTCGAGCATTTCCAGTTCGCGCGGGAGATTGACCGAAATCTCGGCCTGCTTCCGGTTCACCGAACTGAGTTCGACCGTTACATTGAATCCGTGGCGGGCGCAATCGCCGCGCCCATAGCCCGTCATCGACTTCATAGGGGGTGGAATATGCGGAAACCGTAGTCCGCAAGCCATGAAATTTTCGTCCCGGCTACAATCAGCAACCGGGCGAAGCGGGTAGGGTCATCGCGCTGCGATGACCACCGGCCCGTACAGGGCCGGAACGCTTGCTTTGCGAAGGCACGCCCGACAATAACCCGTTGCGCCGCTACTTGCGGTGCTGGTCATCGCAGCGCGATGACCCTACCACCAACGCCGCACGATGGCTCTCGCATCATCGCGAAAGCCGCGACCTCAATCCGCGAACTTTGGCTTTTCGCCATCGCCAAAATACACGAACGGCCAATCCTCGGGACGCGCCACCAATTTCTTCCGCACCGGATTGGCGAGAATGTAATCCGCCTTCTCCCGCCGGCTCTCCTCATGACGCAGCCGGTGCTCGAAGAAATCCCTTTGCCACACGATGCCGATTTCCTTGGCGGTCCATTCCTTCCATTTGCTGACGATGGGTCTGATCGGTTTGCCCGCGGGCGGAAACGAAAGCAGCGCGTGCAGGTGATCGGGCATGAGCAGAAACAGGAAGGGCCACCAGAGGAACTTCTCCTGCCGGTAGCGGACGGTTTCAAACAACCGTTCAGCGACATCGGGCAACGCCAGTTGGTTCCGATCGCGTTCCGCGCAGTTGATGCTGATGAAATAAGTTTCCTTGTGCGGGTCCACCCATAGCGGAATCTCATGCGGGAGATATTTGCGGTAGCTGGGTTTCACCGGCGGGAAATTGTCGAACGTGATCGGAAACCGCAAGTTTGGAACTTGTGCGGGTCGGTGTCATGCAGTGGTGGGGCCGGCGCGTTGGGTTTGGTAGGGGCATCGCGCTGCGATGACCACCAGCCCGTGCAGGGCCGGAACGCTTGCTTTGCGAGGGCGTGCCCGACCATAAGCCGTTGCGCCGCTGAACGCGCGGCGCGAGTCATCGCAGCGCGATGACCCTACCACCCACCGAAACCAAACCCTGGTTGACAGGCCGGCAAGCCTGAACTACAACCGCCCCATGCGAAGGGTGATCGACCGCAAATTGCTCCCGAATCTCAGAGGGAGCACAGCGTTGGATTCGCCGTCAAATAGCGTATGAGTGAGATTACCATGATACTGCCTAAACCCGTCGCACTGCTCTTTGCGGCGCTTCTTTTCTGCGGTTGCACTCGCGAATTGAGCACGGCCTCAGCTTCGCGCATGGCAGTCCTAAGAAGCAATCAGGAGGCAAAGCGTCTTTACCACATCGAACCGTTCAAGGAGGAACACGGGCAATGGCGAGTTGAAGGCCAGCAGTCTATTTGGGAGGCGCTGACTTCCTACGGCGGACACGACATGCTGGCCAAGGTGACATTTGACCAGAAGAGCAATGTGGTTAGTGTGGACATCCGTATGCTGGCTCATCCCATTTCAGAGCCGGCCACGAATCTCGACCATCTGCTCAATCCGAACCAGCACCGCGAAAAGAGATTGGGAATTCCAGAGGTTATACCCAAGTGAATCTCACTCACAACAAGAGCGCTCCAGCGCGTGTGAAGGTTATCAACTGGGGGGTGAGGTTCGGGTAAGAGTCAATCATGAGGCATTGGCCGCGCGCGGCGCAGTGGGAAGCCTCCCAAACTTCCCTGCGAGTTTGCGTCCTCCGCTGCAAGCTTGACCTCGACGCGGTTTGTTGACTGAATTCGCCCGCTTTGAACCCGTCATCCAACCTATGAAACGCGCCCTCGTCCTCCTCGCCGCCGGTCTGTTCGCGGTGGCCCTCACGCAATCCCTGTCCGCCGCCGACGGCATGTTGCCGCCCGGCAAGAACGGCCAACCGCTCAATCTCGATTTTGAAACCGGCGACCTGCGCGACTGGCAGACCACGGGCAATGCCTTCGACGGCCAGCCGATTCGTGGCGACACCGTCAGACCACGCCGCGCCGATACGCCGTCCCAGCACACGGGCGAATTCTGGATCGGCGGCTACGAGAAGCTGGGCGACGACCCGCAAGGCACGCTCACCTCCACCCCCTTCAAGGTCACGCAACGGTGGGCCAGCTTCCGCCTCGGCGCCGGCCCCTGGCCGGAGACCCGCGTTGAACTGGTGGACGCCGCCAGCGACACCGTGTTCTTCAAGATCAACGGTTACGAAAACGAAACCCTCCGCCCCGTGGTCGTGGATCTCCAGGAGCGCGTCGGCAAGAAAATCTTCGTCCGCCTCGTGGACAAACGCTCCGGCCACTGGGGCCACATCAACTTCGACGATTTCAAATTCCACGCCACGCGCCCGCAGTTCGCGAATGAGTTTTCCCTGGCGGAAGCGAAGAAGAACGAACCTCCGCCCGCCGATGTGGTGCTCTTTGGAGGACTCAGCCCGCAGGACGCCGCCGACAAGGCCACGCTGCCGCCGGGCTTCAAGATGCACGTCTTCGCCGGCGAGCCGGACGTGCAACAGCCCATCGCCTTCTGCCTCGATCATCGCGGCCGCGTCTGGGTCGCCGAGGGCTACACGTATCCGAAGCGCCGCGGCAGCCTTCCCAAGGACGAACGCGCCGCAGGCGAAGATCGCTCGAAGCCCACGCCGGATCAACTCAAGGACATCTTCGGCGGCGCGGATCGCATCCTCGTCTTCGAGGACACCGACGGCGACGGCAAGTTCGACAAGCGCACCGTCTTCCTGGAAAACCTGAATTTGGTAAGCGGTCTCGAAGTCGGCTTCGGCGGCGTGTGGATCGGGGCCGCGCCCTACCTGATGTTTGTGCCCATCACGGACGGCGATTCGCCGAAGCCCGCAGGGGATCCGCAGATTCTCCTCGATGGCTGGAACTACACGGCGGACACACACGAGACATTGAACACGTTCACCTGGGGGCCGGACGGCTGGCTCTACGGCTGCCACGGCGTGTTCTGTCCGTCGAAAGTCGGTAAGCCCGGCGCCACTCCGGGCGAACGTCAGTGGTGCGACGCCGGCGTGTGGCGCTACCACCCGACCCGGCACAAATTTGAAATCTTCACGGAAGGCGGCAGCAACCCGTGGGGCGTTGACTTCGACGAATACGGCCAGTGCTGGGCGGAGATGTGCGTGGTGCCGCACCTCTGGCACATGATCCAGGGCGCGCGCATCCAGCGCCAGGGCGGCGAACACTTTGCGATTCATCC
>CAYHFK010000009.1:21252-32278 GCA_964355895.1 uncultured Bifidobacterium sp. | reverse complement strand
GGCCCGCACTGGCGCTGGATCTCATGGAGGAGTTTCGCCCGTGGCTCGCCGATCGTCTGGCCGTCACGCTGATTAACCGCCAGCAAATCGGCCCGGATGATTTCAAACTGCGCGAAGGCGGCGCGGTCGAATTCACCGACGCCGGGCGCAAACGCGTCATCACCGCCTACCAGCAGCGCAAACAGGAAACCTTGAACCATCCGTTGCTCGATCAAAATCTGCGGCTCGGCCAGTTGCCCTTCATCCAGGCCCGCGTCCTCGCCCGTCATCTGCGTGGCGATATTGCGGACTACGTCCCGCTCGTGCCCAAATGAATCACCCATCTCCAATCTTAAATCTGGCATCGGAAATCCAGCGGAGCGCGCCATGTTAATTCTGGTCACCTACGATGTTTCCACGATTGAGAAGGCCGGCCGCCGCCGCCTGCGCCGCGTGGCCGGAGCATGCGAGGACTACGGCGTGCGCGTCCAGAAAAGCGTCTTTGAGTGTCAGGTCGGCCAGACCGAATGGGTGCAATTACGCGCCCGGCTCTTGCGCGAGATCAAGGCGGACGAAGACTCGCTGCGCTTCTACCACCTCGATGAAACCGCCAAGCAAAAAATCGAGCATCACGGCGTGGACAAGCCGCTGGACCTCACCGAACCGCTCATCCTATGAAGCGCCTTCCGCGAACCCCTAGTGCCGGCCTCGCCCGGAAGCTTTCGCGGGATGCGCGAAACCCAAGCTCGACGCATCCTTTCCCACGTTCATTGACAACTAAAACTTCGCCTGCGACGAAAAGCTCGCTCCGTTCGCGGAAATGGGTTAGCAAAGCTTTGTGGTTCTGCCGATTGGCAGGGCCGCAGTCGCCCCGCTCGCAAGAGCGGGGCGCGGATTGAAACAGGTTGGTGATCTGCTTGAACCGGTCGCGGTCGCGTCGCCCCGCTCGCAAGAGCGGGGCGCGGATTGAAACAGCTTCAAAGCAAAAGGATGGAGTTACCGGTCGGCGTCGCCCCGCTCGCAAGAGCGGGGCGCGGATTGAAACGGTGTTTCATGGGGTCGGGAACCCAGCGCGGCCCCGTCGCCCCGCTCGCAAGAGCGGGGCGCGGATTGAAACAGATCAGGACCAGCTCACGGCACTGCTGCAATGTGTCGCCCCGCTCGCAAGAGCGGGGCGCGGATTGAAACGACGCTGCACGAACTCAACCCCAAGCTCCTCACCTGTCGCCCCGCTCGCAAGAGCGGGGCGCGGATTGAAACCCACTCCAGAACCCGCCCAATTTGAGCGACGGCGAGTCGCCCCGCTCGCAAGAGCGGGGCGCGGATTGAAACCTGTTGCTCATGCTCAATCCCGTTGCCGCCGTGAGCCAGTCGCCCCGCTCGCAAGAGCGGGGCGCGGATTGAAACGTGATCGCATCAAGGCCGGGGACGATCACCTCCAGTCGCCCCGCTCGCAAGAGCGGGGCGCGGATTGAAACACCGTCAACGCCCACTTCCGGCGCTCGTCGGCCGAGTCGCCCCGCTCGCAAGAGCGGGGCGCGGATTGAAACGCGCCGGGCACGTGTGCCTGGCGGCTGAGTCCCGGGTCGCCCCGCTCGCAAGAGCGGGGCGCGGATTGAAACAACGTCCCACCGCCGTTGCCGCCGCGCGACCCCGGTCGCCCCGCTCGCAAGAGCGGGGCGCGGATTGAAACGGCTGATGAAGGATTCCAAACTCCGACGATAAAAAGTCGCCCCGCTCGCAAGAGCGGGGCGCGGATTGAAACATGTGTTGCCGCTGGGCCCGGCCCGCAGCAAAAAGTCGCCCCGCTCGCAAGAGCGGGGCGCGGATTGAAACTTTGTGATCGGGTGCATCGCGACGATGTCCTTCCGTCGCCCCGCTCGCAAGAGCGGGGCGCGGATTGAAACGCGCCGGGCACGTGTGCCTGGCGGCTGAGTCCCGGTCGCCCCGCTCGCAAGAGCGGGGCGCGGATTGAAACATCATGCATCATCGCGGCTACACCCCCGTTCAAAAGTCGCCCCGCTCGCAAGAGCGGGGCGCGGATTGAAACAAGAGATTGGACAGGTCGGAAGACTGGATTTACAAGTCGCCCCGCTCGCAAGAGCGGGGCGCGGATTGAAACAGCGTGGCGTGGCATTCCACTGGAGAGAATGAAAGTCGCCCCGCTCGCAAGAGCGGGGCGCGGATTGAAACGCGCATTTTCACCCGGAACGAGCCGCACCGATCGCGTCGCCCCGCTCGCAAGAGCGGGGCGCGGATTGAAACCCGTCACGCTTGTCACTCCATGCAGAAGCAGAAGCAGTCGCCCCGCTCGCAAGAGCGGGGCGCGGATTGAAACTGCCAGATGCGATAATTCTGGCCGGCGACGGAATGTCGCCCCGCTCGCAAGAGCGGGGCGCGGATTGAAACCACGCATTGCCCGGCACGCGCCAGCAGGTTCGTCACGTCGCCCCGCTCGCAAGAGCGGGGCGCGGATTGAAACAATTTCAAGGCGCACCCGCTGCAACGAACATCTCGTCGCCCCGCTCGCAAGAGCGGGGCGCGGATTGAAACAATTACCTTGTTCGGAGAATTGTGCGATACGAGTGTCGCCCCGCTCGCAAGAGCGGGGCGCGGATTGAAACCGGCTCGGGTTCTCCATGACTTGCTCGATGAAATCGTCGCCCCGCTCGCAAGAGCGGGGCGCGGATTGAAACTCTGCGGTCGCGCTCGGGCGGGCAGTAGTCCGGTTGTCGCCCCGCTCGCAAGAGCGGGGCGCGGATTGAAACGCTTTAGCCGCGAGACCCCGCGGAGCCCGGACACGTCGCCCCGCTCGCAAGAGCGGGGCGCGGATTGAAACAGTTTCGAGATTCCGCGCACCGCACCGGGACGCTGTCGCCCCGCTCGCAAGAGCGGGGCGCGGATTGAAACCAGCGTACCAGCCCTCGGGCAGCGTCACCTTGCCGCGTCGCCCCGCTCGCAAGAGCGGGGCGCGGATTGAAACGGATTTGATTCGGGCGAGCTTCTCGTTGTTTGCTGTCGCCCCGCTCGCAAGAGCGGGGCGCGGATTGAAACTTTTTTCTTCACCTCGCACCACAAAGTTTTTCCAGTCGCCCCGCTCGCAAGAGCGGGGCGCGGATTGAAACCGATTCGAGAATGACCAGAACCATTGGAGAGCCGGGTCGCCCCGCTCGCAAGAGCGGGGCGCGGATTGAAACCCACAAAGTTTTTCCATCCGGCAATGCAATGATGAAGTCGCCCCGCTCGCAAGAGCGGGGCGCGGATTGAAACCGCCGCGGGTGTTGTTCATCGTCAGCGGGGCCACGTCGCCCCGCTCGCAAGAGCGGGGCGCGGATTGAAACGCGAAATGGACAAGATGCAGCAACGCTTTAAGCTGTCGCCCCGCTCGCAAGAGCGGGGCGCGGATTGAAACAGACACGGCGCTGACATTCCACGGCATCTACAAGGTGTCGCCCCGCTCGCAAGAGCGGGGCGCGGATTGAAACGTTTCGGCCCGGCACCCTCGCGGAGTGGATCAATCAGTCGCCCCGCTCGCAAGAGCGGGGCGCGGATTGAAACAGCGCGGAAAAGCGCAACTCGGTTGCATCGGCGCGCGTCGCCCCGCTCGCAAGAGCGGGGCGCGGATTGAAACGGCCGAAATGGTGCGGATCGCTCAATGAAACAGTGTCGCCCCGCTCGCAAGAGCGGGGCGCGGATTGAAACCAACCATAAGGGGTGTGAAAAAATATACAAGAAGTCGCCCCGCTCGCAAGAGCGGGGCGCGGATTGAAACAGGCCGGCCAATGGATGTTTTTGTTCAACGACGCAGTCGCCCCGCTCGCAAGAGCGGGGCGCGGATTGAAACGCTTTAGCTGCGAGACCACGCGGCGCCCGAACCCGGTCGCCCCGCTCGCAAGAGCGGGGCGCGGATTGAAACAGAAAAAAGCGGCGGCAGTCCATACATTGCGAGGGTGTCGCCCCGCTCGCAAGAGCGGGGCGCGGATTGAAACCACCGTCTTCTTCTGGTTGAATGTTGTCTTTCTTGTCGCCCCGCTCGCAAGAGCGGGGCGCGGATTGAAACAGGTCGGGCTGAATGTTTCATCGCGATTGGTTTGAGTCGCCCCGCTCGCAAGAGCGGGGCGCGGATTGAAACAAAGTCGCACCGCGACCGGAAGAACTGGCTGCCCCGTCGCCCCGCTCGCAAGAGCGGGGCGCGGATTGAAACGTGACCACGCTTCCATCCGCATCACTTTCCGGTTTGTCGCCCCGCTCGCAAGAGCGGGGCGCGGATTGAAACGCGGCGCGGCCATGGCCCGAGCCAGCGCCCGCTTTGTCGCCCCGCTCGCAAGAGCGGGGCGCGGATTGAAACGGCTCGGTCGGTGGATCACCCCGACGTTCGTTGTGTCGCCCCGCTCGCAAGAGCGGGGCGCGGATTGAAACGTTTCGGCCCGGCACCCTCGCGGAGTGGATCAATCAGTCGCCCCGCTCGCAAGAGCGGGGCGCGGATTGAAACTTGGACAACCAGTGTCCGAGGCTCAACCAGGCCAGGTCGCCCCGCTCGCAAGAGCGGGGCGCGGATTGAAACGCAACGACCTTTCAAATGCGGATTCTGTCCGCGCTCGTCGCCCCGCTCGCAAGAGCGGGGCGCGGATTGAAACAAATATCGTGGGAAGCTGGTGGACAAAGACGCGAAGTCGCCCCGCTCGCAAGAGCGGGGCGCGGATTGAAACGCCGCATGGATGCTTTTCTTGCGCGCGGACTGACGTCGCCCCGCTCGCAAGAGCGGGGCGCGGATTGAAACGAACCAGATGCAACCTATCACGCCCAGCCCGAAAAAGTCGCCCCGCTCGCAAGAGCGGGGCGCGGATTGAAACAGGTCGGGCTGAATGTTTCATCGCGATTGGTTTGAGTCGCCCCGCTCGCAAGAGCGGGGCGCGGATTGAAACAGCTGGGTCAGTTCCTTCGTGTACGCCTCGCTGGCGTCGCCCCGCTCGCAAGAGCGGGGCGCGGATTGAAACGCGCCCCGCCGGCAATTTTCAGCCGTGCTGGTTAGTCGCCCCGCTCGCAAGAGCGGGGCGCGGATTGAAACCTGCTGAATCACGGCTGAACTACATGGAGCAATCAGTCGCCCCGCTCGCAAGAGCGGGGCGCGGATTGAAACATGTGGAAAGAAGTTTTGCGAGGCTTTGTGGAAAGTCGCCCCGCTCGCAAGAGCGGGGCGCGGATTGAAACCGCTTTCGCCGGTCGCTGTCGTATTCGAGAACGTGTCGCCCCGCTCGCAAGAGCGGGGCGCGGATTGAAACCAGGTTTTTCACCGTTGACGATTCCAGCAGGCCGAGTCGCCCCGCTCGCAAGAGCGGGGCGCGGATTGAAACGCTTTAGCTGCGAGACCACGCGGCGCCCGAACCCGTCGCCCCGCTCGCAAGAGCGGGGCGCGGATTGAAACTTCAAGATTGAGAGGCCAAAGTCCACCATAGCCCAGTCGCCCCGCTCGCAAGAGCGGGGCGCGGATTGAAACCGGGATTAATGGGCGGTATATCAGCGCGTCCGCGGGTCGCCCCGCTCGCAAGAGCGGGGCGCGGATTGAAACCGGGATTAATGGGCGGTATATCAGCGCGTCCGCGGGTCGCCCCGCTCGCAAGAGCGGGGCGCGGATTGAAACAGGTACCACGTTATCACAAAAGTCCCCGCGTTCTGTCGCCCCGCTCGCAAGAGCGGGGCGCGGATTGAAACTGCGGTCGCACTCCCCGAGAGCGTGATGGCTAGCGTGTCGCCCCGCTCGCAAGAGCGGGGCGCGGATTGAAACAGCGCTCGCGCGAATCGGCATCCACGATCTCGTGTTGTCGCCCCGCTCGCAAGAGCGGGGCGCGGATTGAAACCGGGATAGGCGCAGCACCCGGCGGGAGCTTCGGGGAGTCGCCCCGCTCGCAAGAGCGGGGCGCGGATTGAAACTTGGCGAGATGGCCCGGCTTCCAACTGTGAATTTCGTCGCCCCGCTCGCAAGAGCGGGGCGCGGATTGAAACCCATTCGCACTCGTGTCGAACAGGAACGATATGGTGTCGCCCCGCTCGCAAGAGCGGGGCGCGGATTGAAACATGCGCATCCGTGCGCGGGCCGTGCGAAGGTGCGGGGTCGCCCCGCTCGCAAGAGCGGGGCGCGGATTGAAACTTTTGCCAGAGTTTGAAGCGGATTTGCATCTTGTGTCGCCCCGCTCGCAAGAGCGGGGCGCGGATTGAAACATTGCCGGCGCTCGTGTTGGTCGTGGAAGCATCGTCGCCCCGCTCGCAAGAGCGGGGCGCGGATTGAAACTTGTTTCATGACGACGAAGATTTCTTTTTTCAGGTCGCCCCGCTCGCAAGAGCGGGGCGCGGATTGAAACCGCGGCGGAACTGATGATCGTGAAAGCCGGTGCGGTCGCCCCGCTCGCAAGAGCGGGGCGCGGATTGAAACAGTTCCGACGGTGCAGTTCCGACCCATGATTTCCAAGTCGCCCCGCTCGCAAGAGCGGGGCGCGGATTGAAACAGTGTATCAATGTCAGTGTTTGTCATAGTCTATCCGTCGCCCCGCTCGCAAGAGCGGGGCGCGGATTGAAACTTGGAATTGGTTGAGGTGTTCCACGTTTTTGTCTAGTCGCCCCGCTCGCAAGAGCGGGGCGCGGATTGAAACCGATCACACCCAAGCATATCCGACAGCGCGGACAGTCGCCCCGCTCGCAAGAGCGGGGCGCGGATTGAAACTTTGTCTGGTCTTGCCATGCGTCGTCAACCCGCGTTGTCGCCCCGCTCGCAAGAGCGGGGCGCGGATTGAAACGGATGGTGTCCAGCATCCGCGCCAGCCATTCAATCGTCGCCCCGCTCGCAAGAGCGGGGCGCGGATTGAAACTTGTTTCATGACGACGAAGATTTCTTTTTTCAGAGTCGCCCCGCTCGCAAGAGCGGGGCGCGGATTGAAACTCATATTCCATGACGGTCTGCTCCGCCGCGGCGTGTGTCGCCCCGCTCGCAAGAGCGGGGCGCGGATTGAAACTACTCGCTCGAAGATTTGAAAAAGGAATTGAACGAGTCGCCCCGCTCGCAAGAGCGGGGCGCGGATTGAAACGGGTCCAGCCCCGCCAGCATCGCCGGAAATTCCCGTGTCGCCCCGCTCGCAAGAGCGGGGCGCGGATTGAAACTGGGTGGCGTCACCGGATTGAACGCCGAACATGGGTCGCCCCGCTCGCAAGAGCGGGGCGCGGATTGAAACGCGCCACCTGTTGCCAACCGTATTGATCCTCCTGCGTCGCCCCGCTCGCAAGAGCGGGGCGCGGATTGAAACAGCGCCAGCAGGCACAGGCCTCCGAATATGTCCGCAGTCGCCCCGCTCGCAAGAGCGGGGCGCGGATTGAAACGACGAACGGATTGCCGTCTTTGCGGTCGTAAAAATGTCGCCCCGCTCGCAAGAGCGGGGCGCGGATTGAAACGAGACGCTTCCAGTTCCACGGGGGCTTCAACGACGTCGCCCCGCTCGCAAGAGCGGGGCGCGGATTGAAACTTTCGGGATTCCACCGCCTCACGTTTGGTGATGCGGTCGCCCCGCTCGCAAGAGCGGGGCGCGGATTGAAACTAGACAAGATCAGCCCGGTGATGTTTGAAGAAGATGTCGCCCCGCTCGCAAGAGCGGGGCGCGGATTGAAACGGGAAGCGCGTTGAACGGATGCGGAAAGAAGGCTGGGTCGCCCCGCTCGCAAGAGCGGGGCGCGGATTGAAACGACGACGACTACGGCGACGATTGATCCGCCGCTTTAGTCGCCCCGCTCGCAAGAGCGGGGCGCGGATTGAAACCAATGCTCAACGCACTCAAGGCGGCGGGATACATCAGTCGCCCCGCTCGCAAGAGCGGGGCGCGGATTGAAACGTTTGGGGCTACGGCGCGCTGTGGTTTGAGATGCGTCGCCCCGCTCGCAAGAGCGGGGCGCGGATTGAAACCGCATCCGTTTATGAACCTGGTCGAGGGCAACTGGTCGCCCCGCTCGCAAGAGCGGGGCGCGGATTGAAACCACTCCGAACAATGTTGTCTTCCAACTTGCACTCAGTCGCCCCGCTCGCAAGAGCGGGGCGCGGATTGAAACGTTGGCAATGACACTCCCCTGCGTCTGCGTTTGAAGTCGCCCCGCTCGCAAGAGCGGGGCGCGGATTGAAACCGGTGGCTGGATCGGACGATGGACGACCGTAAAGTTGTCGCCCCGCTCGCAAGAGCGGGGCGCGGATTGAAACTCAGTTAGCTGGTTGTGCTGCACGGTCGCAATCCTGTCGCCCCGCTCGCAAGAGCGGGGCGCGGATTGAAACCGCACGTCCGACCGCAGCAGTCCTCAGCGGTCATGGTCGCCCCGCTCGCAAGAGCGGGGCGCGGATTGAAACCGATCCAAGACTGTTGTAACCGATCTTCCAAATCGTGTCGCCCCGCTCGCAAGAGCGGGGCGCGGATTGAAACATCTCAGCCAGGCATTCGTTGTCCGAATCGTGCAAGTCGCCCCGCTCGCAAGAGCGGGGCGCGGATTGAAACGGCATACAACCAGCCGGGCGCCACCTGCACCTGCCGTCGCCCCGCTCGCAAGAGCGGGGCGCGGATTGAAACCCCACAAACTCCACCTCCAACTGCCCGACGGCGGGGGTCGCCCCGCTCGCAAGAGCGGGGCGCGGATTGAAACTGAATACCATTGCCATCAAAGGTGGGGCGCGGATTGAAACATCACCCCAATCTCGATGATGGATGTCACCCGGCTGGTCGCCCCGCTCGCAAGAGCGGGGCGCGGATTGAAACTGATTGCAGGTGAAACCGACATTCGTCGAGTTGCCAAGTCGCCCCGCTCGCAAGAGCGGGGCGCGGATTGAAACGTGAACACCTTGCCGATCCAGTGCGTCACGCTGGTCGCCCCGCTCGCAAGAGCGGGGCGCGGATTGAAACCGGATTAGCCGGTTCACCGCCTCCAGCGGCAGGGGGTCGCCCCGCTCGCAAGAGCGGGGCGCGGATTGAAACGGTGGCCACGGCCTGGCGCTTGAGTTCCTTGAGCGCGTCGCCCCGCTCGCAAGAGCGGGGCGCGGATTGAAACGGGTTCCAAGCAGGCGATGCGGGCCAACACGGCGGTCGCCCCGCTCGCAAGAGCGGGGCGCGGATTGAAACAATCCCAATGCCCGGCCTTGGTCGCATCGGCGCTGTCGCCCCGCTCGCAAGAGCGGGGCGCGGATTGAAACTAAAAACAGTGTCCCCCGGGTAAAAATGGAAATGAAACTGACACTTAATCTTCGGTGCTGGGTACGGCTTTGGTTGCGGCGGACTACGACCGCTTCTCGTCGGCGTCAATGAAATCCACGAAGTTCTTGAGGTCGTCGCGGTGGCTCAGGCCGGCCTGTTCCTTGCGCAGTTTCAGCCGGGCGATGCCTTCCGCGTCGTCGGCCTTGGGATAGTTGAGCATGCTGGCGAGCAACGCGGCTTTGTCGGCGGCGGATTTTTTCACATGGTGGCGAACCCAATCGCACACTTCGCCGTCGCTGACGGTGTTTTTCACCACGGCGATCATTTGCTCGTGCGTCGCGCCGGCGGCCTGGAGCCAGGCACCATCGAAGCCTTTGCCGAAGTTGTTCTGGTAATCGGCGTGGAGCTTGCCGGCCAGGTGCAGGCGGATCTTGTCAACGTAGCGGGGCAGATGCGGCCAGCCGTCCATTGCCTCGCGCGGACTGCGGGGATAAATGATGTCGCTCATGGGCGGGATGATTGGCCGGTGGGCGGGGTGGTGTCAACCGTTGGCCCGCTGAAGGGCGGAACGGGAAGGAATGGGCAAAAAGTTGAATGCCATCCATCATCGCGCCATGGTCCTCCCTGGCGACGGCATCATTTCTGTGGCGTGACCGCGGCGGAAAGACGCTTCAGCCCGCGACGCAATTCATCCTGGCGCAGGCCGATCTGCTCGACGGGAATGTGTTGGAAGCCCAGCACCCACGCCGGAGAATTTTTCGTCAACTCGAAATCAGTCGCATGCGACTGATCGTTGGGCGCGGAAACGAGACTGGGGGAGGCGTTGGTGAGGTTGTTTTCGAGCCGCAACATTCCCGATGTCGCGTGCCAGCCGACATCCACCCATTTGCCGACGCAGACATTGCGGACAACCACGTTGTCGTCGGGCGGAACGCCTTTGAACGCCTCACCGGTGATCGCCGGACCGTCGGGCGGGCCGTAGTAACGGTCGAGCGATTTCATCTCCGGATAGCGCTGGCGATACAGCGCCAGCGGTACTTCGGCGAGCCGTTTGCGCATCGTGTCGTCCACCATGTTGCGCCACACCGGCGATGTGTCGAGGCCGCGACCGTCCGCGCGCACCGCCGGATCGCAGTCCACGAACAGGTTGTTCTCCACACGATGATCGCGTCCGCCGCCGATGAACATCGCCCAGTGAACCTTGTAGAAGACGTTGCCGAACACCGCCGTGCCGCTGACGCAATCGTCCATGTACACACCCATCGAACCCATGCCCACGCCGCCGGTGTGGTGAATGAAATTGTGGCGAATCTTGTTCCCGCGAAACGTGTAGTCGCGGCCGGTATAGATCGCGCCCACGTCGCCCGTCTCCAGCGCGATGTGATGAATCTCGTTGAACTCCATCAGGTGATCGTTGCCCCAGTAGAGAATGGCGCAGTGCGGGTGATCGTGGATGAGATTGTGCGACGCGCGCAGGCCGACGCCGGTCATCGCCACCGCCGGCACGTAGCATTTGGACCAACGACCCAGGCGCTGGAAGTGGCAGTTCTCGACGAAATGTCCGCCCGGCGTGAGCGTCTGGCGGTCGCCGCCGGTCAACGATACGCCGCCGTCTCCGGTGTCCAACACGTCGCAACTCACCACGGCGTGACCGGTGCCGCCTTCGATCACCACCCCGCTGTTGCCGACATTGCGGAGGAGGCAACCCGCAATGCGATTGCTCACGCCACCACGAATCTCAACCGCGTTGCCGCGGGTGGCCTCGAGAATCAGACCGCGAAAGGTAACATGTGAAACGGCCGTGAGCTTGAGCAGCGGCTGGTCGAGGAGAGAGA
>CAYHFK010000009.1:5977-21152 GCA_964355895.1 uncultured Bifidobacterium sp. | reverse complement strand
ACATTCAGGAAATAGAACCGCTGGTCTTTGCGGAAGCCGTAGAGACCGTGGGGCGCACCGGTTTTCACGAGCCGTTGTCCGACATCCAGCGAAGCAACCTTCTCATACGAGTTGGCCCAATCGTAGGACCAATAGCCATGCACCCAGAGATCGCTGAGGTCCTGCCAGCGCTGCGGACGGTCGCCCGCGTAAAGGAAGCCGCCCGGCAACTGGCCGACATTGCCGCCGTGCTCGTCCACGTGATCGGACGCGGCGGGATAACCCGCAATCTTCGCGAACTCACCCGCGTTCGGCCAGCGGGCGAGGGTCATGGGCCGGTGATCGAAAAACAATTCGCAATGCGCCGGTACCGCCGGCCGGCCAAAGCCGCGCGATTTCATCTCGCCGAAATCCGTAATGCCGAGCGCATGGAGGTCCAGTTGGACCACTTGCCCGCGCGCCTTTTCGTCAAGTCTTGCAAGCACGGTCGCATCGGAGACGGGGGCGAAGCCGGTCAAGGTGCGCCCGCCGAGCAGGCGAACGCGTTCGTTCTTGTAAGCGCGCCAGACGATGGGCGACTCCGGGGTGCCGGAGTCCGCGGCGGTGAGTTCAAACGAATTGGTGCGAAAGTAGTCGCCGCCGCGCAGCCAGACCGTGACCGCGCCTTTGGGCAATCGGCCCCCGGGCTTAAGCGTGCGAATCGCATCGCGCGCCCGCTCCAACGTGGCGAAGGGTTTTGCCTTCGTGCCGGCGTTGGCGTCACTGCCGTTGGGGGCGACAAAGTAATCCGTAGCGGAGAAGACCGGTCGCGCGAGGAGCAGTGTGACGACGAAGATCAGGCGAATCAGCATGGCGGAGGTTAGCGTTTTGGATTTGGGAAAGCATCTGAAAATTTTGGCGCGAACAAACGCCGGCTTGACAGGTTTTGTGAATTGGCAAATCCTCGCTTGCCTAAACATCAAGTCACCACCACCAAAATGAAAAAGCACCCCACCGGCTTCACTGCCCTTCTCCAGCGCGCGAAACTTTTCCCGGTCGCCGCGCTCGTTGCGGGCGCCCTCACTTCGTGCGTTACCGCCCAGCAGGATGCGGGGTTCGTTCCGCTGTTCGACGGGAAGACCCTCGCGGGTTGGACGTTAAGCGGCCAACACGGCGCCGGCTACGGCGTTACCAACGGGGTCCTTTACTGTGCCCGGGGCGGCGGGGGAAATCTCCTCACGGACAAGGAATTTGACGACTTCATCCTGCGCCTCGAGTTCAAACTGGAGGATGGCTCGAACAACGGCGTCGGCATCCGTGCGCCGCTCGGTGGCGATGTCGCTTACCTCGGCATGGAGATTCAGATTCTCGAAGACGGCGCCGCCGATCGTGGTAAATGGGGCAAACTGCGCGCGGAACAATATCATGGGTCCATTTATGGCGTCGTGGCCGCCAAACGCGGGGCGCTCAAGCCGCCGGGCGAGTGGAACACCGAGGAAATCACGGCCCAAGGCCGCCACATCAAGGTGGTGGTCAACGGCAAGACCATCGTGGACGCGAATCTCAACGATGTCACGGACCCGGAAATCATCCGCCAGCATCCGGGCTTGTTCCGCGAGCGGGGCCGCATCGGCTTCCTCGGCCATGGCGATTACCTCGAGTTCCGCAACCTCCGCATCAAGGAATTGCCGCGCACGGACAAGGACAACTCCGAGCCGGAGGGGTTCACGGCTTTGTTCAACGGGAAGAATCTCGACGGTTGGAAGGGGTTGTTGAAAGGGCCCAACGATAATCCGATCAAGCGCGCCGCGCTCACGCCGGAACAACGGACCGCGGCGCAGCAGGAAGCCGACGACGACATGCGCGCCCATTGGAGCGTGGCGAACGGCGAGTTCGTATTCGATGGCAAGGGCCGCAGCCTATGCACGGTGAAGGACTACGCGAATTTTGAGCTGCTCGTGGATTGGAAAATTACGGAGCATGGGGACAGTGGGATTTACCTGCGCGGCTCGCCGCAGGTGTCCATCTGGGACCCGTTCACCCAGCCCACCAAACACGGCAGCGAAGTTGGATCGGGCGCATTTTACAACAACCAGAAAAATCCGAGCAAGCCGCTCAAGGTTGCCGACAAACCCATCGGCCAGTGGAATCGTTTCCGCATCATTATGGTCGGCGAGCGCGCCCACATTTATCTCAACGGCGAACTCGTCACGCGCGACACCGTGCTGGATAATTACTGGGACCGGGCCCAGCCGATCTTCGCCAGCGGGCAGATTGAACTGCAAAACCACGGCGACGTGCTGTGGTTCAAGAACATCTACGTCCGCGAACTCCCCGCGAAGTAAAACGATGAGCAACACCTTTTCCCGCCGCGAATTCATCCGTCGGGCGGCAGTGACCGCCGCCGGGCTGTGGGCCGCGCCCTATGTCACCAGCGGATTACGCGCCGCTTCGCCCAACGAAATGCTGCAGCACGCCAGCTTCGGCAGCAGTGGCATGGCCCGGAGCGACATTGAAGGCATCACCCGGGGCGGACACGCCCGCCTGGTCGCCGTCGCCGACGTGGACCTGAACAAAGCCCGCGCGCTCAAGCAGGAATTCCCGGACGTGCGGATTTATCAGGACTGGCGCGAGTTGCTCGACAAGGAGAAGTCCATTGACTCGGTCAACGTCACCGTGCCCGACCACATGCACGCCCCGATGGCCATGGCCGCGCTACAACTCGGCAAACATGTTTATTGCCAGAAACCGCTGACGCACGACATCTACGAAGCGCGCCGGCTCACGGAGTTCGCGCGCAAGCAGAAGCTCGTGACGCAAATGGGCATCCAGATTCATTCCAGCGGCACGTACCGCGAAGCAGTTCGCATCATCCAAGATGGGACCATCGGCAAGATCAAAGAAGTTCACACCTGGAGCAACAAAGCCTGGGGCGATCCTTCGCCGCGACCCGAACGCGCCGATCCTATCCCCGACGGATTCAACTGGGATTCCTGGCTTGGTACTGCCGCGGCACGCCCGTTCATAGGCGACGGCTATTATCATCCCACCAACTGGCGCAAGCGGCTCGACTTCGGCACCGGTACGTTCGGCGACATGGGCTGTCACATTTACGATCCAGTGTTCAAGGCGCTCAACTTGACCGCGCCGATTTCGTTGCGCTCGGACGGTCCGGCGCCGAATCAGTGGAATTGGGCCATCAACGCCCGCATCGAATACGTTTTTCCCGGCACGCCATACACCGAGGGCAAGACCATCAAAGTCACCTGGTACGACGGCAACGAGCGTCCGCCGAAAGAAGTGCAACCGCCGCTGGGCGATGAAAAGCTGCCCGACCAAGGCTCACTGTTCATTGGCACGAAGGGCATGATGCTGCTGCCGCACATCGCGCGGGCCCAACTCTTCCCCGAAAAGGATTTCGAGAACTGGACGCGGCCCAAGGTGACGGAGAACGATCACTGGCAGCAGTTCGTGGAGGCTTGCCGCGGCAACGGCCAGACCTCGGCGAACTTTGATTACGCCGGCCCGTTGACGGAGACGATTCTGCTGGGCAGCCTCGCCTCGCGCTTCCCGCAAACCACCCTGCAATGGAACGCGAAGAAGCTGAAGTTCTCGAACCTGGCCGAAGCCAATCAATACGTCCGCCGGCGTTATCGCAAAGGTTGGGAAGCCAAAGGATTGTCATGAAGCGACGCGAATTCATTCAACGCAGTGTGCTTGGGGCGGCGGGCCTTTATCTCGTCGGTTGCCGGACCGCGCCGCGAAAACTTTCCGCGAACGAGAAGTTGAACCTCGGGATTATCGGCGTTGCCAACCAGGGGAACTACGACATGACGAATGTCGCGGGCGAAAACATCGTGGCCCTGTGCGACGTGGACGACACGTTTCTCGCTGCGGCGAAGCAGAAATTCCCGGCCGCGAAAACGTACAACGATTTCCGCCGCCTGCTCGATCAGCGGGACATTGACGCCGTGGTCATCGCCACGCCCGACCACACGCACGCGGTCGCCACGGCGGCGGCGCTGCGCAGCGGTCGGCATGTCTATTGTGAAAAGCCGCTCACGCGCACGATTTCCGAATGCCGCGTCGTCACGGAGTTGGCGCGCAAACACAAGCTCATCACGCAAATCGGCACGCAGATTCACGCCGGCGGAAATTATCACCAGGTGGTGGAACTGATCCAGCAAGGCGCGATCGGGCCGGTGAGCGAAGTCCATGTGTGGGTCAACGCCACCTACGGCGGGAAGGATTTGCCCAAAGAAACGCCGCCGGTGCCCGCCGGTTTGCACTACGACCTGTGGCTCGGACCCGTGGCCGCCCGTCCTTATCATCCGGAATACTTGCCCGCCAGTTGGCGGAACTGGTGGGCGTTTGGCGGCGGCGCCATCGCGGATTTCGGCTGCCACTTCATGGATCTGCCGCATTGGGCGCTGGGTTTGCGCGCGCCGCTCTCCGCTGAAGTCGTGGACGGCCCCGCGCCGCATCGCGACTCGACGCCGCCATATCTGATCGTGCGCTACTATTATCCGGCCTCGCTCGTGGCGCGTCCGGCACTCCTGGGCGGCTTGCTCAATCCGCTCAAACTCACTTGGTATCACGGCGGAAAGAAACCGTCGTTGCTCCCGGCGGCCATTTCGGACCAATGGGCGAGCGGGGTTTTGTTCATCGGCGAAAAAGGCACGCTGCTCGCAGACTACACGCGCCACGTGATCTTGCGCGAAGCGAACTTCGCCGACTACGCCGAGCCAAAAGGCATCAACAGTGATTTCACCCAACACCACCGCGACTGGCTCCACGCCATCAAAACCAACCAACCGGCGCCGAGTGATTTCGCCTACTCCGGCCCGCTCACCGAAGCGGCGCTGCTGGGCAACGTGGCATATCGGGTCGGCGGCAAGATCGAGTGGGATTCCAGGAACCTTCGTGCAAAGAACCGCCCCGAGGCCGACGAATTCATCCAGCATCACTACCGCAAAGGTTGGCGTTTATAAGTATTCGCGATTCACACAAGCCATCGACTGAATTCATCGGCTGTTCATCAGATTTGATGAACACCCGGATATCATAAAAGCTGTTGACACCAGTTGCCTGCGTGGTAGAAACACTTGTGGACCAGCGAGATAATTATACAAACTGGTCCTAACAAACCAAATCGAACAACAACCACAAACGGGAAGGTCTATATGAATACACATTCAAGAAGTATTGTAATTCGGATTAGCTTCATCGTTCTAATACTCGCAAGCATCCTTAATGGATACTCTGCATCATGGGATAGCAACTTCTCATCAAGTTATCCAGGCAGCCAGGGCTTGACGACTGCGATTGCCCTCACAGCAGGTGATAACAGGGACGAAGTTTTTGTAGCTGAACAAACCTCGGACAACCCGATAACTACTGTAATTCACAGATGGCACCCCAAGAAGGGATGGGACTATGACGGGACCCCAATCCTTGTTGTAAATGGAATGGTCTACGCAATGACTTATTACGCAGGGAAGTTATACGTTGGAGGTCGGTTCGATCAAATCGCCGAAAGTGGTTCAACGTTCATTCCAGCAAATTCAGTTGCTGTCTATCCAGTGTTCGCCGTTGGCACATTGCAAGCACTCGGAAGCGGTGTGACCAGAAATGGCGGAATTGGCGGAGTATATACAATTGCTGTGGATAATGCAACGGGAGGCTCCCCTTGGGTCTACGTTGGAGGTTGGTTTAACTCACCTTCCGCGAATGTTGCGCGATGGAATGGGTCTCAATGGCTTGACTTGAATGGTGGCGTTGCTGCCGGGTATTGGCAAAGTCAGCCTGTGAATTCAATAGTATTGGGAAAAACTGGTAATTACCATGATGTCTATGTCGGTGGCAGTTTGATTCGAAGCCCAACAGCAGGTTCCGGTGATGGCTACAATATTGCGAAATGGTCACAATCTGACGGGGATTGGCGTGCGTTTGGACATGGAATAGCGGGTGTAGGATGGGATATAAATTGCAATCCGCTATTTGCCCCCTCAGACCTGCTCGTTACAGGAATGACCCTTCACACCAATGGGGGTACTAAGACAATTCGCATCATTGGAGACTTCACAAGTGCAGGATATGACTTTTTCCAGTGCCCGGATCCCAATGATTGCCCCGGAATACCGGGTATGGGCGCAGCCACATTGGATCATGTAAGTTCAAGTCTTGTTAGATGGGCCTTCCCCAAGCCAAGTATCGGAACTGCGAACTATGGTGGTTTCCCGTACTTTCCAGGCAAAGTTACTTCACATAGTACTGGCCTATACATAGCGGGTGCTCAACCAACCAGCATCTGGCCTTTTGATTGTGATCCTGCTGCACCGCCTCTAACCGGGTTGAATATTCTGCTTTGGCAAGATAACAACGGCACATGGCACAATGTTGGCGGCGGATTCTTGTCAACCGACGCATGTGTAGATTTGAAGAGCAGTGGGCGTGGGATATTCCTTGCCGGAAGCTTTGGAGTCAAACGATACCAGCCCTAGGCAAGTCGGGCTCGCCGTGACACTGTATGCCGATGATAACCGAGGGTGGTTCCCGCCCAACCTGCAGGGCAGTGGGATGGGCGGTTGGATTCAGGGCCACATGGATTGGTCGCTGGATACGGAAAATACCAATACCGTAATGCTGCTGGCCGGCAAGATCGGGCCGTACACCAAGAGTCTGGGCATCTACAAATGTCCGGCCGACAATTATCTTTCCGCGGCGCAACGCAGCCGGCGTTGGACCGGCCGGGTCCGCAGCATCTCTATGAATGGGTTCATCGAAGGTGGCGCCTACAAGATGGACAAGGGTCAATCGGGAGGGTCGGTTTGGTATTCAACCCACTATAGTTATGACAAGTTCTCCGATGTAGTGAAACCCGGACCGAGCGATCTCTGGATGGTGGTGGATGAACATCCGGACAGCATCAACGACGGGTGGATGATCACCGGGGTGTTGAGCCCGAATAGTTGGATCGATCTTCCGGCCAGCTACCACAATGGCGCCTGCGGTTTTAATTTCGTGGACGGCCACAGCGAGATTCACTCCTGGAAAGAGGCGAGTACCAAGAAACCGGTCACAATGACTGACTTCGTCAGCCCCCCTGCACCCAAGAGCCGTGATATTGACTGGATGATCAAGCATTCCAGCGCGCTAAGGTGATCACTGCGTGACCGCTTTGAGCATCCCTTGGGCGGGAAACCCAGATGAAATGCTGCGTCGGAGTGTGCCGGCGGTGTGGGGCGAACAAACAATCACTTTTCCCACTTACCGGCTGGACGAGCGGGTCCGTTGTAAGGTGTCGCTCCGCGCAGTTTCACCGCCCGCGCCCGCAAAGCAGTCGCTTGAGGATCTTGCGTCTTGGGCGCTTCGATGAAGCCGTAATATCTCCCCAGCCAGTAATCTTCCAGCCAGCCGATGGGGGGCGTGACGCCCTGACTGTTCTCCCCGCCGTCGTACTGGAGGGCGCTGCGGCTGCCCCATTTGGATTCCGATTCCCGGGGCGAAATGGCGCGCGTGCCGCCGCCATGAGGCACGTAATCTCGTTGCGGTGCGAGGTCGCTGCGGTGCGAGTTGCGGTAGTTGTGATTCACCAGGTCCAGCGACCATTCCCGTAGATGCTGGGCCGCCCGGGGCGCTTCACAATCGTTCCCGGTGAGCGCGCCATAGGTGAAGTTGAAGAAGGGCAACTGCTGCATGCGTAGTAACTCCCAGCTCCGCTCCAGGCTGCGCAGGTAAATGGATCGCAGTTCCGGGTCCTGGGTGTAACTGATCAGCGTGGAGTAACACCAAAACGCCAGTTCATCGTCCCACGTCGCGATCGAGTCCGGCGGGAAGGTCATCTTCTGCCGCACGACGTAAGTGGGGTAACGCCATTGCCGAAGTTGCTCGCGTCCCGCCTGAAACTTCGGATCGCCCGTCAGCGCATACGCCGCCTCCACGTAACTCAGCGCCTCCATGCCATTCAAGCCGCGCGACTCGTAGCCGTACGGTCGTTGCAGGTATTCGGGATCCCAGCGCCCCCACCGCGTCGGCTTGCCATCCATGTCCCGCAGCAACCAGCCGTTGGCGATGATGTGCGACGTGATGTTCGCAATGTGTTTTGCGGCGCGATCCTTCTCCGGTCCTTTCGCCGCCAGATCGTGAAAGAGACAAACGGAAAAATAGTGTCCATTCACTTCGTCGCTGGACGTGTCGCCTTTCCAAATCCACAACCCGTCTTTCGTTGGATACCACTTGGCGGGCAAACCGCCCGATCCGCGCGTGGCCCGCTCGCCTTTGTCTCCTTGGACTGACCAGATCGCCCGCGCAAAAAATCCGGGGTTGCCCGTGATGTCATCCAGCCAGACCATGGCTTTGAACGCCTCGACCGCTTGCTGCCGCGCCTTTTCGTCGCCGGTGGCGGCGTATTTGAAGGTCATTGCCGCCAGGTAATGCGCGGTGTTCCCGCCGTCATTGTCGCTGATCTCCCGCAGCCAGCCGTCCTTGTCGCCTGCCCAGTAAAGTTTGTGGATGAAGCCCAGCCGCTTGAAGCCCCATTCGTCCAGCTCGCGCTCGAAATAGGCCGCCTTCTTCACCAGCGTGTAAGGCTCGTACCGGATGATCCCCAGTCCGCCGTCCGTGGCGATGTAAACCTCCCGGTCGCCAACCGCTATGTCGCGCACGTAGTCACCGGGCAACCAGTGTTGCGCGCCGAAATAATGATACTCGTCATCCGTTTTGCGGATCGCGCCCCGGGAAGTTCCGACCCAGAGATCGCCGTCGAAACCCTCCGCGAGACACGTCGTGTCTTCATACGGCAACCCGTCGGGACCGCGCAGCGTCGTCAGGGCCATTCCGCGCAAAACCGCAACCCCGCGATCCGTCGCCACACAAAGCCGGCTGCCCAGCGCGAGCATATCCCGAGTGACCGGTGACGGCAGCGTTCCCCAGTCCATCGGGTCCGGGAAGAAGGTCTTCCCGTCCAGCAAAGCCAGCCGGCCGGGGCGTAGCAGATATAGCGTCCCGCTGTACGAAGCGATCCTTTCCAACGGCCCAATCTGCACCGGGTCGGCCAAAACCTGGGTGAAGTCCTCCATCAACACAGTCGTGTCGGTGGACAAGTAACCTCCAGCGGGCCGGATATTGACAAACTTCCCGCCTTCAAACCGGAAAATATCATCCCGCGTCGCAACATGAACCTGGCCCAGATGGACGCAGAAATCCGTGGATGACCGTTCGTCAACGCGCACCCAGACGTCCCCGGCGTAACGGTATGTTCCCTTTTCGGTTGCGGCCCAGACCGCACCGCCGAGCGACCGCAAGCGCTTCACGCCGCCCGGAGCGCCGGGCGCAGTTTTTAGAACACCGTCCTGCAATCGCTGGAGAGTGCCTCCCACGACGACATAAACCGAGTCTTTGTAAACTACGACTGAGGTGACCGGTTTGGCCGTGGCGACCTTTTCCCCGATCTCCTGCGAAAAGACCGTGTCCGCCACCGGTTTCCACAAGTGGTGCAATTCCGAGTTGGTATAGCGTCCGGGCGGTGAGACGATCGCACCCTGAGCGAACAAACCGTTCGCGTGGGCCAGCGACAAAACGGCGATGGTGGGGAAGCGCAGGAAAGTTGAGAGTTTCTGAAAAGGAGATTTTTGTGGGTTGTCGGGTGCGTGTTTCATTCCGCCACAAAGATGTCGGTGGGGTTGTGAACGGTAAAGGCGAAACAACTTGTCCGGAGCCACCTGCTTGCTGCGTTTCGATTTGCCCGGAAAACTGACCGTGCTAACGTCGGCTTGGAACATGGTATGAATCATCCGCTGCTTTACGAAATCAACACGCGTTGCTGGCTGCGCGAGTTGTCGGATCGGCACCAACGCGCCGTTACCCTCGCCACCGTGCCGGACGCCGAGTTCGTGCGCTGGCAAAAGCTCGGCTTCACGCACCTCTGGCTCATGGGGGTATGGCCGACCGGCCCGCGCGCCCGCGCGCTCGCGCTCAACGAGCCCGGCCTGCGCCGCGCTTACGACGAAGTCCTTCCCGGTTGGCGCGACGAAGATGTAGGCGGCTCGCCCTATTCCATCGCGGCGTACGAAGTTGCGCCCGCGCTCGGCGGTGAGGCGGGTTTGAAGGAATTTCGTGCGAAGCTGCATCGCCACGGGATGAAACTGATTTTGGATTTCGTGCCGAACCACCTGGGAATTGATCATGCCTGGGTGAACGCGCAACCGGAGTTGTTCGTGCAAAGCGCGAAGGCGGCCGACGGCACTTTCGCGCAAAAGACCGCCGGTGGCCCGCGTTGGATTGCAAACGGCAAGGACCCGTATTTCGCGCCTTGGACGGACGTGGCGCAACTGGACTACCGCCGCCCGGTCACGCGCGCGGCCATGCAAAAGCTCCTGCTTTCCATCGCGTCGCGCTGCGACGGCGTGCGTTGCGACATGGCGATGCTGTTGCTCAATGAAGTGTTCGCGAAGACGTGGGCGCATCTGCCGACGAATGAGCCGTCGCTGACGGGCGAGTTTTGGGCGGAGGCCATTGCCACGGTGAAACAGGCGCAACCGGGTTTCCTGTTCATGGCCGAAGTTTATTGGGGGCTGGAAGCGCGGTTGCAATCGCTGGGCTTCGACTACACCTACGACAAGCAGCTTTACGACGAACTGATCGGGCGGCAGTACCTGCGTGCGCAGCAACAACTGCTGACGGCACCCCCGGAATATGTCGCCGCCAGTGTTCACTTCCTGGAGAACCACGATGAAGACCGTGTCGCCGCCAAACTTTCCGCCGCCGAAAATCGGGCGGCGGCGCTGGCGATCCTGGGGTTGCCCGGAATGCGATTCCTGCACGAGGGGCAACTCACCGGCGCCCGGCTCAAATTGCCGGTGCAACTCGTGCGCCGCCCCATTGAGCCGACCCAGCCGGAAATCCGCGCGACCTACGAGCAGCTTTTAACCGCGATTAAGCAGTCCAGCGTGGGTCGCGGTCAGGCGCAACTGCTTCCCCCGCGCTCCGCGTGGGACGGAAATCCAACCGGGCAGAATTTCCTCATCGTGCAGTGGCAGGAGAAGACGCCGGAGTTTGATCTGGTGGTCGTCAATTTCGCGCCGCATCGCAGCCAGTGCTACGTGACGTTGACCGTGCCCGGATTGGCGGAACGTCACTGGACCCTGCGCGATCGCTTGAGCGAGGAGCGCCATGTTCGCGTTGGCAGCGACATCGCGCAGCAGGGGTTGTATCTGGATTTGCCGGCCCACGGCGCGCAGGTGTTCCACTTCGCGCCGGTGCCGTGATTGGGACGACCGTTTGCCGGTTTCCCCCGCTCACTCGCCGGCGGCTGGTTTGGGGCCGATGGCTTTGACGGTGGAAGGCAGCGTGCTTTTCTGGTACGGCGAGTGGAGGTTGAAATAGATGCCGCAGAGTGGCCGCGCGTCGTCGCTCTGGCTGAGGATGATGGTCACCTGCTTGTCGAGTGCGAGGCCATGACGCATTCCCGGCCCGCGCTGCTCATAGGCGGTGAGCGCCTTCTGCATCAGCGAATTCATCGCGGCCTCGAAATCTTCCGGCGTCTTGTCCAGGCAGATCACGTATTTCTCGTAGGCTCTGACGGCGGCGGCGATTTCTTTTTTGAACGTCTGAATGGTCACTGGTGGGAGCTTAGCTCAAACCGTCCCGGTAATTGAAGTAAAATCCAGCCTGGAGAGGCGATTGCAAAACCCCCGCCCGCTGAGGGCAGCGGGCCTACACGACCGAAGAAATCCGCCCGAATCTTGTAGGCCGCGTGCCCTCACGCGGCGCTCCGGGTGGGTTTTGCAAGCCCCTCTGGATTTTGAATTATTCGCGTGAGTCACCCGCCGCTCGATTCAAAGTCGCGGCGCGCCCGGTTTATTCGGCCTGGCCCAGGCTTGCGCGCCCTGAACTTTCAGCCGCCGTTTGTAAACCTTGTCGCCGCAAGTGGCGAACAAGGTGTCAAAGTTTTCGCCACCAAAGCACAGGTTCGACACCTTCCCGTTCGGTGTCGGCAGGATGCATTGGACGCGACCGGGTTGATCGCACACCTGGACGCCGAGACGTGTGGCGGCGTAGAGCCGGCCATCACGATCCATCCGCAGGCCGTCGGCGCCCGTGTCGTCCTCGTTGTCGGGTGCGTGAATCCAGTAATAGCGTTGCTTGAACGCCAGCGTACCGTCGGCTTGAATCTGGTAGCTGTAAATCCAGTGTGAGCGATAGTCCGCCACATCGAGCAACGTCTGATCGGGTGAAAGCGTGATGCCGTTGGCGTAACGCAGGCCGGTGTCCACAACTTGTTTCTCGCCGTTGGGCTTGACGAGCCAGACTTTGCTCGGCGCGTTCGATCGGCTGCCGGACGGATCGGTGACGTAAATATTCCCGTTGTGCGCCACGACAATGTCGTTGCCGGCGATCCCCTCGGCGATCACGGATGTTTTTCCGTCTGCGTCGTAGGCGATGACTTTGGAGTCGCCACTCGCGACGGCATAGAGCCGGCCATCGGGACCGAAAGCCTGACCGTTGGCCTTTTTCGAGTCGGCAATATATTCACTCACCTGGCCGTCCAGCGCGATTCTGTAAGTCCGGCTGTTGGGAATGTCGTTAAAATAAACTTCACCTTTCGCATTGGCCGCCGGGCCTTCCGTGAACTTGTATCCGTTACTGACCAGTTGCCAGTCTTCCCCCGGAGTAAGGATCGCCTCGAGCGTGGAGTTCTTGCTTTGACCGGCTTTGACCGGCTGCGGCCAATCCTTCCACAGCCAGCGCATCACGTCGGGGAAAATGGCCGTGCCGTGCTTGCCACTGTGACCACCCTCACCCCAGACATGTTTGACGTCGTAGCCGGCGAACGTGAGCGCGCGCTCCATCGTCTGGTTCGCCATCCACCAGTCGCCCGCATAGATGTTCAGGTCATTTGCGCCGTCCTGCAAAAAAATCCGCAACGGCTTCGGCTCATACTTGCGGATGAGCGTGGGGTAACGGTCGCCGCCCCGCAGACCGACGTAAGTACCAATCGCACTGAACACGCGACGGAACGAGTCCGGCCGTTCCCACGCCGCGGTGAAGGCGCAGATCGCGCCGCTGCTCGAACCGCCAATCGCGCGGTCGTTGGCGTTCGTCGAGAGGCGCAGACGCCGGCCATCGGGCAGGGTGACTTTTTCCACGGCGGGCAGGATTTCTTCCAGCAGGAAGCGAACGTAGCTGTCGCCGAGGCCATCATACTCGTAACTGCGATTGAAACGATCAACCGCCGCGTTGGTGTCCCCGGCGCGCACGCGCCCGTGCATCACGAACACGCCGATGGTCACGGGCATTTCCTTTTTGTGAATCAAATTGTCGAAGACCGTCGGCGCCTGCCATTGGATGCCGTCCTGGTTGACGTAAAGGCAGGCGGGTTGGTCGGCCTTGTATTGCGCGGGCACATAGACCCAGTAATCGCGATCGGTGCCGGGGAAAATCTTCGATTGCTCGAAACTGAACTTCAATACCTCGCCCTTGGGCACGTCTGGCTGCGGCTTGGAATCGGGGCCGGGTTCATAATCATCGGCGGCGCGAACGGAATTGAAGGCGAGCACGGCGAGTAAAGACAGCAGCGAAGTGACGCGGCGAATTGGATTCATGCTGCCCATTGTCGCCATTCAAACTCGTTCGTCAAAGCGGATGTTTGGCTCGTAGGACAGGCGTCGCGCCTGTCTCTAACTTCCCAGCGCCGGTTTTTACCAAAGCGATTCTCAGGACCAAGGCTGCGGTTAAAGGTGAATGAAGCTTTTCAAGATGGAGACAGGCGCGACGCCTGTCCTACCGATATGCGCGCTCGCCAAACAATGCCGTGCCGACGCGCACGATCGTCGCGCCTTCTTCAATCGCCACCTCGAAATCACCGCTCATGCCCATGCTCAAGTGGGGCAGGGGCGCGCCGAGGATTTGCTCGCACTGCAACTTCAATTCCCGCAGGCGACGAAAATACGGGCGCGAGTTCTCCGGCACCGACGCCCACGGCGGCACGGCCATCAAGCCGTGAATTTCAATGCGCGGCAGCGCGTTGATCGCTTTCAGTTCGGCGAGCAGGCGCTCCGGCGGGTAGCCAAACTTGCTCGCCTCCCCGGCGACGTTCACTTCGAGCAGGATGGGCATCGTTTTGGCGGCGGCGGCGGCGCGCTTGTTGATTTCCTGCGCGAGCGTGAGACTGTCCACGCTCTCGATCATCGCGAACAGTTCCACGGCGTCGCGGCACTTGTTGCTTTGCAAATGCCCGATGAAATGCCAGCGCAGCCGTCCCGGGCAGAGCGGGATTTTGGCCCGGGCCTCCTGCACTTTGTTTTCACCGAACAGCGCCAGCCCGAGATCGGCGGCGGCGCTGACCGCTTCCGGCGGGTGCGTCTTGGCAACGGCCAGCAAGGCCACGGAATTCGGCGCGCGCCCGGCGCGTTGGCACGCGGCGCGAATCCGTTGTTGAATCGAATCGAGGTTCTCAGCCAGACTCACGGCGCAAGCCTAAATTATAAATCAAAAATTAAAAATTAAAAACCCCGACGGCCCGAGGCGGTGGGTGTTTAAGCAAATTCTTTCCATGAACTATTGGCTGGTGAAATCCGAACCCGAAACCTACGCGTGGGCGCAATTCGTGAAAGACGGCCGGACCGCCTGGACCGGCGTCCGTAATTTCCAGGCCCGAAACAATCTGCGCGCAATGAAGAGCGGCGACCGCGTGCTCTTTTACCACAGCAACCAAGGCAGGAACGTGGTTGGCATCGCGAAAGTCGTGCAGGCCGCCTACCCCGATCCGACGGCGACGGAGGGTGATTGGTCCTGTGTGGATCTCGCCCCGGTCGCGACCTTGGCGCAGCCGGTTGGGCTTGATGTCATCAAGACGGACAAACTTCTTCAGGAGATGGTGTTGGTGAAAAACTCCCGCCTGTCCGTCCAGCCGGTGACGGAAAAACAATTCAACTGTGTTCTCGAACTTGCCGCCCCGAAAATTTAACAACGATTTCCGCGCCGTCATCTTCGACATGGACGGCGTGATCGTGGACAGCGAATCGCGTCACGCGCACGCGTTTTTTGAAGTGGTGCGCGAGCTGGGTTACGGCGAGACGCACGGCGTGGACTGGGCCGATTACGTGGGCCGGTCGGATCATGATTTGTGGATGGATTTCGTCGCCCAGCACAACCCCCCGCAGTCGTTGGAGCTGTTGTTGAAGCTGAAGCGCGACCGGATGCTGGAGATCATCCA
>CAYHFK010000009.1:0-5877 GCA_964355895.1 uncultured Bifidobacterium sp. | reverse complement strand
AGTCGTTGGAGCTGTTGTTGAAGCTGAAGCGCGACCGGATGCTGGAGATCATCCAGCGGGAGCAGCCGGTGTATGCGGGGTTGATGGAACTCGTCGAAAAATTATCGCGGGTTTGTCGCCTGGGCCTGGCTTCCGGCTCGGACCGCCCGGTGGTCGAAGCGGTGCTTTCGCTGCGGGACCTGCGGCGGCACTTTTCCGCCACGGTCACCGCTTCGGAGGTCCAGCGGGGCAAGCCGGCCCCGGAGATTTTTCTACGCACGGCGGAACTGCTCGGCGTCGCGCCGGCGGAATGCTGGGTGATCGAAGATTCAAAGCCGGGCGTGACTGCCGCCCTTGCGGCGGGAATGCGGGTGATTGCCATTACCAACACGCACCCGGCGGCCGAGTTGCGGCCGGCGACGGTCGTCGTGGAGAACTACACGGAGATCGAGCGGTTGTTGCTGGGCGACCCAAGCTAATAACTTCAGCGTTCCTACCACCCGCTCACAGCTCAGATTCGGAGGTTGACGCTCGGAATTTGGAACTATTTCGCGTCCGCAATTGCTTTTGGGGCGGCGCTCCGTTACAACCCCGCGCGCCCCATGCCAAAGCCAACACCCGAAAAACCGGACATACACAGCGAGGAATTCCTCCACGCGCTGATGCGCAAACAACTCAAGCTCTCCATCGCCTGCGCGCTGGCGTTCCTGGTGGTGTTGCTGGGACTGCCGCTCGCGAATTACTTCTGGCCGGAATTGATGGCCGCGCGGGTTTTCGGCGGCTTCACCCTCACTTGGTTTCTGCTGGGCATCGGCTTCTTCCCGGCGGTGTGGGCGATTTCGTTTTACTTCATTCGGCGGTCGATTGCGCTCGAGGACGAAGAAGTTCGCGAAGTTCAATCTGACCAAACCCCCAAGCCATGACGCCGATGTTCGCCATGGCGGTTGATCCTTGGATTCTTGCCTTCAGTGCGATCACGGTCGGTGCGACCATCTTCATGGGCTTTTGGACCGCGAGGAAATCCAAGACGGCCAGCGATTTCTTCGTGGCGGGCCGCAGTGTGAGCGTGGGATGGAACGCCAGCGCCATCTCCGGCGAATACCTCAGCGCCGCCAGCTTCATGGGCATCGCGGGCATGGTGATGTCGAGCGGCTACGATGCGCTGTGGTATCCGGTTTGTTACGCGTGCGGTTATCTGTTCCTGCTGCTGTTCATCGCCGGGCCGCTGCGACGGTTTGGGGCGTACACGATTCCCGATTTCGCCGAAGGCCGGTTCGACTCGCCGGTGTTCCGCAAGATCGCCGTGTGCTTCGTGCTGTTCATCGGCTTCTTCTACACGATGCCGCAGATGAAAGGCGCGGGGGTGACGCTGGCCTACATTTTCCCGGGTCTGCCGTATTGGGTGGGCGTGGTGCTGGTGGGCGCGGTCATCACGCTCAACGTCGCGCTCGGCGGCATGAAAGGCATCACGCTGGTGCAGGCCGTGCAATACTGGGCCAAGATGTTCGCCATCTCCGTGCCCATCTTCGTGCTCATGGCGGTGTATGGGCATTATGGGAAACAACTGGAGATGAATGAAAGTCAGTCTAAACACCATCACCTGATGAATGAACCAGAAGTCAGAACACAGGTTCAACTACCGATGTTCAGTGCGCCAATTGAAGCCGTGAATGGATTTATTCCATACCGACCTTTTGGAGCTTCTGGCGCAGGTCAGTTCGGGGCTAAAGGCCTCTCGGTTGGCGAGTTGACAACCCGTGTAAAGGCATTCGACTCCCCGTATGCATCCAGAAAGAAAAAGGCTCAGGCTGGTAGCGGACTGGACACGGCCATTTCTGAATATGCTCGCCAGACTAGAAAGACAATTTGGTTGCATGCGGGGATTGATCTTAAAACGCCGGGCGAGTTTCTGCTTAATCCGACAGACAGTGCAGCAACGATTCAGAGCATCGAGGCATTCTTGGCTGCGAAAGGATTGGTGATTCAAGATCACCCGCGTTTTGGGATTCGCATTGCTCCCGCTGCAATATTTGCCTCGGTCGCAACAACGGCACAGCCTATTTCTATTTCAGAAACAAGTATCCGAAAAGCCGCTCTTGAAAAAGCCCCCGCCGATTCCACCTGGCTTTCCCCCTTCGGCCCGCTCACGACCAAAGCCGCCAAAGCCGCAAAACCGGATCCTCGCTATACTGGTCCGTTGCTCGTGAATGCATTTGGCAGCGCCTTTGAAAATGTCGCGGGCAGACTCCTCGACCAACTAAGTGGAACGAGTGGGGCGGGGAACTTCAAATTTGACCCGGAACTGGTGGTTTCTTTCCCGCCGACCAATCGGTCGGCGTTCGAGTTGGTGCTGACCTCGACAATGGAACGGCAATACACCCGAAGAATATCGGAAATCAGATACAGCCCCGAGCTGACGAACCTTTTCATTTACTGGCCGCCGGCGACTCAAGAAATCAAGGCAAAGGATTTCTCCAAGACGTTGCCTTCAGTTCTTTCCAGCAACGGCGTCACAGTGGTCGAGGAGGGCAGCGTTGTTACCGCCTTTCTCACGAAGGATGCGAAGATTGTGCCGATTGACCCACGCCCCTATTCCCTGCTCTACACCTACTCGCTCATCATCGCGTTGGTCTGCGGCACGGCGGGGTTGCCGCACATCCTCGTGCGGTTCTACACCAACCCCGACGGCGTCGCCGCCAAGCGCACCACGATGTGGGTGATGATTCTCATCGGCATCTTCTACGTCTTCCCGCCCGTGTTCGGCGTGATGGGGCGCAATCTGTTCCCGGAGCTTTACTCCGGCATCGGCGCGAAGGGCACGGATAAGATCGTCCTTGAACTCCCGCGCCTGTTGAACGCGAAATACGCGCCGCTTGGCTCAATCCTTTCGGGCATCACCTGTGCGGGTGCGTTCGCAGCGTTCATGAGCACGTTCAGCGGTTTGCTCGTCTCCATGACCGGCGCGATGGCGCACGACGTCTATGGCCGGATGTTGCGTCCGAAATCCACGCCGAACGAACGCATGCGGATGTTCAAAGTCTTCGCCGTCGTCCTCGGTGGCGTGGCGATGTTGCTCGGCTCGTTCGTGGAGCCGTTGGAAATCAACTTCATGGTCGGCCAGGCATTCGCCATCGCGGCGGCGAGCTATTTCCCGCTGCTATTCATGGCGGTGTGGTGGCGCCAGCTCACGATGAAGGGCGCGGCCACCGGCATGTTGGTCGGCGGCCTGAGCGCCGTGGGGGCGATTTCGCTGACGAGCTTCAGTACGTTGGCGCTGGCGCCGGGCCGGAGCGGAGAGCTATTCGCCGTGTTCAAGCCGCTGAATACGTTCTGGGCCGGGCATCCGCTGCTGCGAATTCTCTGCGAGCAGCCCGCGATCTGGGCCGTGCCGTTGGCCATCGGGCTGATGATTGTCGTCTCCAAGCTCACGCGGGATGAGGTGCCGTCGGACATCCGGATGAAGATGCTCGTGCTGCACGCGCCGGAGAAGCTCGGCTTAAAACAAGAGTACATCCAAGAACATCAGCACGGGCACTGACGTAGCGGCGGGCGTCTTCGCCTGCCGTAGAGGGCGCGCGTCTCGCCGCCCGGATTGGCGTCACTCGTGGCTGCGGTGTGAGGCATTTTCAAGCGGCTTGTGTTTGGGTGAACTGATTCCGCCGGGCTGGAAGCCACGGCTCTACGGCAGGCAAGATGCCTGCCGCTACAAGCGCGCCGGAGAAGCTCGGCCTCAAGCAGGAATACATTCAGGAACATCAGCCCGGCGGATATTGATTGCGTAGCAGCCGACGTGAGGAGGCTCTAACTGATGCCGCTTTGAAAGTGGGCAGGTGGGAAAGCGGGCCGGTCAGAAAAAAACGCATGTTGCCCATCCCACTTTCAGCCCCGTGCCTACCCGCCGATTGCGGTCATGGGCCGGCCGGGTTGGTATTGATCGTGGAAGTGGTGTTCCAGCGGCTTGCCCTTTAACGCGGCGAGCAACACGTCGCGCACGGCCTCATCCGACGCCGTGAATCGCAGCGCCACACGCAGATCCAGTTCCCCGTGATCGCCGAGGCAGGGGCGCACCTTGCCGTCGGCGGTGAGGCGCATTTTGTTGCAGCTTTCGCAGAAATGCAGATTGGTCATCGCGCCGATGAAGCCGACGAGGACGCCGGTGTGTTTCAACGAATAATACTTGGCCGGCCCCCAGCCGATCCGGGAATCCGGTTGGGGGATCAATTCGTCGCGCTGGGCGAAACGTTTCATCACCTCGCCGATAGGGAGAAAGTTTTTCTCGTTCAACACCTCGCTGGAGGTCACGGGCATGAGCTCGATCAGGCGCAACGGCAGCCCGTGTTCGGCGGCGAACAGCACGAGCGGCCACAGTTCGCTTTCGTTCACGCCCCGCATCAGCACGCAGTTCAGCTTCACGCGCTCGAAACCCGCCGCCACCGCCGCGCGAATCCCGGCCAGCACCGCCGTCACGTCGCCACCGGTCACGCGCCGGTAAATCTCCGCATCGAGCGCGTCGAGACTCACGTTTACCGTCCGGAGGCCGGCGTCCCGCAGCGGTTGCGCCAGAGTGGCCAGTCGCGTGCCGTTGGTGGACAACCCGACACACGCCACACCGGGCAGCGCCGCGATGGCGCGCACGATCTCGACGGCGTCGCGTCGCACGAGCGGTTCGCCGCCCGTGATGCGGAATTTGCGGAAGCCCAAACCCGCTGCCACGCGGGCCACGCGCACGATCTCCTCTGCCGTGAGATGATCGGCCTGCTGCTCCCAACCCTTGTAACCTTCCGGCATGCAGTAGAGACAACGCTCGTTACAACGATCGGTGATCGAGATGCGCAGGTAATCTACGGTGCGTCCGAATGAATCCATATTTGCTTGGGCACCAGCGACATTTTCCGTCGGCTGGTGATATTTCGCGGTGATTCCATAAGCCTTCCGGTCAGGCCGGTCAACTCACAAGCGAAGGTTTGAATCTGGCCGGGCGGAGGCGATGCTTCGTCAATCCCGGCTGCTGCGGGCCATGCTCAAGAAGTAGAGAAGTTGCATCACCGATGAAACCAATGCTGCCACGTAGGTCAGCGCCGCCGCACCCAGGACCTTGCTCACGCCGACGCTTTCCTCGGCGCGCACAATGCCCAGGCGTAGGAGTTGTTCCTTGGCGCGTCGGCTGGCGTCAAACTCGACGGGCAAGGTCACCAATTGAAACACCATTGTGACGCTGAAGACCGCGATGGCCACCCAGATCAGCTTGGCCGACACCAGAAACATGCCGAGCAGCATGATGCCAATCCACGCGTAACTGGCGAACTGTGTCACCGGCACGAGCGTCATGCGCAAATGGAGCGGGCCGTACGCCGCCTGATGTTGTAACGCGTGCCCCGCTTCGTGCGCCGCCACGCCCACGGCGGCGATGGAGCGGCCATGGAAATTTTCCGAGGACAGGCAAAGCGCCCGTTTCGTCGGGTCGTAGTGGTCGGTCAGATGACCATCCACTTCGCTGACCGGCACATTCGAAAGTCCCGCCCGATCCAGAATCTCGCGGGCAGCTTCCGCGCCGGTGACTCCGGAATTCAAGCCCACCTGGCTGTACTTGCCGTAAGCGGACTTCAATTTGAACTGGGCCCACAGACCGATGAGCATCGCGGGCAACATGAACAACAAATAATCAATATTCCAAATCATAGTCTCGTTAGGTTGACAGTGTTAAGGCCGTCGCGTTCATCAAAGCTGCGTCCGTGCCATTTTGGAAATTGTGGATTCAAAGGCAAAAACGCGTGTGTCGGAATTTTCATCAGGCCAGTGCGACACGACTATGCACCCCATCCGAGCGTCTTGGCTCAATATCTGGCTAGGAATGGGGTGAAGCAAGTCAAGGATGACTGACCGGCACAGGCTTTTCTT